>JAEVYX010000031.1 GCA_023392515.1 Bacillota bacterium | reverse complement strand
ACCAGGGCATGAATGTTGCAAAAGCAGTCTGCCGCCATTTTTTTGATGCCGATTTGTGATTTGCTTTCGTCTGCTTCCAGCGGGAGGCGGATGATGAATGTGCTGCCTTCATGAAGCACGCTGTGCACCTCTATCTTTCCGCCCATCAGGTCCGTAAAGCTTTTTACAATGGACAGCCCAAGTCCGGTGCCGCCAAAACGCCTGCTGATGCTGGAATCGCCCTGATCAAAGGGGATGAACAGCCGGTCGACCTGCTCTTTATGCATGCCGATACCTGTATCACGAATGCTGAACGCAATCTGATACAGATTGCCCTCTTTCCCATCCGGCTGGACGGAAAGGGAAACCCCTCCCTTTTCGGTAAACTTGACGGCGTTATTGACAAGGTTTAAAAGAATCTGCTCGATTCTTACGGGATCACCGATAAAGAATACCGGCATATCAGGGGCCTTTTCCATGGCAAAATCGATGCCTTTTTCCTCTACCTTGACCGAGATAATGTTGATGACCCGCTTCAGCACCGTATCCAAATCAAAGGCTACTCTTTCAAGCTCGACTTTGCCGGATTCAATTTTGGAAAAGTCCAGTATATCGTTGATGATATCCAGCATGTTCCGGGCAGCCTGCGTCAGCTTGTCCAGATAGATGCCCTGAGTTATGGTGGGCTCCGTCTTTTTCATCAGGTAGGCCATGCCCATAATGGCGCTCAGAGGCGTTCTGATCTCATGGGACATCCTGGCCAGGAAGGAAGACTTGATTTGATTGGCCTGCTCCGCCTCCTCCTTGGCCACTTTCAAAGCTTCCTGCGTCTTTTTCCGTATGGCGATTTCCCTTCTCAGCCGGACGATCCAAAAGAAGGAGACCGCCGTGATCAGGGCGATAATTGCCCCTGCGATTACCACAGTTCTGATAATTCCCGAATAGTCGGCATTTTGTTCAATGTCGATCCACTTGTTGTTGATGGTGTTCCTGTCTTCTTTTCCAATGCTTTTCAAAGCCTTGTTGATGATGGAGACCAATTCCGGCCAGTCATTCCGCACTGCGAAATAAAGGGCTTGGGGCTTCTCGGTTTGTATGGTGATGTATTTCAGATTTGTGATGCCCAAGGACTTGGCAAGATAGCTGGATGTGCTCAGGTTGCCGACAAATGCAGTCTCCGTCCCGGCCGAAACCGCTTGAAGCGCTTCTTCCACTGTGGTGTAAAGGCTGAGTTCCAGCGTGTCATAGGTTTTCAAAAACCCGTGATGGGAGCTATTCACCTGAACGGCGACCCGTTTGCCGGTCAAGTCTTCAAATGATTTGATGGTGCGGTTGCTTGCGTCTACAAAAATAACCCTTTGAAAGGTATAATACGAATCGGAAAACAGGAAGTACTGCTCTCTTTCCTCCGTTTTTGACACGCAGGGCAGCACGTCCAACTCTCTTTCAACAGCCTTTTCATAAGCTTCCGACCAAGAAAGGCCCTTTGCGGCCGTCATGGTAAGCCCGGTCCTTTGGCATATCAAGTCGATGTAATCAGCAGCAATTCCTTTGTATTCCCCGTTGGAATCAATAAATTCATAGGGGATAAACGTTGGGTCGACGCCAAGGCGAATGGAGGGGTTCTGTCTTATAAAATCCTTTTCAGCCTGTGTAAGGCCGATGTCCGCCGGGCTTGCCAAGGCACGGACAGGCATAAGCGCCGATCCGCTTATTAAGGCACCACACAAAAGAAGTGAAAAAATGTATAAGATGATCCCGCTTCTTGCAGCCTTCATGTTGGGACTCCTTTAGGCCTGAGGATTAAATCGGCTGGAAATTTCCCTGATGTCCGCCTGAATTTCAAAAAACGCGTCCACAATATCGGGATCAAAGTGACGGGCTCGTTCCTTTGCGATAATCTCCAGTGCTTCCCCTTGCGAGTATGCGGGCTTGTACACCCGTTCGCTTACCAGAGCGTCATATACGTCAATAATGGCCATCAGCCGGCCGGAGAGGGGGATTTCCTTCCCTTTCAGGCCGTTTGGATAGCCCGAACCGTCAAATTTCTCATGATGGGTTCCCACTATTTCCATAGCGGTGAGAATAAAGGACAACCTTCCGCTTTCACTCCTCGCATAGTTGAGGGCCTCAACACCATAAGTCGTGTGCTTTTTCATGATTTCGAACTCTTCCGGGGTCAGCCTGCCCGGCTTTAAAAGAATACAGTCCGGTATGCCCACCTTGCCGATATCGTGTAGCGGCGCGGTGCTGAACAGTTCATTGATATACGCTTCGGTCAATATGCTTTGAAAGGGCGCTTTTTGCCGCAAATGCTCGCACAGCATTTTCATCATCCACTGCGTCCTTCTCGTATGATTGCTGGATTCAATATTCCTGGCCTCCAAAAGGCCTACCAGGGCGTGTATGGTTACGTCTCTTGTCAAGTTCAGTTCCCTGGTCCGTTCCTGCACCGCTCTTTCTAGAATCTGATTGTGCTGTTCCAAGGATTGACGGGTATTTTTGAGATTGGTATGAAGCTCCACCCTTTTGCGAAGGGACCGGAGGTTCAACGGCTTTCGAATATAATCCAACGCGCCAAGCTCCAGACCCCGGATTTCGTTATCTATTTCATCATAATTTGTAAGGATCAAGGTTGCAATTTTTCTGTACTCAGGATGTTTTCCGATTTCCTCCAAAACTTCAAACCCATTCATACGGGGCATGTTCAGGTCCAGGATCATAATGCCGATGTCCGGATCTTTTTCAATCAGGTTGATCGCATCCACGCCGTCATAAGCCGTTAATAAGTCATAATCCTTCAGCATGCTGCAGAGCAGGGCGACGTCTGTTTTTGAATCGTCAACAATTAATACCTTCATATCGGCTCTTCCTTTCCTTCCCTCAAAACCGCCTTATTGACCGCTCAGAATTTTATTTCCTTCCGTTTCAATGGATTGCAGGAACTCGTCTGCTGTCATGTTGCCGCGCATGACCTGGCTCAGCCCCGGCTCGTACAGGCCGTCTTTGATCGCTTGCCATTTTGGCACCGGTACATCGATGCTGGGGTTTTGAAACCCTTCCACAAACAGCAAATATTCGGGATGAGCTTTAAAAATCTGGCTGCCGGCCATATCTGTGCGAATCGGCGTGCGGAAAGGATAATAGGCGTCCCGCTCCGGGCTGTACTCGCCGTTCATGATTTTTTCCTGCGCTTCTTGGGATATCAGGTAGCGGATGAAGCGGAAGGCTTCTTCTTTCACTTCTTCTGGCATGCTTGCGGGAATGGACAGCATCATAGGCCCTACCTCGGCGGCAAGGCCAATGTCTTTCAGGGCGATAATGCCCGTATCAAAAGGGGAGCTGTTTTTCTGTATATCCGTTACGCCCCAAATTCCCTGAATTTCAAAGGCGACTTCCTGGCTGCGAAAGTGCGTCATCACTTCCACGCCGGTGTCATCAAGCCATGTGGGCTGGGCATGTTTTCCCAGCACATCCCTGTAAAACAGGATGGCTGCTTTCGCTTTTTCATTGTTGACGGCTACACTTTCGCCGTCTTCGCTTACAAGGGCGGAACCAAACCCGTAAACAAACTGGTTGACCATCCAGGAAAGGTCGTTGCTGTCAGCCCCTACAAGGCCGATTCCCTTCGCGTCAGTTTCTCTTTCCACCTGCATGATGGCTTCAACCAGTGCGTCCAGGCTTTTGATGGAACCTGGGTCAACCCCCGCTTCATGCAGGAGGTCTTTATTGTATATCAGGCACATGGAGTGCCCCAGCCAGGGAATGCCGTAGGTTACGCCGTCCGCCGTTCCCAAATCCCACACCTCGGGGTAAAACGTATTTTGCATATCTTTAAATGTGCCGCTCAAATCCATCAAATAGCCCTTGGCACCGAAATATTTCACCAACCGATAGGGAAGCATATAAACGGTCTGGAAATTGGTTTCCAGTGCGGTTTGAAGGGCGGCCATGTCCTCGTCGCCCCCCAAAAGCGATACGGGAGAGGAGCCGGCGGTTAAGTCATCATATGAGTCGACGATTTTCCGGATTGCTTCTCCGCGCCCCGAATATTCCTTCCAGGTGATGCGAAAACTGAGCCCAGCCTCATCGGTGATGCGGGCATCCGTGGGCTCGGCTGGCAATTGGGGTTTTGATTCACAGGCAGTTAGTATAAGAATAGATAGAAGCAAAAGGAGGATGCGTGCATATTTGATAGATATCATCATTTTTCATCCTCTGTATGGAAATAGAACCGTTCATCAAAATGGAAGGCGCATAGCTTTACAAGAAGAAAATTACTTTTTTTCTACTATACTACCCCAATGCGAAAAAATCAACAAAAAATGAGCTTAAAATGCAGCCTTTGTCAAACAGTTTTACAAATTTTCCAGGTGATTGCACATTGTGATACGGATGTATTTATTCCGGCAAAATTGACCATTGACAAACTGTTTATATCATGATATCTTATATCGCGTTTCAGGCTGTACGGTTTACCGCTCAGCCCTACAACCGAATAGACCGCCTCCATGGGAAATTCCGGGAGGGGAAAAGGCCATACGGACAGCCAGGTCTAATGCCGATTGGCAACTTTTGTTGCCTTATTGATGGGGCGAAAGCTCAATTTATAAGTTGGTTACTTTATAACCAGTATGCCTTGCGGCATAACCACTTGTGAATAGTCAATAAGAGTATTAAAAGTGTAAGGCTATATAGACTCTGAAAATGCTGTGCCGTACGGGAAAGATGGGCAATTTATGTCCATGGGTTTCCGGGCAATTTGCGTATGACGCACGTGGTTGATGTTGCATTGAACATCATTCCGCGTGTTTTTTTAATTCTTCAAGAAAGAGGTCGATGCAATGATGCAGGACAAGCTGAAGCTTTATGGGTTCAACAATCTGACAAAGGCATTGAGCTTTAACATTTATGATGTGTGCTACGCAAAAACCCCCCGGGAGCAGCGGGATTATATTGCCTACATTGACGAACAATATAATTCGGAACGGCTCACCAGCATCCTGCACAAGCTGACGGAGATGATCGGCGCCCATGTGCTGAATGTGTCCAAGCAGGATTATGAGCCCCAGGGGGCCAGCGTCACCTTCCTGATTGCGGAGGAATCCATGCTGTCCAGGCTGGAACCCGATACGGTGGTTGCGCATCTGGACAAAAGCCATGTGACGGTGCACACCTACCCCGAATTTCACCCGGAGACCGCTATTGCCACCTTCCGTGTGGATATTGACGTGGCCACCTGCGGGGAGATCACGCCGCTTTCCACACTGGATTATCTGATCGGCAGCTTTGATTCGGACATCATCACCATGGATTACAGGGTTCGTGGCTTTACAAGGGATGTAAAGGGTAATAAGCTGTTTATAGACCATGACATCACATCCATCCAGGACTATATTGACCCCAAGACCCTTGAACGGTACGATGCCATTGACGTGAATGTGTACCAGTCGAATCTGTTTCACACCAAAATGCTTATAAAAGAGGTAGATTTGCAAAATTACCTCTTCAACACGGACATTTACGAGCTTCCGCCCAAAATGCGGCTGGATATCACCACCAATTTGCGCAAGGAAATGATCGAAGTGTTCTCCGGCTCCAACATCTACCAAAGGGGGAAATGAGATGGAGAAAAATCCCCAGGACAGGGCGCCGATTGTGGAGGCTTTGAGAGAGTTTCAAACCAGGCGGATTGTGCCCTTTGATGTGCCGGGGCACAAGCGGGGGAAGGGTAATCCCGACCTTTCGGCACTGCTGGGCCAGCAATGCGTGGGCATTGACGTAAATTCCATGAAGCCGTTGGATAACCTGTGCCACCCGGTTTCCGTAATCCGTGAGGCGGAAGAATTGGCGGCCCAGGCTTTTCATGCCCATAACGCCTTTTTTATGGTGAACGGCACCACCTCCGCCGTGCAGGCAATGATTCTTTCCGTGTGCAAAAAGGGCGATGAAATCATACTGCCCCGGAATGTGCACCGCAGCGTTATCAATGCCTTGGTGCTTTGCGGCGCCGTGCCGGTTTACATCAATCCCCAGGTGAGCGCGCGGCTGGGCATTGCGCTGGGCATGTCCCTTCAGGATGTGGAACGGGCTATTCGGGAGCATCCCAAGGCCAAAGCCGTGGTGGTGAACAATCCCACCTATTACGGCATCTGTTCCAACCTCAGGGCTATTACCGGCCTGGCCCATCAAAATGGGCTGATGGTGCTGGTGGACGAAGCTCACGGCACCCATTTTTCCTTTGGGGAAAACATGCCGCCCTCCGCTATGGCGGCTGGGGCGGACATGGCTTCTGTGAGCATGCACAAGTCCGGCGGATCGCTGACCCAAAGCTCCTTTCTGGTGTGCGGGGAGCAGGTCAACCCCCATCATGTGCGGCAAATCATCAACCTCACCCAAACCACTAGCGCATCCTATCTTCTGCTGAGCAGCCTGGACATTTCCAGGCGGAATCTGGCCCTTCGCGGCCGGGAAGTTTTCCGGAACGTGGCTTCCATGGCATGCTATGCCCGGGAGGAAATCAACCGCATCGGGGATTACTATGCCTATGGCCGGGAACTGATAAACGGAGACACCATTTTTGATTTTGACGATACAAAACTGGCGGTCCACACCTTGGACGTCGGCCTGGCCGGCATTGAAGTGTATGATCTGCTTCGGGACGAGTACGACATCCAAATAGAATTTGGCGATATCGGAAACATATTGGCGTACCTATCCGTGGGGGACCGCATGCAGGACCTGGAACGGTTGGTGAGCGCCCTTTCCGAAATCCGCAGGCGCTACAAAAAGGACCGCAGCGGGCTGTGGGATTATGAATACGTAAACCCGGAAGTCGTTCTGACCCCGCAGGAGGCTTTTTATTCCGATAAGGAAAACCTCTCCCTTTCGAACAGCGCCGGGCGCGTGTCCGGCGAGTTTGTGATGTGCTATCCCCCCGGCATTCCCATCCTTGCCCCCGGGGAAAAAATTACAGGGGAAATCATTGCCTATATCGAATATGCAAAAGAAAAGGGATGCTCCCTCACCGGCACGGAAGACCCGGCGGTGAATACCATTCATGTGATTTAGGAGGGCTGCCCATGGAATTCTGGTTTTCCGAAATGCACACGCCGGATGTGAAACTGTCCATTCGGGTGGATAGGCAGCTCTACAGCGCCCAAAGCCCGTTTCAGCGGATTGATATCTTTGAATCCAAGGAGTTCGGCCGCTTTTTGACACTGGACGGGTTTATGATGCTTACGGAGAAGGACGAGTTTGTCTATCACGATATGCTGGTGCATGTGCCCATGGCGGTGCATCCGCTGGTGGAAAACGTGCTGGTCATTGGCGCGGGGGATGGGGGCGTCCTGCGGGAATTGACCAGGTATGAATCGATCCGCCGCATAGACCTGGTGGAAATCGACGAAATGGTGGTGGAGGCCTGCAAAACCTGGCTTCCCTTTACCGCCTGCAATTTTGACGACCCCAGGGTGAAGATTCATTACCAGGATGGGCTGAAGTTTGTCCGTCCCCTGGAAGACCAATACGATCTGATCATTGTGGATTCCACCGACCCCTTCGGGCCGGGGGAAGGCCTTTTTACCAGGGAGTTTTACGGGAACTGCTATAAGGCCTTGAAAAAAGACGGCATCATGGTCAACCAGCATGAGAGCCCCTTTTACCAGGCGGACGCCATTGCCATGCAGCGGGCGCATAAGCGCATCATTGAGTCCTTTCCCATTGCCAGGGTCTATCAGGCGCAAATCCCCACCTATCCTTCCGGGTATTGGCTGTTCGGGTTCGCCTCCAAGGAATATCACCCGGTAAGGGAGTTGAGGGCCCGGGAATGGAAAAAGCTTGGCCTTGAAACCAAATACTACAATACAAATCTGCACCGGGGCGCCTTCGCGCTGCCAACCTATGTGCAAACCCTATTGGAGGGCGTGGAAGATGCGGAACTGGACTAAAAACGTATCCACCTTTTTGGGGTGCGACAGTGGCTATGACGAGGCGGAGGCGGTCATATTTGGTGCGCCCTTTGACGGGACCACCTCCTACCGCCCCGGAACCCGGTTCGCCAGCCGGGTCATGCGGGCGGAAAGCTACGGCCTGGAAACCTACAGCCCCTATCAGGATAAGGATATCATGGACCTTTCCGTCTTTGACGGTGGGGATCTTGACCTGCCCTTTGGCAATGTGCAGGCCGTGCTGCGCATGATTGAGGAAAAAACGGATGACATTTTACAGGACAAGAAACTTCCCATTATGATCGGCGGGGAGCATCTGGCCACTTTGGGGGCCGTGCGGGCAGCGGCCAGGCGGTACCCCGACCTGTACATGCTGCACTTTGATGCCCATGCGGATGTGCGGGAAGATTATTTGGGAGAAACCCTTTCTCATGCAACGGTGATGCGCCGCTGCTGGGACATTCTGGGGGATGGACGCATTTTCCAGTTTGGCATCCGCTCCGGCGACCGGGAGGAGTTTCAGTGGGCGAAGGAGCATGTCATTCAAACCAAGTTTGATTTTACCAACCTGCAAACCGTTGTGTCCATCATCAATAAAAGGCCGGTGTATTTGACCATTGACCTGGATGTGCTGGACCCCTCCTGCTTCCCCGGTACGGGAACGCCGGAAGCAGGCGGCGTAAGCTTTGGCGCGCTGCTCAGCGCGATTGTTTCCCTCAGAAAGCTTCGGGTGGTGGGGTGCGACCTCATGGAACTCTCCCCGCCCTACGACCCCAGCGGCACATCCACCGCCACGGCGCTGAAGGTGCTAAGGGAGCTCTTGCTCACGGTTCTGAAAACGAAGGATTGATAAAGGGAGGAACGAATTATGGGAAAAGCGCTCATTATCGGTTGCGGCGGGGTTGCCGGCGTGGCCATTCACAAGTGCTGCCAAAATAGCGACGTGTTTCAGGAAATCATGATTGCCAGCCGTACCAAATCTAAGTGCGACGCGCTGAAGGAAAAGCTTCAAGGCGGCAAAACCGTTATCCATACTGCTCAGGTGGATGCAGACGATGTGGGGCAGCTTGTTCAGCTGATTGAAGGGTTCCGCCCCGATGTGGTGCTGAACCTGGCATTGCCTTACCAGGACCTGACCATTATGGAAGCCTGTCTTGCCACCAAAACGCCTTATGTGGATACCGCCAACTATGAGCCTTTGGATACCGCCAAGTTCGAATACAGCTGGCAGTGGGCCTATCATGAAAAGTTCAAGGCGGCGGGGATTACGGCGCTCCTGGGCAGCGGGTTTGACCCCGGTGTAACCAGCGTGTTTTCCGCCTATGCGCTGAAGCACCACTTTGATGAGATTCATCAGATTGATATTCTTGATGCCAACGGCGGCGACCATGGCTATCCCTTTGCCACCAACTTCAACCCCGAAATCAACATAAGGGAAGTAAGCGCCAAGGGCAGCTATTGGGAAAACGGCCATTGGGTTGAAACAGAGCCTATGGAGATTAAAAGGGTTTACAATTTTGAGAGCATTGGGCAAAAGGACATGTACCTACTGCACCATGAGGAAATCGAATCCCTGGCCAAGTATATCCCCGGCATCCGTCGCATCCGCTTTTTCATGACCTTCGGGCAAAGCTACCTTACGCATTTGAAGTGCCTGGAAAACGTGGGGATGACCTCCATCAAGCCCATCCTTTACGAGGGCAAGGAGATTGTGCCTCTGCAGTTCTTGAAGGCGGTGCTGCCTGATCCTGCCTCCCTGGGCCCCCGCACGGTGGGCAAAACCAATATCGGCTGCATCTTCCAGGGTGTGAAGGACGGAAAGCCGAAGCAGTATTACCTCTACAACATCTGCGACCATCAGGAGTGCTACCGGGAAGTAGGCTCCCAGGCTATTTCCTATACCACCGGCGTGCCAGCCATGATCGGCGCCATGCTGGTTATGAACGGCACGTGGGTAAGGCCCGGGGTCAACAACATGGAGCAGTTTGATCCCGATCCCTTTATGGATGCGCTGAACAAGTGGGGCCTTCCCTGGCAGGAAAGCTTCAGCCCCGTTTTGGTGGACTGATGATGGGCGCGCTTCCTGAAGTATCATCTTTAAAAACACCCTGCTATGTGGTGGATGAGGCGGCGCTTTTACGCAACCTGCGCATTTTAAACAATGTGCAGGAGAAAAGTGGCTGCCGCATCCTCCTGGCTCAAAAGGCGTTTTCCATGTTTCGGGTGTATCCCCTCATTGCGCAATATTTGAAGGGCACCACCGCCAGCGGCCTGAATGAGGCAAAACTGGGCCACGATTACTTTGGCGGAGAAACCCATATTTTCTCCCCAGCTTATCAGGAAGAGACTTTTCCGGAAGTGCTCTCCCTGTGCAGCCATGTGGTTTTCAACTCCTTTACCCAGTGGCAAAGGTTTCGAAATCAGGCGCTGGCAGCCGGCGTATCCTGCGGCATTCGCATCAATCCCGGCCATTCCACCCAGGAGCATGGGATGTATGATCCCTGCGCGTCCGGGTCCCGCCTGGGGGTAACGCGGGAGCAGTTTCGGCCGGACCTTCTCGACGGTATCGAGGGCCTGCATTTTCACTGCCTTTGTGAGCAGAATTCCGATGCGCTGGAAGAAACGTTTCAGGCGGTGGAAGAACAGTTTTCGGAATTTTTGCCCCGCATGAAATGGCTCAATTTCGGCGGCGGCCACCACATCACCCGCCCGGACTACGATGTGGACCGCTTGGTCCGGCTGATTAAATGCGTTCAGGATCGCTATCAGGTGACGGTTTACCTGGAGCCGGGGGAGGCAGTGGCCCTTCAGGCAGGATACCTTGCCGCAACGGTGGTGGATGTGGTGTATAACACCCTGCCTATTGCCATTTTGGATACCTCGGCAACCTGCCATATGCCCGATGTGCTGGAAATGCCTTACCGCCCGCCTCTTTTTCAAGGGGGGCAGCCGGGGGAAAAGCCTTTCACCTTTCGCCTGGCGGGGCCGACATGCCTGGCCGGGGATGTTGTGGGCGACTATTCCTTCGATGCCCCATTAACACCCGGCGACAAGCTCCTTTTTGGGGACATGGCCATTTATACCATGGTCAAAGCAAACACGTTCAACGGCATGAACCTGCCGGATATCGTGCTCTATAAGCAGGACGGCACTTTTGAAACAGTCCGCCGCTTTGGCTATGAGGATTTTATGAACCGGCTATCCTGATTATATTGGATTTTCACAATTGGACTGTTGCACTGATTTTGTATGTATGTCTTGTGATATCCTTTCTGCAAGTATATCATTCTACACATCATACGTTTGGTATGACAGTCCTTTTGTCATAGCCTCCTTTCTTTTTGGCAGATTTTTGTGTATACTATCCATATAAAGATACCTGCAAAAGGAGGGAAACGCCTATGTATTCGGTCATCACCATTGGGCGTCAATTCGGCAGCGGAGGGCGGCAGGTTGGAAAGCTATTGGCGGAGAAATGGCAAATCCCTTACTACGACAAGGAAATTCTGGCGTTAGCAGCCAAGGAAAGCGGCATCGGTGCGGAGCTGTTCGAAAGCCACGACGAAAAGCCCACCAAGAGCTTGTTGTTCTCATTGGTCATGGGCATGCAATTCCGGGAAAGCCCAGGCGAATTTTATATGGACATGCCCATCAATCATAAAATCTTTCTGGCCCAGTTCGATACCATCCGCAGGATTGCCAGCCAGGGCCCCTGCGTGATTGTGGGTCGCTGCGCCGACTATGTGCTTAGGGACAATCCCAGGGCGGTCAATATCTTCATTCACGCACCTTTGAAGGACCGGGTTAAACGGGCTGTGGAAGTGTATCAGGTACCGGAGGACAAGGCAGAGGAAACGGTTCTAAAAACCGACAAGCAGCGCGCCAGCTATTACAACTACTATGCCACCGGCAAATGGGGGCAGGTGGAGAATCACCACCTGAGCATAGACAGCGCGGCAGTGGGTATTGAAGGTGCGGCGGAGATTGTGGCATCTTTTGTGACGGCGAGAGAAGCGCTTCAAAAGGCCGAGGGATAATGCATGAGGGAATACGTATATAAAAAGGCCGACGCGTTTACGAGCGGCGCTTCCCTGGGCAACCCTGCGGCCAGCCTGTACTTGAATGAAGGCCAAACCCTGACGCCGGAGGAAATGCTTCGTATTGCCAAAGCCCATCAAGGCTTTGTATCTGAAATGGTATACTGCCGGCCCTCTGAAAAAGGCGGCTATCATTTGACCTACTATTCCTCGCAGTGCGAGGTGGACTTTTGCGGCCATGGGACCATTGCCTGCATGTATGAGCTGATTAAAGCGAATCCTTCCCTGCTTTTACAAAAGGAGATTCCGCTGCATACCAACCTAAAGGGCGATCTGATGCTGTACAATGAAATCCCGGCGGAGGATGCGGTATATGTGGCTGCACCCTTGCCCAGGGAGTATAGGGTAACCCTGTCCCGGGCGGATATCGCAAAAGCGCTGGCCGCGGGGGAGGATGATCTGCAATCGCCCTTGCCTTTAGACTTGATTGACGCGGGCCTGAAAACGCTGATCGTGCCGGTGGCGAACCTTTCCGGGGAGATATCCCTCTGGCCAAACGAGCAGGAGCTCAAGGCATTTTGCCAGATGCAAGGGCTGGACATTATTCTGATTTTTTCGATGGAGCGTGCTGATACACAGAACATAGCCCATACCAGGGTGTTTGCACCCAAGTTTGGCTATTTGGAGGATCCGGCTACAGGTTCCGGCAACAGCGCCTTTGGATACTATCTGCTCAAAAACGGATTGTGGAATGGGGAACCTGTTTCCATTGAGCAGGGCGGCGAAGATAGGGTGTATAACCGCGTCTGCCTTTCGGCGCCCGGGGGCCGGGTGCGGTTTGGCGGCCGGGCCGCCCTGCGCATTTCAGGAACGTACTACCTCTGAAAGTGTGCTCTTGTGTAAACAGATACCAATAGGGCTGTCCTGAAAACAGGACGGCCCTATTTGCGGCTGTAGGAAATATCAATTCTGCCATTCCTCGTTTAACAGCGCAAACGAATACTCATCCGTATATTCGCCCTTATCCCAGCAGTTTTTAATAAAGTGTCCTTCCTTCCTCATGCCGATTTTCTCGATCAGGCCAATGGAGGGCTTATTTCTTACATCCACAACGGCGATTACTCTGTGCATGTCTAAACTTCTAAACAAGTACCCTATCAGGCATTTCACAGCTTCCAACCCATAACCCTTATTCTGGTAGGAGGGGTTTAATGTGAACCCTATTTCAACCTGTTTTGCATCTTGGGGCAGTGTATAAACGCCCAAGTCTCCAATCAATTCTCCTGACTCCTTCAGTTCTATGGCAATCTGAAACCAGGTGCCGGGGATACCTGGCTCAAAGTCTATTTGTTTCCGTACAAATGCTTTCGCCTTGTCCAGAGTGTAATTGAGCCAGCCTTCCCCCTGATAGGCAGCAACTTTCGGATCGGGCCTGTATGCAAAAAAGGCTTCCACGTCGAATTCCTGAAACTTCCTGAGCGTTAACCGCTGCGTGTTTAATTTACTGAACCTGATATTATCCATATTGCATTACTTCCCTTCCGGCATTTCATACATACGTTTACATCATATCCGATCATAAAAAAAATAGCAATTTTCATGCAACAACCCTGTTGACAATTATATCGGCCTCCGATATAATATATATCGACAGCCGATATAACGGAGGTCGAAGTAACGGGGGATGGAATCATGGATTATATCGTACTTACGGAAGCCGTGTATTACATTCTGCTTTCCCTGTTCGAACCGCTGCATGGGTACGGCATTATGCAAAAGGTGGAATTGCTCAGCCGGGGCCGCGTAAAATTAGCCGCGGGAACGCTGTATGGTGCCATCAACACGCTGTTGGAAAAGCAGTGGATCGATGCGCTGCCAGGGGAGAGCAACAGCCGAAAGAAGGAATATCTGATTACAGCAAGCGGGAAAGAGGCGGTTGTCTATGAAATCAGCCGTCTTCGGGAGCTTTTAACCAATGGGGAAAAGATCACGGGAGGAATGGGACTATGAGCAGCACAATCAGAAGATTGTTCTTTGTCTGGGATTTTGAAAAACAGGTTAGCTGGCTGAACGAAATGGCTGAAAAGGGATTGAATCTTGTGGAGGTGGGTTTTGGAAGGTACACTTTTAAGGAGGGTACGCCCGGCGAATACTGCTACCGCATGGAGTGGCTGAAAAAGATGCCTTCCCATCCAGAAAGCATAGCCTATATCCGCTTTATGGAGGAAACGGGAGCGGAATATGTGGGCTCCTTCAAAAAATGGGTCTATCTCAGAAAGAAAACATCAGAGGGTGCCTTTGACATTTTTAGCGATCTGGATTCGCACATGGATCATCTCAAGCGGCTTATCGTGCTTATACTTTGCCTGTTCCCTTTCCTTTTGGTCAGCCTGGCTTTCAACGTTTGGGAATTCATCCGGATGAATCAAACCGCCAGCGCAGTTATGTCCGGCATGCTGGCAGCCTTTTTCCTTACTATGCTGAACGGGCTCTTTAAAATGGCAAAGAGGTATAGGCAGCTTAGAAATGAGCGGATTTTGCGGGAATAGAGAAAGAAGAGATTCGGTATGAAAAAGAAGCTGCTGCAGTTCAGCACGCCGGCCGGGCTTATCATTTATTTGGGTTACAAGGTCACGAGCCGGTATGTTGTTATCCATGATGCACTGGCAGACATCCTTTGCGTTGTCTCCGTCGTGCTGATGTTGATCGGAATTGCCTATCACGGCTGGTGCTTTGGCAAGAAAAAAAGTCCCTACAGCAAGTAGAAGAAGTTGGATGTATCAAAATTAGCACTCGAACGCAGAGAGTGCTAATTTTTGCTTGCAATTCAGTTCTGCCAGTGATAAAATAGGGCAAAGAAAGGCAAAGTTGGGTCCCGGCAGGGGAACCAGGCCTTTACCATGCACAGGAGGGTAAAGCAATGAACAAAGAAAACGGCAACATTTCCATTCATGCGCAAAATATCATGCCCATTATCAAGCGGTGGCTTTATTCGGACAAGGATATCTTTGTTCGGGAAATGGTATCCAACGGCTGCGATGCCATCACCAAGTATAAGATGCTCCACCCCGGTCAGGAAGAGGATTTCCGTGTCATCGTGGAAGTGGACAAGGAAAAGGGCGAGTTACGCTTTATCGACAACGGTATCGGCATGACGGCGGAGGAAGTCCACAAATACATCAACCAGGTGGCATTTTCCAGCGCCGAGGAGTTTTTGAAAAATTATAACGGCGAAGGGGAAAAGGGCGGCATCATCGGCCACTTCGGCCTGGGCTTTTATTCGGCGTTCATGGTGGCGGACAAGGTGACCATCGACACCCTCTCCTATCAGGAGGGCAGCGAAGCGGTGCGCTGGGAAAGTGCCGACGGCATGGCCTTTGAAATGTCTCCTTCCCAAAAGGAAAGCCGGGGCACCGTGATCGCCCTGCATATTTCCGAGGAAGAAAAGGAATTTTTGGAGACTTACCGTGTTCGGGACGTGCTCGACCGCTACTGCGGATACCTTGCCATTCCCGTTTATCTGAAAGACCTGGCGGCAAAGCCCCTGCCTGAGGATGAGGAAAAGAAGGACGGCGAGGAAGCAAAAGTAGAAAAGGAAGCAAAGCTTCCCGAACCTGTGCTTATCAACGAGGTGCATCCGCTGTGGCTGAAAAACCCCAAGGACTGCACCGAGGAAGAATATAAAAACTTCTACCGCAAAATGTTTCATGAATTTGAGGACCCGCTTTTCTGGGTGCATCTCAATGTGGAATATCCTTTCAACCTAAAGGGTATTTTGTATTTCCCCAAACTGAAAAGCGACTTTGGCACCAGGGAAGGGGAAATCAAGCTCTTCAGCGGCCAGGTGTTTGTAGCAAACAACATTAAAGAGGTCATTCCAGAGTTTTTGATGCTCTTAAAAGGCGTCATCGACTGCCCCGACCTGCCCCTTAACGTAAGTCGCTCTTTCCTGCAAAACGACGGCTATGTAAAAAAACTGTCCGCCCATATTACCAAAAAGGTGGCGGACAGGCTTACGGGAATGTTCAACACCCAGCGGGACACCTATCAAACCTATTGGGATGATATTCACCCCTTCATCAAGTTTGGCTGCATCAGGGATGCCAAGTTCTTTGACAGCGTCAAGGGCATTCTGCTTTTGAAAACCACCAAGGGCGAATATCTTACCCTGGAGGAGTACAAGTCCCGCAACGAGGGCAAGGCGGGCAAGAAGGTGTATTATACCAACGATTACAAGCGCCAGGCCGCCTCTGTGGATATGTACACTCAGCGGGGCATTGATGTGATTCTGATGGAGCACGTGATCGACGGCAACTTCATCTCCTTTATGGAGTATGGCGCCGGCCAGGATGAAACGACCTTCGCCCGGGTAGACGCGGATGTATCGGGCCTTACCGAGGAAAGCGAAGAAGGCAGCGA
>JAEVYX010000077.1 GCA_023392515.1 Bacillota bacterium | reverse complement strand
GCAGTAGACGGGTATATCACGGGCATCATAAGGACCGATGACGGAATTGAGCTCATTACCAACACACTGGTGACAAACATCCCCGTAGAAAAAGTTTGGGTAGACGGTGGTGAAGAAGATCCCAGCCGGCCTCAAAGCATCATGGTGAATGTGTATAGGACAGTAGGCGACGCACAGGAAGATATAACGCCTTACAGGTCCAAAGAACTGACTCAGGCCGAAGGCTGGACCTTTACTTTTGAAAACCTGCCACTATACGAATTGGTAGAAGGCGTCTTCACGCCGGTCACCTACCGTATAGCAGAAGATGAGGTCAGCGGGTACGCTGCCACAATCGAAGTAAACGACGAGATAGAATTTATCACCAATACCCTGACCGGAACCATCAGAATGCAAAAGACGCTGCTTGGGACCATGGATGACAGCGACACCTTCGTGATCAAGGTGACCGGACCCTTCGTCACCGGAACGAATGAAGACGGTACGGCAAGTATAGAAACCGTAACCTATGTGAAGAAGCTGACTTCGGCAGACTTTACAAGCAGCACGGTACCCTTCACGCTTATGCAGACGCTGGAAAGCGATGCTGCCGAATCGACCTTACAGGCGTTAGCGCTGCATGGCGAAACCTATAGCGTGACAGAGGAAATTCTGCGCAGCAATGGTACAACAAGCGTGCAGGCACCGGGAATTGCGTATGACACATGGTTCTACGCAGGAGCAGCCAATGTAATCACCCAGCGTCCGGAAGGAGAAGAGATGGATGAGCTTTCCTTTACACTGGAGCTGACCGGTGAAACCCAGGCATTCGATGTGCAAGTGCTGAACGCGGCGATTGATCCTGCATTGACCATAGCTAAGGCAGTGGACAAAGCTGAGTCCTTCCCGGGTGATCAGCTAAGGTACACCATAACCGTTACAAATGACACGCCTATTGCGTACGACGTAATGGTGACCGACCTATTGGAAGATGGTATCGCCTTCAATGCATTTGAAACCACAGGATTTGGTGAGGTGCAGGATGCTGTGAATCCGCAACTGCTGTCTTGGGCATTCAGAATGCCTGCGGCAACAATTGCAGATGATGGCATCATTACTCCTGCGGTAGTCAATCTCACCTTCATAACAACGGTCAATGCACTGGTTGGCATGGATACCAGAGATATTATCAATACTGCAACGCTTACCCCGGAGGGTGGAGAGCAAACCCCCTCCAACCCGGCCACAACGACTGTGACAATTGATGTCCTTGTGGAGAAATACGGGTATCCGGAGCAAGTCTACTATGGTTCCACTTGGGCTTACATGTATAGCCTGACCAATACCAATTTGGCTCCGGTGACAGTAAACTTCGTGGATAGGTTTGATCCGCAGATCGAATGGTATGGATTCGTCTATGATGTAAGGAATGCCGGTACGGCGGAAAGCAGAGACTTCCTGGTGTCTCAGAGGGCAGTTACGGATATCGTAACGAACGAATCCAGAGTGGAGGCAGTAATTGAACTTCCTGCAGCTACTGTAGAAGCGGACGGCACGATTACCCCCAGCGTTACTGCATATGCCGTGCTGGTGCATAGCCGCCCGGTTGCCGCAGGCACTATATTCCCCATCACGGTGTACAACATTGCTCAGTATCGCACCGATTGGCAAGAAGAATATAAGGATACGAATAATGCGACGGTGCAAATTCTGCAGACACAAGTTTTGCCTGTGACCGGTGAGTGGATGATGCTATTGGTACCCTTTGGAGGCATGCTCCTGCTGGCGGGCGTACTGCTCCTGCTCAAGAGTCGCAGAGGACAGCGAATAACCAAATAGTGGTGCGTAAACACAAATTCCTGGGGCAGTTCTGATGGCAGAACTGCCCCTCGCTCATCAAATGGCAACTATTTTTATAATATGCACGATTGTTGAGTAAGCCGGCTTAAGCGATGTTGCAGACGGCTACTACAGACAAATATGCATTTCCAATCGGATATGGGTATGGTATAATGTCTTTGTGTTTTGCCATCCAAGTATCTGAAGTGTATACCAGGGCAGGAGGCAATGTAATGCAAAAGCAAAAGGAGAATAAGCACACACAAAGAAATTGGGTGCTTACGCTGGCGGTCACTTTTATTGTGATTGGTGTGTTGGCAGTTTCCATACCCCTTGTCTGGCAGAAAATTAATTACATTCATGCGGAAAGGGTAGCCGCAGAGCTGGAAGCTGAAATGCAGATTCCTAAAGCGGATAAATATCAGCCTGTGGACTATGCAACGATGGAAAAAGGAGAGACGCCCATATTTACTCCCGAAGAAATGCAGCAGGCGGGAGATGTACCGGATCTTCTGGAGGAGCTGGGCATTGTGGGAGAGCCTTCCGGTTTCCTTTATGGTATAGCGGAAGCCCGCGCGGAGGAAGAAGAACCATCTTCCATGCGGGAGGCGCTGAATCGTGGGGCGCAAGCGCTTCACGAATCGCGGGAAGCAGATGTGACACAAGTGATGGAAGCGCTGGCTTCAGCCCGCAAGCAGGTGGAGAATACCTTCTTTTTGCTTACGGCGGTGCAGCCCATTACCGATACGGAGCAATTGGCGTCCCTTAACGATCAGACAGTTCAAGATGGACTATCCAGGGGTGATAAAACAATTACTGCAGCCAGGGAATTGATTTATACTACCCTGGCAGAATTGGAAGGTTTGCTCAAACAAGTGGAGGACCTGGCATCTCGGTTGCTAAACATGGCAATGGATGAAACATACATGGATTTAAGTCAGCGCCAATTAACAACTCAATTGGATACTTTAGCTTCTTATATGCGTATGATGGCCTTACATCTGCCGGAGGATGATTTCCAGTCGTCACTGGCCCTGCACGAGGCGATTGTGAATAGGGCAGCGCAGGAACAATCTCCTGAGAATACAGCCCAATATGATCCCATTGATATGGATCAAAATGGCGTAAAGCGGTCTTATCTATTGGAGATACCGGATATAAAAGTCAAAGTGGCATGTTATCGCTCCGGTACATTCAATGTCATGTATAAGAATATGCGTAGCGGCGTGGCAATGTTTCCCAGAGCGCCGGAGCCTAACACCATCGGAAATATATGCATAAGCGGCCACCGGACCGGCACTAGGGATTTCTTTCGGAAGTTGGACAAATTATCCGCCGGGGATACGATTTACTTGCATACTTCCCACCTTGGATCTTTCCAATATGAGGTAACGAAGGTGTTCGTGATAGAAAAGGACGACTGGTCCGTTACATATGGGACGGATTATCCTGCTTTAACACTGCTGTCCTGTGAGGCATACCAAGGCGTCGGAAATGGGCGGCGCATTGTAGTTCGGGCAAAGTTGATTGCCGTGGCAGGCAACGAAAACTAAACTCCGGCATGGAAGAGAGGCTACCGGTTATGATTGATCTAAAAAGGAAATGGCTTTCCTTGCTTTGCGCTTTACTTATTATTTTTACTCCTGTATGCAGTTCCTTTGCACAAGAGGCTCCTCAAGCCGGCCAGCCGTTGGATATTGACTTTTCTCTGAGCGCATCTTTAAACTCTGAAGCAATGTCTGAAAAACCCAGCCGTTTTATGCGGGATTTGGCGAAATTGCTGGATACTTTAAAGCTTGAAGGCCAAGCAACCGTATTGGGACGGCAGATAAAGGCCGATGCCGGGATGATTATAAACAGCGATCCTGTTGTTACGCTTCACCTGCAGGGAACCCCCGAGAACCTGGATCTATCTACAAACCTCTTTGGGGAAGAGCCGGTAGTGCTTACCATGTCCAGCTATATTCCTGTATTATTGAAATACTATTATTACTTTGGTATCCCTTTTCAGTATATTGGGGTTGTTACCGATCCCTACTCCTACTGCCACGCCTACCTTCCCTTAAGGCAAGAGTGGGAAAGTCTTTTTGCGGGTGAGGGAAGCCGCAGCTACTCTCCGGAAGAGTGCATCCAGATGGCCCAGCAGTTTTCGCAAAGCTCATCAGAAAATGAGGTGCTTTCCTTCTGGCTTAAGGGATTGCTGCAACATTTTGGTGAAGATGAGACTGCTTTATATTTTCTCTCAGCCTTGCCTGAATGGGTGGAAGGCTGTACGGAAAACGGCGGATTGGAAATCGAACAAACGGAGGAAGGCGAAACTTGGACCTTGGGAGAAGATGTCGTCTATTCCTACAGTTGTTTAAAGGATGAGACCAACTGGCAGGTGACGCTGCCGGCCTGGGAAGGTTACCAATTCACCATGAATGCTGTTCAAACGCAGAATGAGGAAGGGATTGACCTTAACATTCAGGGAATGGTTTCGGTTGAGGATGAGCCTTATGCCTACCTTTCATTTACCGGTGAAAACCTGCCTGATGGTAAGAGGCAGCAAGGAACAGGCACAGCCACCGTACATATCGGCGGAGAAATGATTGGCTTTGAGGAAACCGTAAACCTTAACCTATCCTGGGATAATCGTGATTCGGAATCATGGATGGAGACAGTTCTTACATGGGAAAACCCTGACACGGATAAGACCGCGCTTACCATGACAGGCCGTTTTTCCTGGAAGCCATCCACTGAGGTTTTTGAGGCGTTTGAGGTCAATGCAAACGGGGACGCTTTCAATTTCTTCTGCGCCAACGATCAGACGCTAAAAGACTTCCTATCAAAATCCAAGGTTTCCATTCTCCGTACAGCCCTTCCCATTGTACTGCAGCTGCCTGCCGGGTTTATCAATGGTGCAGTTGACTGGCTGTCCGAAAGCGGCATTCTTGCGACGATGGCGGAAGGAATTTCCGAAGAGTAGTGCGATGTCTGAACATGAATGCGCCATTACGGTTCTCTAGTATATAAAGCGAGGGCTGCTCCCAATTTGAGAGCAGCCCTTAAACAATACTATACTTATTATTATTCAGCGGTGTAGGATACTGGTACGCTGTTATCCAATACGCTGATGAAGGTTTTGCCGCGCTGCAGCTGCAGTTCATTTCCTTCCTGGTCAAAGAACACAGTCCGTTGGTTCATACCGGTACGCACCCAGTAGCCGGGAATGTAACGGCCGCCGATGAAGATATCCGCATTGCCGGAACCAATATTGACTGTAAGGGGACGGTCGTGTCCGCCGTTGTAGAAGGTTAACTCCGTGCGCTGAATGATCAGGTTGGAGAAGGAGAGCTGTTCCTGCGTGTTTTTATCAATATAGGGCTCATTGTTAACATAACGCAGGTATACATTGGCTGTCGCGTCATACTGGAAGCTGGAGGCATAAGCTTCGTTGCTGTTCTGTATGGCGATGTTCGATGCGAAATCCCCCATGCTGGGCAGTTCATCAGTAAAAAGGTACGGGCGGGAGGGAGGCGTAAAATCTGCCGGAATCAAATCCTGCATGGCTTTTACATTAGCATCCACATTGTGGGGGCCGGCCAGGCCTTTTACCCTGGTATAATACTGCTTCCAAGGCTTGCTTGAGCCTACCATGCCGCTGAACAGCACACCCTTTTTGTTGGCGCCGGTCTGCTTAAAAAGATCATTGATGTTTGTGCCTTTGTATTCCTGACCGCCATAGTACAGGAATCCGGCATCCCACTCTTCCCGCAATTCCACATGACCGACACGGGCGGAACGGACAGGGCCTACGCTTTCGGGAACGATATCGCTGAACAAAAATGAAAGACGCGTGGAACCATTGCTATGCAAAGGCGTTTCATAAATGATATCCGCAGAGGAGGCACCCCAGGGAGCCCGGTTTCCGATACCGCCGTCCGCATTGTCGATCTGGACAATCATCGGCATATATCTGCCGTTCCAGGAAAGTCCGGTGGTGGGGCTTTGCCCGGCAATTTCGGGGTTGGTGGGGAAATTGCCATCAGAGCCCTTCCCTTTTACTGCAATCTTGCGGTCTTCCTCATCCTGGATAATCGTGCTGATTGCACCTGCGGACGCCATTTGTGCCATGCCCATTAGCAGAACCAATGCCATAAGCACACTCAGGAATCTTTTCATTGTAGAAAATGCCTCCTCGTGATTGTTATTACAGGCAATCTCACGTGACTGCCCGGCGAGTTAATAATCTGGCTGTAAATAATAGACATAAATGTCTGCAAACGTATGAAGTATACCATTTTTTCGGAAGTACTGTCAAGGAAACAAGGCGCTAAAAGCAAGGCTTTCATGATGATATCTTGTAAATTCTGAGCGCTGTGTGTATAATGGATTTAATGTGCTGTGAAAAGACAGTGCAGGGTACATTTGTCATGTTGAAAACGGGCAGCATGACGAATAAGGTTGCATCGGCAAGCGCTGAGGAGGTGATCCTGGCTTCGGCCAGTGATATGGCAGATACAGAAAAAATGCTGATAACCGGCGGGATTCCGCTGACGGGAGAAATCCGGGTAAGCGGTGGGAAAAATACGTCGGTAGCAGTAATTCCAGCGATTTTGCTAAGCGATGAACCCTGCATGATTGAAAACCTGCCGGACATTGAAGATGTGAATGCCCTTTGCGGAATTCTTCGGGCGTTGGGTGCCAAGGTAACCTACGAGCCAGGCAGATTTATGACGGTGGATCCCCGCTCTGCGGAAGGGA
Organism: Bacillota bacterium; assembly: GCA_023392515.1. Taxonomy (GTDB): domain Bacteria; phylum Bacillota; class Clostridia; order Christensenellales; family Aristaeellaceae; genus JAEVYX01. The sequence goes on along the minus strand of JAEVYX010000077.1, from coordinate 42,169 downwards.
TACGTGTATCCTTCCGATATACCCAAAGGCTTCGGGCCAGCTATTATCTGCTGGGCGCACTTCTTGGCCGGGGTGGGAAAGCGGAGGTCGCTTATCCGGGGGGCTGCGAAATAGGCAGCCGCCCAATTGACCAACATATTAAAGGCCTTAGTGCGTTGGGTGCGCAAATTGAAGAAAAGGGTGGTATGGTCTACGCCCAAAGTCAAAAGCTTATAGGAACTGACGTGTTTTTTGATTTGGTGACGGTAGGCGGTACGATCAACGTCATGCTCGCTTCTGTGAAGGCGTCGGGTACGACCATTATTTATAATGCAGCCAAGGAGCCGCATATTGTAGACTTGGCAAACTTCTTAAACAGCATGGGCGCGAGGATAAAGGGCGCCGGTACGGATATCATCCGCATCCGGGGTGTGGAAAAGCTTCATGGCTGTTCTTATACGGTTATCCCCGATCAGATTGAAACAGGTACTTTGATGATTGCGGCTGCCGCTACCCGAGGGGATGTTGTCATTCGAGGCTGCATTCCTACCCATATGGAGGCGCTGTCTGCTAAGCTTCTGGAAATGGGGGTGCGGGTAACCGACAGTGATGACGCGATCCGTGTGCGCACCATGAGCCCCCACCGTGCAGTCAATATCAAAACCCAGGTATATCCCGGCTTCCCGACGGATTTGCAGCAGCCCATGTCTGCTTTGCTCACCACGGCCAATGGCACAAGCATTGTTACGGAAACAATTTTTGATCAGCGCTTTAAGCATCTGGATGAGATGCGCCGAATGGGCGCAAGGGTCCGGGTGGTGGATCGCACGGCACTTATCGAGGGCGTTCCGCAGCTTTTTGGTGCGCCGGTAACCACTACGGACTTAAGGGCCGGAGCTGCCTTGGTGGTAGCCGGGTTGATGGCCAAAGGCCTTACAGAAATTTATGAACCCGGTTATATTGACCGAGGGTATGAGCATATCGAAAAAAAGCTGCGTGATTTAGGTGCTGATATCCGCCGGGAAAAAATATAGTGGACGCAGCCGGGAGGAGGGGATGGATATTTGACTAGCGCATTTGATGTGCTGGGCATTACAAGTGATGCGGATGCTCAGCAGGTGCGCGTCGCCTACCGTGCGAAAGTCAAAAGCTGTCACCCGGATCAGTTTACCGATTTGGAGGAGCAAAAAAGGGCTCAGGATCAACTGATTGCGCTGAACCTGGCTTACGAGGAGGCATTGCGCCTTGCTTCCGAAAAAAGGGTAGGATTCAACCTCATCTCCCAGGAAGAGGCCAAGCGGTTTGCCATCAAGCTGATGGAGCAGGGAAACCTGGAAAGCGCGCTAAGGCAGCTGGGCAGGGCGGAAACAAAGGACAGCGATTGGTTTTATTTGCAGGGCCAGCTGCTTATGGCCATGCGCCAGTATGAAACAGCACACCAAAGCTATCGGGAAGCGGTCCGCCGCCAGCCGGAAAATCTGCGTTATCGTCAGGGTGCTTTGGATGCAGCCCTGGCGATGAAACGCAAAAAGCAACTTCCCTATTGCATCGCGGGATGGATTAAGGATATACTGAAAAAATAAAAGGGGTATGTCTTTCGTGCGTGAAAGGACATGCCCTTTATTGTATGATGGTGGTATCTTTCAGCGTACAAGACGGCTACCTTGTGGGAGAATGGGCTCGCCCCATTTGCGCGATAGTATCCCGTTCTTTTTTTAGCTCTATGAGAAGATCGAAAAAACGCCAGGCTTGGTTATGCTGCGTCAGCATAGCTTTGAGAGAAGTCAAGCCAGCCTGTGTATCACGCAAACGAGCCAGCACTTCCTGCAGCCTGTCCTTTGAAAATCCGACAAATAGCATTGCCGCGCCAAGCGGTTCCTGAAGCACGGGCTCCGCGGCTGCGGGATTGGATAACCCGGCCAGCGTGCCGACGCTTTGCCCCAGGTCTTCCAGATGAATTTCCCGAAAGGATATTTCCATGCTCCGCAAAACGGATTGCACCTTGATGCCGTCTGGATCCTCTTGACCCAGGTGGTATAGCATGATCAGTTCCGGACTGCTTATTTCAGGCATATTACACCTCCTGCTTATCTTACTTCTTTTGAAAAATGACCAGCTTGCTGGCTATATAATTGAAAATGACGACCATTACATTCATCACCAGTTTGGCAAAGATATCATCCATTCCAAATACATCCACGCACAGCCAAAGGCCTGCCACATCAAACAGAATCAAAGATATCAGTCTGGCACCAAAGAAGGAAGAGGCTTCCCGCAATAGCAGGCCGCGCTCCATGCTTTTGCTGCGAAAGACTACCAGCTTGTTCACCACAAAGGCAAAGAGTACAGCCACAATCCAGGCAAGCACACTGGAAACTTGGTACTGAATGCCCAACAGGTTTCTAAAAGCCCAATAGCAGACAAGGTTTATCAGGGTGGTAAGCACACCAAAAAACACATAAAGTATCAATTCCGTTATACGGGCACGGTCGTTTAACAGCGCTAACAGCTTTTTCATAAGGCATCCTTTCTCATTGCGTTTCTCCTGAGTCTCCCCGAGCGTATCCGGCTGATAACAAAGCGCTCAACGGCAGGGTTCGGGGCGTTTTGCTCTGTGGCCCTACATAGGTAAAGTCATCCTTTGTGAAACTTAATACGAGTATATTTTGCTGTATAACATGGTCGTCCGCCATCAAAAAAACTTTGATTCGCTTTTGATGGCTGACAGAGTAGCGCAAAAATTCCTCCATAATCACCCCTCCGGAAGGTTGTCCAAAACAGAGCCGGGCACATAGAAGATGGAAATTTCTCCTGTATCTCCTGAGTAGCATAAGGGAAACAGCTTTTCAATGCCTTCATAGTCTATCAGAAAATTCGTTCGCTCATAGCTGGAGATCAGGATATATTCCACCTGATATTTCTTTAAAACATCCAGATTATTGGCCGGGTCCTGATAAAAACGGGCAATGTCCAGATGGCGGTCCTGGGTGCTGAACCCATGGAAGTAAAGCCAGAGGTCCGGGCCGCAGACAATGGTGCGCCCTGCCAAAGCACTTACAGGGTTCAAATGCTGTTGATACCCTGTCATGAATACGGCATGCTGGGGGGTGTTTTCCTCAATGTAAGCAGCTGCTTCAATATCCTGTTTAGAAAAGGACTGGTAGTCGCTTACCACTTCCCGGGCAAGGGTAAGCCCGGCGCTTGCAAAAAAACATAGGGTGGCAAACCCTGCGAGCACGTAACGCCCCCGCAGCCCCCGCAACCTGTCAAACATGGTTACTGCATAATCAGCCGCCAGGATTGCGCAAAGCATATACCATATATAAAAAAGTTTGTTGTTATCATATTCGTTGGGCTGGAATCGGATCAATTCTGCTGCTATAAAAATGCAAAATGCGCCTGCTGCCAAAAAGCGATGGCGGGGGTTTTTTTCCACCAGCGCGCAAAGGAGTAGAATTACGGGCAGTCCGACATTTTTCAGGTAAAACCATAAATATAGGTCGATCATGCCCCCATTGCCGGGATTATTTACCCAGTTGAACTGAAATTGAAGAAAATGGTCGCTGCCTGCTGATTGGGTAAAGGTCCAAGTGAACAATTGCGGGGCGGCCAGGAGAACAGCAATTGCTCCGTAGAAAAGCCAAGGTAAAAATACTTGCAGCCTGTTTTCTGATTTGGCGTGCAGCAGGGTATAGCCCAAAAAGCCCAGGCTGATTAGGCCTAAAGCCAGAAAGGAATGGGTATGCAGTAAGGGCATTCCCCCAGCCCAAACGCCCAATAGAAGCAGCTGGCGGTAATTTGCCGGGTGTTCTTCCTGTCTGTGCGGGGCAAAGGCGGTGTATAGCAAATACAAAAGCGGCAGCACCATGCACCAGCCACCCAGGATGGTGCGTTGGGGAATCATCAGGTCGGCAATCACATTGCTCCAGCGCAGGTTGTATGGCTCCGGCTGGTTGGTGGGTGTTTGATAGTAGCCCTCCATGATTTGCTTAAGCCGTTCCCCCACATCGCCTGCACTCAGATCAAAGTTGTATAAAAAGCCCAGCCCGCCATTGAGAAAAAAGAAAAGGGCGGCCAGGATACAAGCCCGCTTGCTGCCGGCAGCTTCCCTGGCCAGCAGCAAATAGCCCGCAAAACACAAGGCCATCATCAGCGTACCGGGCACCAGCAAAGACAATTGCAAGGAAAAACCAAAAAGATAAAGGCTGGTGGAAAGGCTGTCCATCAAAAATGGGTAGGAGAGCAGCTCGCCCGGCAAAATGCTGTAATCCGGAGGAAAGGCGGCATCCCGTAAGCTTGTGACGATTCCAAGGTGGAGCGGCAAATCGCCGTACGTGCTTTGCCCCACATGATAAGTTCCATCTGCTGCAGCCCGGATGTTGTGGGTATATTGAAGATACCCCCCCAGCAAGGTTAAGGGCAGCGCAACCCATAACAGAATTTTCAGGAATTTTGTTTCTTCCTCATCCCATCCTCTGGCAGGGCGCTTGTCCCGGAAAAGGAAGGAGATGCCTATTACCAATGCCAATAGGATTAAGGATAGCCAATGGGCCGCTGCGCTGAACTTGAAAAAAAACGCCAGCAAGGCCGGCAGCCACATAAAGAGCATCAGCCCCAGGCATAATCCCAGCCAAATCCGCGTCAGCGGTTTGTGCCCTGGTAACAAAAGCCGGACGATCATCAGCCCACCGCCAAGATACAGAAGCAAGAAAAAAACCGCCGTCACGGAATCACCTCATCTAATAGGGAAACAAAACAAACCTTCCCCATTCCCTTGCATAGCAAATGCTTTTTAATAGCGGGGAGGACTTTTAAAGCCCTCCCCGCTATTCTATTCAAAATGTCTGCTTTACAAACGCATCAAGCAGCTTCAGAGCGCCTTCCATATCCCGCATGTCAATTACTTCGCACGCGCTGTGTACATACCTGCAGGGAATGGAAACAGTGCCGACGGGCACGCCGCCCCGGGCTCCCTGAATGGCTCCGGCATCAGTCCCACCAAAGGGCAGCACCTCCCGCTGGGCGTTAACCCCCGCCTCCTTGGCGGCCGCAAAGAGCGCATCCCGGACCACGGGGCTGGAAATGCTGGAATGGTCCATAATCTTCACGGCAGGGCCTTCCCCCAATTTCAAAGCCGGAAGCTTGACCTCCGGCGTATCCCCCCACAGCGTCACATCCAGGGCCACGCCCAGGTCGGGTTCTAGGGCAAAAGCGGCAGTTTTCGCGCCCCTGAGCCCAACTTCCTCCTGGGTGGAGAAGACGGCAAGAATGGTGTTTTCCGGGTCTTTAACCGTTCTAAGCAAAGACACCAGCAGCGCGCAGGCGCAGCGGTCATCCATTGCGGGGGAGGCTACCCTGTGATTGCCCAGACGGAAGCAATCGTTGGCGTAAACAGCAGCATCGCCGATTTGTACCAAGGCCTGTGCCTCTTCCTTGTTTTGGGCGCCAATGTCGATAAACAGATGCTTCATGGCCTGGGCTTCCCCGTGGGCCAAAGGCTGGCTAACCAGCACGCCATTCACCCCGTTTTGAAATGTTACGTGCCGGGTGAGGGATACATTAATGTTGATGCCGCCCAGCGGCATCACCCGCAGGAAACCTTCCTTTTCAATGTCCGTCACTACAAAGCCGATGTGATCCATGTGGGCGCTGAACAATATGCGCTTACCGCCTTTTTTTCCTTCCTTGACGGCAATGAGATTGCCCATCACATCCGTTTCCAGGGATGTGACATAGGGTGCAATGAGCGGGCGGATGGTTTCAGCCACCGTATGCTCTGCGCCGGTGGGGCCGATAGGCTTTAAAACCTTTTCAAGAATTTCATACATAGCATTTACTCCTTCCATGCGTTAGCACACGGGGTGTCTTAAAAATGCGTCGGTAAGCGCGAACTGGGCATCCACATCAGTAAGCTTTACCACGGAGGATGGGCTGTGAATATAGCGGCAGGGTACGCTGAGTACACAGGTAGCAATTCCGGACCGGGATTTATGAATGGAACCGCTGTCATTGCCGCCGCTGACGCTGCGCTTTACCTGATGGGGAATGTTGTTCTCCCTTGCGGTGCGCAGTATCGCATTGAACAAGGGCCGGTAAGCCAGGGAAGCATTGTCCATAAAGCTTACCGCTACCCCGTCTCCCGCACGGCAAACCTCTTGCGCGCCAGGCACGTCACCCAGATCGTTGCAGGTAGTGCCTTCCAGCACCAGGCAAAAACGCGGATTGGTGTGAAATGCGCCGCCTGCGGCGCCGCGGCAGCCGACCTCCTCCTCGGAGGTGAAAAGGCATGTCACATCCCCGGGATAGTTGTTTTCCAACACTTTCAAAAGCGTCAGGCAGCCCACCCTGTCATCCAGGGCCTTTGCGCATACGAAACCGTCGCCAAAGGGCGTATAGGGGGTATCAAAGGTGATGTAGCTTTCCACCGGACAATCGGACATGGCGTCCTCCTTGTTCTTTCCGCCGATATCCACGTACAGGCTGTCATAATTCAATACCCGCTGCCGGTCGTCTGGCGTTTGCAGATGGATGGCCATGGCGCCAATCACTCCGGGAATTGCTTTGTCCCCCACCAGTACGCGTTTGCTGATGATTACCCTGGGGTCAATGCCGCCTATGGGCTGAATGCGCAGCAAGCCTTCATCGGTGGCAGAGGTAACGATAAAGCCTACCTCGTCCATATGCGCCGCAAGTAGCACATGGGGTGCTTGCGCATCAGTTCCTTTTTTAAAAGCTACCACGTTACCCATGCGGTCAAGGGATAAACTGTCGCAGAGGGGTTTGCAGGCCTCCATGAGCTGTTTGCGGATTTCCTGCTCATGGCCGCTGACACCCCGAATCAAGCAAAGGGTTTTTAAATCCATAAGTCATCCTCCCAATCTGCGGACAGCTCCGATAGATAATGGGCCAACAGCCGCCCACCTTCCGACAGGGCATGAAGGTCAATGGTTTCAACAGTGGTATGCATATATTTCAGGGGCAGTTCAAGTAAAATGGAAGGAACCCCGGCCCGGCTGATCTGAATTTCATCACAGTCGGTATAGGTACTCCTGGCATCCACTTCTGTTTGCACAGTCACATTATGCTTCTTTGCCGTTTCCATCAGGCGCTTTTGCAGCTTGGGCTGCAAAAATGGACCGACTGCTACGGCCAGGCTACCAATGTCGCAGGTAGTGTCCGGGCGGCTTCCGGGAATAGTGGCATGGCAGACATCCAGGGCGATGGCCAGATCAGGTTCAAGGTCAAACGCTGCGGCCCGGGCACCCCGGCTGCCCACCTCTTCCTGCGTTGTAGCCACAAAGTATAAATCCGCATCGTGATGCATCTTGGAAAGCTGCTCTGCTGCCAACAGAAGGATGCCTACGCAGGCGCGGTCATCCATGGTCTTGCAGGCGAACCGTTCGTTTTTCAAAAGCGTTGCAGGGGTATTGAAGGCAATCAAATCCCCCACCGATACAAGCTCCCGCACCTTATCCGGCGCAAGGCCCACATCCACAAACAAATCTTCCCGGCGGTAATTCTTTTTTTGATCCTCAGGGGTAAGCAGGTGAGGCGGCTTTGCACCAATGGTACCAAACAATTTTTCCTTGCCATATACCCACACCTGGGTACCTGGCAGGATACGGGGGTCCACCCCGCCTGCATTGCCCATGCGCAGACAGCCATCCTCTTCGATTTTGACTACCATCAGCCCGATTTCATCCAGATGGGCGGCCAGCATCACTTTGGGCCCCGATCCCTTTTTGTGGGCGATGACGTTGTACATGCAGTCAATCCACACTTCGTCGCAGAAGGGTTCAAACTGCTTTTTCACGTATTCCGCCACCGCCTGTTCATTGCCGGAAAGCCCCGGCAGTGCCGCCGCTTCCGACAGATAGGCTTTTATATCCATGACGGTCCTCCTTATCAACTAGGCGCACTGGGAATGTGCGAATAGTGTTAGTATATCATGGAAATTTTATTTTCTCAAATATACTCAGATAAGCAAAAAACCTCCTGCCATGCGGTGCCCTGTTATGTCCCCAGTGATTTTTAAATACGCTCCCGCGAAATGTATGTTATACTATTTGTAGATACTCCGGTATGGAGGTTTAATTGAGATGGTGAAAAGGTGATAAACATGATGCATCAGGAGAAGTATACCAATCCGCGCAGCAATCTGTTTGTACGGTATTTCACCTCCTTTATCTGTATTATTTTGATTCCCATTATGGCCTTCAGCGGCTTTTTATATTATTTTGTCTCCCGGCGTATGGATATGGAATTGGATGCCCGTTTGGAAAGTACAGCGCAAGCTCTTGCCACGCAAATGGATTCGCTCCTGGTGCAGTTGGAAGGCGAAGTAACCCGCTTTGCACTGGAACTGGAGATGAACGACCTGGTGACGTTGTTACTTAATATGGAGCAAAAAATGCAAAGGCTGGCGGACCTTCGAAAGCGCCTGGAAAGCAGTGCCAGCACAAACCCGGCCATCGACGTGATAGGTGTATATTTTGGCGCCGATAAAAAGGTGATGTCCCAAAGGGGCTATTATCCGGAAGGCTCTGAGCTGGATTGGGAGCCTGTCAGGACGCTTCTTGCCAGTGCGCAGGTCAATGGCATCCATGTCCGGCAGAGGGAAAATGGAACGGTACAGATTATCATTGGAAAGAGCATACCCATACAGCAGAAAAAGGGACGCAACTTTGTAATTTGCACGCTGCGGGGGGATGTATTGAACCAATACGCCCAGTATGGATGGGAAGAAGCGGGCAGCTTTGTGCTGGATGCAAAGGGCGGCGTGCTGGCATCCTCCTTCCGGGGCGAGCTTCCCGCTGGCGCTTGGCCTGATGCAGATGGGAATACGCCGGATACTGGAAGCAGATACAGGCAGGTATCTTCTAAGGTAATGCCTTGGCGGTATGTAGTCAGCATTTCACAAAAGACAGCCGGCTTGGATACAAACCGTTTCCTGTGGGCGATCCTCTTAATTGTTGCAGCCCTTAGCGCATTGGGCATCGGGTTTTCCTATCTGCTGGCCCACGTCTTTTACCGGCCCATTTCCCAACTGGCTTATGCCGCGCGCTTGGAGCTTATTAAAATCAAGGGCAAGGAAATTGCCCCCACCCCCAACGACATTGTCTTTATCAACCAGGCGGTTTCGGCCATCTCCGCCTATGGCATGGCCCTGGAACAATGTGTGGACAGCGGGCGCAGCCGGGTTCTGGGCAGCGTACTTCAGCATTTGCTGGAGGGGAATGCCATGGCCCGGGAAGAAGTTCATGAAATTCTGGAAAATTACATGTTTGAAACCGCCGGACGAGAATTTACCGTTTTTGTCGCTGAGCTAAGGTCGGGAGATATCAGCCAAAAATGGGATGGATGGATCGCCCGATATCAGTTGGAATCCTGCATGCGCAACGCCATTGGCAGCCAGGAAGGCTGTGAAGCATTGGCGGTGGAAATGGAAAAATACAGGCTTTGCGGCATCATCAGCCGTCCCGTGCAGGAAACTACCCTTGCCCAGGAACTTTTTCAACAGATATTGACCCAGTTAAGCCAGAGCTGGCCTTATGCACGGCTTGCCATAGGGGGAACGGTGCGTGACCTGATGGAGATTTCCGGCCCCTATGCAAAAGCAATACAGGCTATTGCCGGCGCTCCGGCAAGTCAGGACAAGGGCATTGTGGACGCCGCAAGCCAAGCGGAAAAGGAAAAAGGCGTGCCGGGCTTGCAATATTGGTGGCTGGAAAGCATTACAAACAATATTCTGGTAGAGGATTGGCAAGCAGTAGAGCAAATGGTGCATGAATGGTTCAGCCGGATGGTGATGACAGACAATGCGACGTTGGCAGCCCTTCAGGAAGCTGCGCTCCAGATGATAGCCTATCTTTCCGTAGTATTGAAAGAACGTATGCCGGAGGTTACAAACTGGCCTGTGCCCATCAGCCTGGAAAGTGCTGCCCGCTTTTTGCATCCCAAGGAGGTCCGCCTGTCCGTGCAGCATTTTTGCAAGGAGGCCATCGCTTGTATCCAGCAGGAAACCCAGCAGCACGGCGGGGGAAAAATTCTACAGGCGGTTCAATATGTGGATACCCATTATATGCAGGATATTTCCCTGACCCAGGTATCCGACCTGATGGAGATTACCCCCCAATATTTAAGCAGCACTTTCAAAGCCCAGGTAGGCAAGAACTTTACGGAATATATCAATCAAAAGCGGCTGGAAGAGGCTTCCCGGATGCTGAAAGAAACAAGCCAGCCTGTGCAACAGATATCCGAGCAGGTAGGGTACAACAGCGTACAGTATTTTGCCCGCAAGTTTAAAGAATCCTTTGGCATAACACCCACTCAATACAGGGATAGCTCCGCAGTAGACCGGTAATAAAGGGATTTCATACTCCTCCCGAAATACAATGGACTTCCGGGAGGAGCATTTTTGTTTTTTATGGCGATTATTTAACCGAATCATAAATTAATTTCATTACCTGAAAAAAGTACAATAGCGAGTATTAAGGCTGTTTCGTAATTGTGAAGAATCTCCAATTTGCGTACCGGTCTTTGTGTGCTATGCTGAAAACAACGAACGGCGCGCTTTGTATGGTTGGCGGTTACAGTCCAAAAGGCTGCAAAGACCATTTGATTTTTATAAAAAACCTGCTCCTTTGGCCAAAAAGCAGCGCTGTGCTGTTCGAGTGTCAACTGGTAATTTTATAGATAGGCTTGCTGTCGGAAAAGTTACTTTCCGAAGAGATATACAGCAGGAGGAAAGGCGGTTGGCTATAAAGGTATGCATACGCCAATTTATTCACAGGCCAAATCTCCCGGCACGGGACGGAATATAAGACCTTCCCTTATTAGACAGTGCCGCAAGAAATGGCAGCTATTGCTATTGCTGTTGCCGGGCCTGCTATATTACATTATTTTCAGATATGTGCCCATGTATGGGATCACAGTCGCTTTTAAGGATTTCAAGCCGCTGCTGGGCATAACGGGAAGCCCCTTTATTGGGCTGGACCATTTTGAACGGCTGATCAGCTCACCGGATTTCTGGCAGGTATTTCGAAATACGATCATTATCAGCTTGTACAAGATCGTGCTGTTTTTTCCGGTTCCGATTCTTTTGTCTATCATGCTTAACGAAATACGCCATACCGGCGGAAAGCGGCTGGCCCAAACGGCACTGTACCTGCCCCACTTTTTATCCTGGGTGATTTTTACGGGGGTTGTCAACTCCCTGCTTTCCTCCCGAGGCCTCATCAACTATATTGTAGAGCTCTTTGGCGGGCAGAGCAGCGTATTTCTTGCCGAATCCAAATACTTCCGGACCATTATTGTTTTGACCTCCATTTGGAAGGAAGCCGGATGGAACACGGTCATTTATCTTGCAGCCATTGCCGGTATCAATCCGGAATTGTATGAAGCAGCCTTGATGGACGGTGCGGGGCTTTTCCATCGCATTTGGCATGTGACGATCCCCTGTATCATGAGTGCCATCATCATCACCTTTATCATGCGCTTGGGCAGTGTAATGGATGCAGGCTTTGAACAAGTGTTGCTTATGTACAACGTATCCGTCTATGACGTAGGCGATATTCTGGGTACGTTCGTTTATCGCATGGGCATTACCAAAGGGCAGATTGGTTTTTCTACCGCGGCCGATTTGTTCAAGGGCATCATTAACCTGGCGCTGGTATGGGGTTCCAATTGGATTATTCGCAGAATGGGAGAGGAGGGGCTGTGGTGATCAAGACCAGAGGAGAACGGCTGGCATTGACGATAAATGCCCTTCTGATTGCGCTTTTGAGCATTATCATGATCTATCCGTTCTGGTATCAAATAAGCTTGTCCATCAGCGACGCCATTCAAGCCAGGCAAGGAGGAGCGTTTCTGCTGCCCAGGGGCTTTTCCCTGGCAGCATATAAAACGGTGCTCACTTCCAGCGCTATGGGATACGGTTTTGGAAATACCCTCTTTGTAACCATTGCGGGAACCGTATTGAGTCTGCTTGTCACCAGCACTACCGCCTATCCCTTGTCCCGGAAGGATTTACCCATGCACAAACTTTTTACCATGATGGTAGTATTCACCTTTGTGTTTAACGGCGGCATGATTCCCACCTTTCTGGTGGTGCGGGAAATGGGGCTTATTAACTCCCACTGGTCGCTGATCCTGCCGGTGCTGGTAGCCTCCTACAATGTACTGATTATGCGCAATTTCTTTGCCAACATCCCGGCAGAGATTGAGGAATCGGCCCACATTGACGGAGCCGGTGACATCCGTATCTTCTTTTCCCTAATCCTGCCCTTATCCGGGCCGGTGCTGGCCACTGTTGGGCTGTGGCTGGCCGTAAGCTACTGGAACAACTACTTTAATGCGCTTTTGTATATCAGCAAGCGGGAGATGCGGGTGCTGCAGCAGATATTGATGGAAATCATCAATTCCTCCCGGGCGGACGATGTGTTGAATGTGGAGAATGCCGCAGGCATTACCCCGGAAACCGTAAAAGCGGCCAGCATTATGGTCATCAGCATACCTATTTTGTGCGTGTATCCGTTCCTCCAAAGATTTTTTGTAAAAGGGGTGATGGTTGGTTCTGTGAAGGGGTAAGGAGGAAGGAACATTTGCCTGATCGTATGCTTATATGAATACGCAAGGAGGGTATCTCATGAAAAAGTTACTTGGATTGTTGCTGGTACTGGCTATGGCACTGTCCCAGACGGCTGCATTGGCGCAGGCGGAAACACCGGTGTTTAAAGTATTGTCCAACACGATGGTTGCCGGTTTCCCCGACAAAACTGAAAACAACCTGGCGCTGACAACGCTTAAGGAAAAGACGGGCGTGCAATTCGAAGTGGAAGGTTACAGCTCCACCGACGATTACAACACCAAAATCCAACTTTACATCGCATCCAACGAAATGCCCGATATGTGGTATGGAACGGTCGCCCAGGTGCTGGAATGGAAAAACCAGGGCGTTATCATGCCCCTGACAGAGCTGTTTGAAAAATACGGCCAGGACATGGCACCTTACATCTACCCCTCTTCCCTGGATGCTTTCACTTATGACGGGGAACTATGGGGCCTGCCCTCCATGTACTATTTCAACGATCCTGGCAATGAAGCCAACTCTGCCGGCCCCATCATCCGCACGGACTGGCTGAAAAAATTGAATCTTGAAATGCCCGAAACGCTTGATGAGCTTCACGATGTGCTGGCAGCTTTCACCAACAATGACCCGGACGGCAACGGCAAGAAGGACACCTATGGCATGGGCACCGTTTCCGATATTCTGGGGATTCCCTCCAACGGCATGAACATGGTCTACAACGCCTTTGGCATTACCCCCTCCCACTGGTATCTGCGGGACGACAAACTGGTGAAGGGCTTCATGACCCAGGAATTCAAGGATGCCGTTGCCGTGCTGCGGGACTGGTATAAGGAAGGCATCATCGATCCCGAATTCCCTGTGATGAGCGGCACCAATCTGGAAGAAAAGCTGGTCAACGGAACGGTAGGCGCAGCGTTTAGCCATGCCTGGGTGCAGGACAGCGCCGACCCCAGAGAACAGGCTTTGCGGGCTGTGTATCCCGAGGCTGATCTTGTAACCTTTGCACCGGTGGAAGGGCCCAGCGGTCAGCGCGGAAATCCCCCCTCATTTGGCTCCTGGCGGACCATCGTTTTCTCCGCCAACTGCAAAAACCCTGAATTGTTAATGCAGTCGCTGAACTGGTTTGCTAAGGACGTGGAAAACTGGCTGCTTAGCGAAAATGGCATTCGCGGCGTGCATTGGGACTGGGACGCCGAAGGCAAGTTCCTGCGCATCAAGCCCTATGACGACGCTAACACCCGTTATGCCGAAGGCTTTGCCAATCCCAGCCGCATTCAGACCATGACCGACCGGCGCTACAATACCCCTGATGTGATTTCCTCTATTGCTACCTCTAACAAGTATCTGCTGGAGAACAAGTTCTGGGGTACCGTACCTGCCATGGCTGATTACTCGGATCTGGATACGGATGTATCTGCCACCACGCTGAAGGTAATCCAGGGAGAACTGCCTATCGAGGAATTGGATGCCATGCAGTCCAGATATCTGACCCGGGGCGGCCAGAAGATTCAGGACGAAGTCAACGCCTTGTGGCAAACGATGCAGTAACATATTTCTTCATTTAATAGCATGCAAGTGGCGGCTTGCCGCGGCGAGCCGCCGCTTGTTATGCAGACCCTGCTGCCAAAGGAGGAGCGCACATGCAGACATCGGTGGATATTGCAGTATTGGGGGGCGGAGTAGCCGGCTATTATGCCGCCCTTGAGGCTGCCAGGCAGGGAAAGCGCGTTGCCCTGATTGAGCGGCGGGGATTTGTCGGCCATGAGCTGACGGCTACGGCACATAGTTGGATTTTAAACGGAAGCACATCCCATGAGGTTTTCCAGGCGGTGGGAGCAAGAAAAAAGCTGATGCTGCGGGAGCTTATAGACGCAGGCGTACAGGTGCTTTTGCTCAGTACGCCAGTAGGGATTGCCTTGAGAGGACAGCGCCCATGTGGTGTGCTGATTGGCAATAAATTTGGCCTGCAGTGGCTTGCGGCAAAACAAATTGTTGACACCACCGGGACAGCGGCAGGGTATGCCCAGCTTGGAAAAGCGAAACCGCGCCAGGCACGGGAGATGCAGGTCAGTTATACCTTTGTTATGGACAATCTCAGAACCCAGTATGAAACGTGGATTCCGATGCCGGATTTCTTTGGACTGGAAGAAAATAAGATCCATATCCATTCAAGCCTTCTGCCCAATACCGTAGCTGCTGAAATGCGGTATACGGCGTCCGGGCCTATTTCCGCCATCGGCAGGGGGCGCCTGGAACAGGAAGCCCGGCTAAAGGTACTGGATGTATTCCATTGGCTGCGCGGAAATGCGGAGAGGTATGCCAATGCCCATCTCCTGGACTTGGCGCCGGAGATGCTGATACAGGATGTGGCAGAAGTAGATGCGGCTCCTGGCATGACGCATTTCCCGTTTTGCTGGAGTGGAGAGATTTCCACTTCCGACTTGCACGCCTGCCAGGAGAAAGCGGCCAAGCTGCTATCGGCGTTGGAGTTACAGGAGCCGGACAATGAGGCGCCCCTTTGCTTTATGCTGCATGGAAAGGCACTGAACACCTTTGAAACAGAAGAGGCAGCCGGACTGCCTTCCTGCCTTCAAAAAGTGCGCCTGCTTGCAGATGGGCAAATTCCGGTTCACACTGTTCAAGCGGTGGTGGCAGGGGCAGGCTCGGCCGGCGTGTTTGCTGCATTGGCCTTGCTTGAAAAAGGAACGGAGACAGTGGTGCTTAACCCGGAGCATGATACCGGCGGGAACCGCACCTTGGGCAGGGTATCCGGCAACTATTTCGGTTTCGTGGAAGGCATGGCTGCCAAAATGAATGGGGAGACAGCCGCGCTGTCTGCTGCCATTGGCGGAGACGGAAAAGCGAAAGACCGCATTGCGCGGATACTACTGTATCACAAAACCCTGCTCAATCCGGCCTGCACCTTTTTGTCCGGGCATACCGTGAGCGGCGTGAGGATGGAAGGGAACAAGGTCCGCGCCCTGTGGGTAGCTAATAATGATGGATTGTTTGAAGTGCAGGGTCATGTTTTTATAGACGCCACGTCCGATGGAGATGTGGCTGCGTTTGCCGGTGCGAAGTATCAGGTGGGATGTCCGCTGGACGGCTCCGTAATGACCAACGGCCAGTGGGGCGACAGCGCCTGGAAGATGGAGAGGTGGACGGACGCTCCCTACCACACGGACTTTGATGTGTTCCATCCAGACCGGTATGATGAGCTTCTCCGGGCTATACTTGCCGCGCATGGAAGGAACAGCGATCTTGACTTTTCCCCCTTCCCCAACCTGCGGGAAACGCGCCGGGTTGAAGGGGAGTATACCCTCACCCTGACGGATGTGCTGCTAAAAAAGCCGTTTGACGACCTTGTTTCCATGGCCTGTACTCCCTATGATACCCATGGCATTGCCTCCTCCGTTTTGCTTCGGATGGGCATGCTGGAATTCAACGAAAATCCCATTCATGTGCGCCTTCCTTACAGGTGCTTTATCCCCAAGGGGATTGATGGCCTGCTGGTTGGCGGCAAAGCCGTCAGCGCCACGAGGGATGCTTCCAGCCTGTTCCGCATGAATGCGGATGTGGAAAACGCAGGCTATGCCCTGGGGCTAATTGCGGCCCGGAGTATTAGGTTGGGTGTAGATGTGCGGAACATTCCCCTGCGCCCTGTTCAGGATGAACTGATTGGGCTTGGAAATTTGCCCGGCTGGGCTTTTTTGGACGGTATTGATAGTGAAGCGGCATTGGAGGAATTGAAAACCGGCGAACCCATGGGGCTTTTGCACACGATGCTTCAGCCCCGGGATGAAATGCTGCCCCGGCTGTACAAGCAATACCTATCTTTGCCGGATGGGGATATCAAAGAGAATCATGCCATGGCGCTGGCATTTTTCGGGCATCCCGAAGGTGTGGATGCCTTGATGGGGGCGCTTGAACAAGCGAAAGATATAACCGATGCATCCATCCTGCTTTCCAATGAGGAATTCGGACGCAAGTATATCCGGTGGGACGGAGAGTTGGGATTGTATTTCCGTATTAATCGCATCATCACTTTGCTGGGGGTGGCGGCGGATAAGCGTGCCCTGCCGCTGATATTGCCTTATGTGCAAAAAGCAGAAGCGGGTGGCCCAGTGGTGAAGGGCGAGGATACCTATCATCACACCCGGTTGGACAAATGGTGCGTTCCGTATTTCGACAGGCTGCTTTGTCTGGTTTTTGTCATGGAGCGGCTGGCGGACAATGTGGCGGTTGCACCGTTGACGGAGCTTTTGCACAAGCCCTATATATCAGGGTATATCCAGAAGGAAAATGACGATTCGGAGAGCATAAGCAGCTCAGCCTGGCTGGAATTGGGCATTGCCAGGGCTTTGGCCCGGTGCGGCGGGAAAGAAGGCTATCAGCGGCTGATCGCATTCACTCGGGACGGGCGGGCTGTTTTCAGGGAGCATGCCGCTCAAGTTCTTTTGGAACTGACGGGCTGCTCTGATTATGAAAAGGCTGGTTTTGCGAAATTTCCTGAGAAAGCCCAGCCGGAAACACGCATAGTAATAGATTGAAGGGCAATAAATAGCAAAAAAATTTCGGCTTTGAGGCCGAAATTTTTTTGTCGGACAGTTCTTCCGATTATCGCATCGTCTGGCGGACTGGATTGCTGCCGAGTTGAATTGCATATCTACTTGAAAGAGTCAAGCAGCCTGCACAAGTTGTTTTTCAATGTATCTCCCTTTGCGTAAATGCTGGACGTACCTAAAACAAAGATATCGGCCCCGGCACGACGCATGATGGGCGCATTGGCAAAACTGACATTGCCATCCACTTCGATCAAAATATCCGGATAGCCTTTTTCATTCAGCCAGGCACGAAGCCTGGCGATTTTGTCAATTACCTGGGGAATAACTGACTGCCCTGCAAATCCGGGGTTGACGGTCATCATCAGCACGCCGTCCAGATCAGGCAGCACATCCTCCAGAACGCATATGGGAGTGGCCGGATTGAGCGCAGCCATCGGCCTTGCCCCCATTGCACGCAGCCTGGCCAATGCCCGCTGCAGGTGCGGCGTGGCCTCGACATGCACGCTGACCATGTCGCCGGGCTGAAAGCGGAAGAAGGATAGTTTGTCATCCGGGCGGTCCACCATCAGGTGCACATCCAGCGGGATGGTGGTTGCTTCCCGCAAATGCTGTACAAAGTCTGTTCCAAACGCATAATTCGGCACGAACACGCCGTCCATCACATCTACGTGCAGATAGTCCACGCCCAGAGTCTCCAGCTCCCGCAAATGAGGCCGAAGCTCCATCAAATCAGCACACATGACCGAAGGGGAAATCAACGGCCTCATGTCTTAAGCCTCCCCACCATAGAGATATTCCACCGCACAGCCGGCGTAAGCGTGCAGCAGGTTCAAATCCCACAGTATCTGCCAGAGTGTAAAACGGTCCCGGACCTCCTTGGCGGCGATAATGCCATCGTGCAAAAGCGAGCGCTCCACGCCAATGCCTTGAGGCGTATTTGGTGCATTGACGGATTTGAGAAGGTCTGCCAGGTCTTTTGCGGTAGGTATTTTCTTGATCTCGGCAACAATTTCCGTCCAGTGCTTTTCTATGGCATCCACCTGCTTGAGGCAGCTTTCCGGGCTGTTCTTTCCGGTGGCGGCTTCCAATGCAATCACGCCCGGTGCGGCTTTGCCGTAATAATCCTTCATATCGGCTTTCCATTGGTCTTCATCAAAGGTTTCGCAGGCGTGCCTTGCTGCGGGGAAATCGACCTTTTCCTCCGCCAGCTTATGGTACAAAAGCGCCGCCGCCACCGCACCAACAGCCACTTTCCTGCCATGAAGCACAGGCTTGCGGCCGTCAAAAAGGAATCGCATCTCCAAAAAGTGGGATAAATGATGCTCACATCCCGATGCGGGGCGAGAATTTCCGGAAAAACTCATGGCAATGCCGCTGAGCACCAGTGCCTCCATTAGCGCCGCTACCGCTGCAGGTTCCCGGCGGTGGAGACCACCCGCGCTGTCAATCACCTTTTGAATAGAACATTCTATCATTTCCACAATGGTCTGGCAGCAGTATTCACCGTTAACGATCTGGCTCAACTTCCAATCCAACAGGCAGGTATACTTGCCCAAAATGTCGCCCAAGCCGGCCAGAATCATGTCCATGGGTGATGCGGCAAGCACATCCACATCGCCGACAATGGCGACGGGAACATGCGCATCCAGGGTGGTCTTGAGGTTATCCCGCATCAGCGCGGCGCCGATGGAGGCAAAGCCGTCCATGGAGGGCGCGGTGCCAACAATGCAATAGGGCCGCTTTGTGATGAAGCTGGCATACTTGCTCAGGTCATTGATGGTTCCCGTGCCTACGCCGATGATCAGGTCGCAGCTGGGCGTCAGTGCCATCATAATCCGTCCAAGGGCTGTTTCGTCGGGAACAAGCTCCTCTTCATGAAACAGGTGGAGGCTGTAGGACGCACCGGCTTGATCAAAGCAAGCTGTCATGCGCTCACCGGCAGCTTTCCAGGTATTCATATCGCATAAAACCAAAGGCTTTTTGCAGCCCAGCCGTTGCACCAGCGCCGGTACATCCTGAAGCGCACCGGGACGGATGATTGCCTCGCGCAGAGCGGTCGAGTGGGTCCGGCCACAGGTACAATCAAAGGTTTGGCCCAAATAATCAGTAATGGCAAAAAATTTCGGTTGAATCAGCATATCTTTTCTCCTTAATTAGTAAATTCGTAACTTTCTGCTTGCTGGCGTGGAAGTAAATCGAATCGCTGGATCACACTTTCTTTGTTTTGAATAGTTTCAATATATATCGTTTCACATATTCGCGGCCTTGCCAGCATAACACTATTATAGATTCTTGTCAACGAATTGACTTATGGAAAATTTCAATTTCGACAAAAATGAAAACAATTCACAACACCTTTCCCGGTTATTACATAAACAATACAAAATATATGGTTGACATTCTGCCATAACCGGCATATAATTTCAAGCATTGGGAGAAAACGCAAGAATTCGTAAAATCCATGCGGCCCTGTTGGCCACAAGCGGATTTTGAAACATTTCGTAACTTCTTGCCCCAGGGATAAGCGTTTTGAGGAGGAATGAGAGGAACCGCCGCTCACGAGAGAACAACCCCTTTCCTTCTGTGGCTGTGCAATAGGCAAGAAGAAAGCGCGGTCCCTAAATGTGCAGCAGGAAAAGGTCTTACAGAACAATTTATTGCTGGAAGAGGTGCGAAAATGGGAGCTATTGCGCTGAACAATGTAACAAAAAAGTTTGGCAATAATACGGTAATTGAAAATCTGCAATTGGAAATCAAGGACGGATCGTTTACTGTTCTTGTTGGTCCTTCCGGCTGCGGCAAAACGACGCTTCTGCGCATGATTGCGGGAATCGGGCAGCAGACGTCCGGTACCGTTATGATTGACAACAAAGATGTGACGCAGATCCCGCCGGGAAAGCGCGGCGTGGCGATGGTCTTTCAGAACTATGCAATCTACCCTACGATGTCGGTGAGCGACAACGTTGAATTTGGGTTGAAAAACAATCATATTCCGAAGGCCGAACGCATGAAGATGGTCAGGGAAGCATGCGCGAAGGTGGGCATGAGCGAATATTTGGACCGTCAGCCCGGCACGCTTTCGGGCGGTCAGCGCCAGCGTATCGCATTAGCTCGTGCCATCGTCAAGAGTCCCTCCGTATTCCTGATGGATGAACCTCTTTCAAACCTGGACGCAAAGCTGCGTGTGCAGATGCGTGTAGAATTGATTGAATTGCATAACAAACTGAAAACTACCTTTGTGTACGTCACCCACGACCAGGTGGAAGCCATGTCCATGGCCGATACCATTGTCTTGATGAACAAGGGCAAAATCATGCAGATGGCCAGCCCGTCTGTGATGTACCGTGACCCTGACAACCTGTTTACGGCGCGTTTCATAGGCTCTCCAACCATGAATATCAAGAAGTTCGACGATGAAGGAAACGTTTTGGGATTCCGTCCCGAAAAAAGCTTCATCGGCACGGAACGCTTTGAAGATGGCTTTTCGGTGGAAGGCACGATCATTGCAAAGGAGCTGCTCGGCAGTGAGGTGCTTTATTCCGTCCGCGATAAGAGCGGCACCGTCTATGTCATCAAGTCGGAGAATGAGGACTATATGATGGGCCAGGATATCTGGATCGGTGCGAACCTCAAGCACATTTATCTTTTTGGCGCCAATGAGCAGCGCATCCGTGAGAACAACCGCGGATATGCCATGCTGATGGGCGCGGTCAGGAGCTTGTAAATGAAGAGCGGGCTGAAAGAAAAAATTAAACCCTATCTGCTCCTTTTGCCAGCCTTCATCGGTATTGGGTTGTTTACGGTTTTTCCTGTCATCAAGCTGGTCTATTGGAGCTTCTTTAAGGTCAATCAGCTGAACACAGCGAAAACTACCTTCATCGGTCTTAAGAACTACAGCTATCTAATGACGAACAAAGGCTTCCTGAAGACCCTGGCAAACACCAGCATCTATTCTCTGTGGACAATCGGCATCATCATGCTGATTGCAATCATCATGGCATTTTGGCTTTCCAAGCGTCAGAACGGAATGAGCAAGTTTACACAGGCCGCGGTTTTTACCCCGCACATCATTTCATCCGTTTCAGTCGGCCTGGTCTTCTCGCAGATGATGAACCCCACTTTCGGCCTTTTTAACTCCGTTCTGACTGCACTGAATCTGCCTACCTCCAAGTTTTTGACAAGCTCCGACACGGCCATGGCATCAGTCGTCTTCGTTGCCTGCTGGAAATCCATTGGCTATTACTGCCTGATCGTAATCGGCGCCCTGCAGAGTATTTCACCCAGCATCTATGAAGCTGCGGCACTGGATAATGCGGGAAACTTTACGACCATGAGAAAGATTACCATCCCCATGATCTCGCCTCAGCTATTCTTTACACTGATTGTTATGACCATTGGTTCCTTCAAGGTGTTTGACACAGTACGGATTTTAACGGACGGCGGCCCTAACAACGCAACATCCGTAATTGTTTACTACATTTATAAGCAGGTGTTCTGGGAAAGCAATATCGGCCGCGCCGCAGCCGCAGGAACCATTCTGCTGGTGATTGTAGGAGCGCTGACCGCCGTTTATTTCGCCCTGCTTTCCAAAAAAGTACATTATCAATAAAGGAGGCCTAAAGAATGTATGCGTTTCGGAATACCGTCAGCTATGTAATGGGCCTTCTGATGAAAGTTCTGGTTTCCGCCATCTTTATCTTTCCGTTCCTGTGGATGGTCTCCCTTGCCCTGCAGACGCAGGCAGAGACACAGACGCTGCCGGTTACGCTCATTCCCAGTTCATTGAACTTCCAAAACCTTGTGGATGCCTGGAATTGTGCGCCTTTTGCGGTATATATCCGAAACTCCGTTGTCATCATCCTTGCGGTTATCACTTTGCAGACGATCATCATGGTGCCTGCTGCATATGCGTTTGCGAAGTTCAACTTTAAAGGGAAAGGCATATTGTTCAGCATCGTGCTGGTTGCATTCATGATGCCTGTTCAGATCACTTTTCTGCCAATTTACTACATGATGGCCGATCTGGAGTTAACGGATACATTGCTCCCGCAAATTATACCGTTCATGACGAATGCATTTGGCATTTTCCTGCTAAGGCAGTACTTCATGCAGGTTCCTGATGAGCTGATTGAAGCTGCCAAACTTGACAATGCCAGTGAACTGCAGATTCTTTCCAAGATTATGCTGCCCATGTCCAAGCCGGGTATTTCCGCTATCGCGCTTCTAAGCTTCGTGGGCCACTGGAATGACTATTTCTGGCCATTGGTAATGACCCGTACGGAAAACATCCGCCCGATTACCATTGGTGTTGCAAGACTGAAGGACGTGGAAGGCAACCTGCAGTGGAATATCATCATGGCCGGCAACCTGTTTCTGGTCATGCCCATTTTGTTGATCTACCTGTTCAGTTCCAAGTACATCATTAATTCCTTTGCTTACTCCGGCATTAAATAACCGAAAAACGAATGAGTGCGTTTTGATGAAAAACGCTCATCATAAAAAATTCAAGGAGGAGCCCAGGATGAAAAAGTTTATATCCCTGCTCTTGGTACTCGTTATGGCTTTGGGTGTCTGCACTGTCGCAATGGCACAGGACAACGGAAAGACCGTTATCCAGTTCTGGCATTCCATGTCGGGGAAAAATGGTGATGCGATTACCAAGATGGTCGAGTCTTACAATGCCAGCCAGGATAAAATCGAAGTAGTTGCTACCTACCAGGGCGATTATTACACCTCGATCGCCAACGCCATTACCGCTATCGCCAGCGGCACCGGCCCCGACCTGATCCAGTCCGGTTCTGACCAGGTTCGCCTGCTTTCCGATGAGGAAGGCATTGTGGCCAACATGTTTGACTTCCTGAACAAGGATGAAGGCGTATGGTATGAAGACTTCAATCCTGGTTTCATCGAGTCCTATGTGACCAACGATGGCAAGTATCTGTCTTGCTTGCCGATGGGCTGCTCCACACCCGTTTTGTACTGCAACAAGACGATGCTGGACAAGGCCGGTTTGGCAATCCCCACCACTTGGGATGAGATGCAGGAAGTCTGCGCCAAGCTGGTTGACGGTGGATTCACCAAATACGGCTTTGCACAGCCCCGTGACTCTTGGTATTTCTGGATGATTATCCCCAACTACTCCGGCCAAGAAATCTTCTCCGAGGATGGCCTGACCCTGGCTTGCCGTGAAGGCGGTATCGCTGCCTTCGAGTTCCTGCAAGGCCTGATCAAGAAGAACTACTTCTATCCCGGCCCCGCCACCGACGGCGGCACTATCTGCACCCAGATGATGCAGGCCCAGGAAGCTTGCTTCTACATCAACTCCATTGGCGGCCTGGGCACCCAGGAAGCAGCGGCGGAAGCCGGCGGCTATGAGCTCGTTGTATCCGGCGTCCCCGGCAAAGCTGTAAGTTCCGTTCCTTCTGGCGGAAACTCTTTGGTTATCCTTGAGTCCGGCAAAAAGGATGCTGCTTGGGATTTCATGAAGTATCTGTACACCTCTGAAGATGGAATCGCCTACTTTGATTCTGTTGCCGGCTACTTTGCTGTCACCGATACCATCAAAAATACGAAGATTCTGCAAGAAAAGATCGCTGGCAATACCAACTACGCCAACGCCTACAACTTTGTTAGCAATGTAAACAACAAGCACCGTATTACCGGTGAGAGTGATATCGCCACCGAAGTAATGAACTTCATGGATGCCTGCTTCTATGATGTGGAGGATGTTGCCCAGCAATGGGACGTCCTTGAGGAAGGCGTAAATGAGAAGCTGGCGGAAGCTAACGAGTAATTCATTGTCTTAATGCCATCATGCGGCCTGGGGTGAGGGGAACTATCCCCTCACCCGGAGTTTTCAAAAGGTTCTGCCACTTGAAATCGGTGCACCGGCTGAGCGGAGCGATAGACGGTGAAAAGGGCTGCAAGGGAATGGTGCAAACTCGAAAAGGTGGCATAGACACCTTTTCACTCCCCCTCTGAGAGGGCCCTATAACAGGGCCCTCCCTACTTTCGTTAAAGTGAGATCTTTATGTTTGGACGTAAAATCGGTAAAGCCAACGATCAGGGTGACAGGCAAACCATTTTTGATGCCCCATTCTGGAAGTTCTTCTCGAGGCTGGGGGATTTCTTTATTTTGACCGTCTATTGGCTGTTTACCAGTCTGCCGATTGTTACCATAGGAACTTCGACGGCAGCTTTGTTTTACGTTGCCTTAAAAGCACAAAATGGCGAGGCGGGTATGCTCTGGAAGATGTACAAGAAGTCCTATCTGCAGAATCTCAAACAATCTGTGGGCATATGGCTTTTATACATTTTCATTGTGATTGACGTATGCATCATCGGGTTTATGATGTACCGCAACGGAACGATCGTCTGGCAGGATATTACCTGGGGCGGGAAATACAATATTGCACTGACTATTGCGGCGCTTTTATATCTTTCGATGACAATCTATGCTGCGGCTTTGCTGGCCTTTTTCAAGCAAACAACGAAACAGTGCATCTTGTCCGCTTTTTGCCTGACATTCAGCCAAATTTTTTCTACAATTTATTTCATGATCGTGATTGGAGCACTCGCTTACCTTACGCTAAATATTTTCCCCGCACTGATTTTCGTGGATGTGCCCCTTGCGGTATATTTGATTTCCGCTCGCATGAACAAGATCTTCCGCAAGCAGATTGACCGGATTGAAAAACGCAACAGGCTGGCAACTGAGCAGGGAACGCCAAATCCGCTGTCGAACTGAAAAAACACGGAAGATATTGGGAATTTGCAAGCTTGAGTCATGCTGAAAGGGGGAGCAGAATGCTTCTCGAGGATCGGAAAGATTATATTATCAGACAATTGGAAAAGCAGTCCTCCATTACCGTGAAAGAGTTGAGGGCTGCCTTTGATGTGTCAGAAGTGACGGTACGCAAGCTGTTGATGCAGATGGAACAGGAGGGGACGCTAAAGCGTTCCTGGGGCGGTGCGGTGCGTATTACCAATGCGGCTCACGAGCTGCCCTATACGGACAAGGAAAACAAATGCCTGTTGGAGAAGCGCGCCATTGCGCGGGCAGCGTACGACCTGATTATGGATGGCGAAACCATCTACATCGATTGCGGCACCACCTCCTTTGAGTTGGTCAAGCTGGTCGTTTCAGGGGACAAGCATCTGATTGTATGCACCAATGCTTTCAATATTCTGGCTGAACTGCGCAAAGCGCCGGAGATTCAATCCATCATGATCGGTGGTGAGCTGCGGCCCACCATTTATTCCTGTGTAGGGCCCATGGCGGTGAAGATGCTGAAAATGATCGTGGTGGACCGGGCTTTTGTGACGGGGGACCACTTCTCGCTCAATCACGGTTTCTCTGCTTCCACGCTGAGGGATGCGGATGTGAAGAGTGCTGTGTTTACTGTGGCAAAGCGTAATTATATTATCATGGATTCCAGCAAATATGGCGATGATTCCATGGCCATCATGGGAGGAGTATCCGATGGGTATACTCTCATTACAGACTGGCGGCTGCCGGATGAGATTTGCCATGAATTTGAGAAACGCGGAACGCGTGTAATTGCGGCAAAAGCATTGGATAACTAGTGCGCCGCAGAGAGGAACCTTTATGAAGGCATTAGTATTGGAGAATAATGCCACAATGTGTGTGCGGGAGCGTCCTGTTCCTGTCCCTGGAGAGGGAGAGGTATTGGTGAAGATCCATGCCTGCGGTGTGTGTGGTTCAGATATTGGGCGCATCCTGTATGGAAGCGCCTATCATTATCCGCTTGTGCCGGGGCACGAGTTTGCGGGTACGGTTGCGAAGATGGGTCCCGGTGTCGGAAAAATACACGAAGGCGATCCGGTGACGGTCTTTCCCATGCTTCCTTGCGGCCATTGCGATGACTGCCAGGCGGGCCGCTACAATCTCTGCCGTCATTATGATTATTTTGGTTCTCGCCGGGACGGCGGCTTTTCGGAGTATGTTGTAGTTCCTCAGTGGAATCTGGTACCGCTGCCTGAAAACCTGCCGCTGGAAATTGCTGCCATGTGCGAACCTGTGGCGGTGGCGCTGCATGCCATCAAACGGGGCATGGTGCAGGTGGGAGATTCCGTTGGTGTGGCCGGAATGGGCCCTATCGGTTTGATTCTTACCCGGCTGGCGAAGCTGGCAGGTGCGTCTCAGGTTATTGCGTGGGATATCGACCCGGAAAAGATCGCGTTCTCCAAAAAGATGGGCAATGAATGCACCCTGGATGCGGCTAAGGGGCCTATCGGTGCTGAGGTAGAACGGTTGCTGGGCCGCCAGCTGGACGTGATTATTGAGGGTACCGGTTCCTCTGGGGGTTTGGAGGCGTGCATTGGCGCGTTGAAGAATCATGGCCGCCTGGTGGCGATGGGCAATCCCGGCGGGGATATCCATCTATCCAAGACGGCGTATTCGTCAATTCTCCGGCGTGAGATCACGCTGAGCGGCACCTGGAATTCCGATCATTTGCAGGGCATCCGGGACGACTGGGAAACTGTGGTGCATATGCTGACACAGGATCAGGATTGGTTCGGCCAACTGATCTCCCACCGTTTCCCGCTGGAAGACGGAATCAAGCCGCTTGAGATGATGGCAGCGAGAAAGACTTTTTTCTGCAAGGTGTTGTATGTCATGGGGCTGGAGGGAGAAGCTTGCTGAAACGCTATGCGATCGGGCTTGATTTTGGCACGCTGTCGGTGCGGGCTCTGCTGGTAGATATAGAAACGGGCAGGGAACTGGCAACGGCAGTATCCGAGTATCCTCATGGCGTAATGGATAAAGCACTTCCAAATGGTATGAAGCTGCCAGAGGGCTTTGCGCTGGCTCACCCGCAGGATTATGTGGACGGATTGCGTTCGGTGGTCCCTCAAATTATACGGGATGCTGGTATCACCGGCTATGATGTGGCCGGAATTGGGCTGGATTGTACCTCCGCCACCGTCATGCCGGTGAACGCTGAAGGTACGCCCCTGTGCCTGCTGCCTGAATGGGCCGGCCATCCCCATGCCTACCTGAAGCTATGGAAGCATCACGGCGGTGACCCCCAGGCCAGACGAATGCTCAAAACGGCCCAGGAACGAAATGAACCATGGCTTAACTTTTGCGGCGGCGGCATTCAGTGCGAACTATTGCTGCCCAAAGCCTTGGAAACGGCGGAAATGGACCCGGCAGTATGGAGTGCCTGCCACTGGTATTTGGAAATGGGCGACTGGCTGGCATGGTACCTGACGGGCAGGAATTGCCGGAGCTTGAGCATGGCGAGCTGTAATGGCTATTACCGGCCCCCGGCTGGTTATCCCAGCGACGATTATTGGCGGGCGGTATCGCCTGGCATAGAGCCGGTCACATCCAGGCTGTTGGGTAAACTGCTGCCCCTGGATGGCGTGGCAGGCTATTTGACACCAAAGATTGCTGACGAATTAACTCTGCCGCCAGGAACGCCGGTGGCAGTTCCACTGATCGACTCTCATGCTTCCGTGGTGGGGTGCGGTGCTGATCGCGCGGGTGATATGGTGGCTGTGCTGGGAACCAGTGCATGTTATCTGATGAATGATAACGTTCAGATGGGCATCCCCGGGATTTATTCGGTGGCTTATGAGGCCCATGTTCCTGGATTGTACGGCTACGAAGGCGGTCAATCCTGCCTTGGGGATGGATTGGATTGGTTCGTAAGGCAGTGCGTGCCCGCGCGGGTACAAGCGGAAGCGGATGATACCGGCGAGAGCGTTCATACACTGCTATCCAGAAAGGCGGCGCTTATGCGTCCCGGAGAATCCGGCCTGATTGCGCTGGACTGGCTCAACGGTGTGCGGTCGCCCTTGATGCGCCCCGATCTGCGGGGCGTGTTGGTGGGTGCAACCCTTAAAACCACACCTGCGGATCTCTACCGTGCGGTTGTGGAAGCCTCCTGCTTTGGTGCGCGGCGTATCATCGACAGCTTTCAGGAGGCAGGCGTGCCGGTCAAGCGTGTCTTTGCCACCGGCGGGATTCCTCGGAAGAATCCTTTCCTGATGCAGGTATTGGCTGATGTTTGCGGCAAGGAAATCGGCGTGTGTCAAAGCTCTCAGGCCAGCGCGCTGGGCAGCGCCATCATGGGAGCGGCGGCTTCGGGCGAGGGCCTTAATGAGTGTATCCGGCGCATGGCCGCTCCGGTAGATATAATCTACAAACCGAATCAGGCCGAGGCCTACGAAGCTCTGTATAAGCGTTACCGAGCCCTTTCTACGGTGTTTGAACAAATACAGCAATAATATTGGAGACGAGCGCAGATGAAGAAAAAGCTGATTGTGTTTTCAGCTGACGCGATGGTAACCGAAGATTTGGAACACCTGAAAACACTGCCCAACTATCGCAAATACCTGGCCGGCGGCTGCGAGGTAAGCAGGATGCGATCTGTTTATCCCACAATTACATACCCCTGCCATACCACGATGTCTACCGGCGTATATCCCAACAAACACGGTGTGTGCGGAAACCTGGAATTTCTCCCTGGCGTATCGCCTCTGCCCTGGCTGTGGGACCGCAAATGGAACCGCTGCAAGGATGATATCTTTTTTGAGGCGAAGGCTGCCGGTTATACAACATCGGCGGTATTTTGGCCTGTAACGGGTAATCATCCCGCCATTGATTACTTGATTGACGAATACTGGACCCAGTCCCCTTCTGATACGCCGCGCGCAGCGTATGCCCGTATGGGCTCGGATGAGCGGATGCTGCCCATTGTGGAAAGGCACATTGGGAACAACAGAATCCGTCAGCACCCGCCCACGGAGCGCTTCATCATCAGCTGCTCTTGCGATATCATCCGGGAGTATAAACCGGATGTGCTGTTCCTGCATCCGGCCAATATCGATGCTTACCGCCATCAGACCGGCCTTTTCAATGACAGAGTGCAGCTGGGTGTGGAGGAAACGGACCAGTGGATTGGTGAAATAATGGACGCCGTCCGGGACGCAGGCATGCTGGATCAGACCAATCTGGTATTGACCAGCGACCATGGCCAGCTGGAGATTAAGCGCATCGTCAATTTGAATGTACTATTGACCGAGCGTGGATTCATCCGCTTGAATGACGATGGCAGCCTGAAGGACTGGGATGTATGGTGCCTGTCCGGCGGACTGTCGGTATTGGTTTTCTTGAAAGACCCGAAGGATGCCAAGCTGCACGGCCGGGTGGCATCCTTCCTGAAAGAACTGTGCGACGAGGGCGTTTATGGCTTCTCTCAAGTGTTCACAACGGAAGAGATCAACGAAAAGGAACATCTGAGCGGCGATTTCTCTTTTGTGCTCGAAACGGACGGCTATACCAGCTTTGGCGACTCTTGCATCCGCCCGCTGGTAACCTCTTTCGACGCAACCGATTACCGCTATGGCCGTGCCACCCATGGGCATCTGCCCGGAAAGGGCCCTCAGCCTGTTTTCCTTTGCAAGGGGCCGGATTTTAGGGAAAACGTGAAACTGGAAACGGGAAGGCTCGTCGACCAAGCCCCTACCTTTGCCAAACTTCTGGGTGTGTCCCTGCCTGAGGCAGAAGGTGTATCCATGGATATGCTGCTCAGGTGAGGCACGGCAATCATTAAAAAACAAATGGCAAATAGAAAACCCCTCCATTGGCAGCGGTCCTACACCGTGGCAAGGGAGGGGTTTTCTATTTGCCCTTTCGCTGCCTCGGCAGCTGGAATAAGGAAATGCTCATGTGTCAAAACTGGGATTTGGTCATTCACTGCACAGTTCTTTCACTTCATTGCATAGCTCGCGTAGTTCATGGGAAGCTGTTGCGAGGGAATGCCCCGCGGCAATAAAAATATGGTTGACGCGCTGGCTGTAGCTACTGGGCTTTATGGAAAATGTGTCAATCCGATAAATTGCCTTTTTCTCATTGAGGCAATACTTTTTATTTACGGCGAATAAAACTTGATTGAGGGCTGATGTGGAGCGGAACAAATGACCCGACACATAATAAGCGTCGCCCTTCTCCGCGTATTTTTCGGCGAGCATACAAGAAAAATCTGATTCAAACAAGAACAAGTTCAGCAATGCTTTTCGCTGCTCTTCCGGGTATTCTTCTGCCTTCTGTTTCAGCGCTCTGAATTCGTCCGTTTTGGCGTATAAAATTTCGCATGATGCCAATTCGCCGCGATACATGATGTTTAGATACGCATGCGGATGACCCGGCTGATAGTTACAGGTGATATGGCCGGTATCACACTCCTGCAGAACGGAACGCACTCTGCTAATGTCACGCAGAACCAAATCCACGGGAATGCCATCCATGATAAGCCATCCGCCGCAGTTTACCCAGTTCCCCCATCCGCCCTCTTTGCAGATCAAATTTTGCCGGTGTTCATCATCCAACTGCTGGGCCAAAGCGTTTATTTTATCATAGTCGATCTCTTGCAAATGATAGTAAATGCCGATATCGATATCCGAATCCTTTGCGGCCGTTTTCGTTGCCCTTGAACCGCCCAAAACGATTCCTTCGATAAACGGCAGCGTATACAGTGCCTTTACGATTTTGTCCAGTATGTTTTCCACCATAATCGTACCTCCGTGAGCAAATGCAAGCTGCGGCTTATCAAGCAAGCACGCCCCTAGCTTGGTAAGCGGAGTATAAAATGTCGCTTCTTCAATCAAGGCGCGGCATCTGCGACATAATCCTTGTTAGGATAGATTTAAAATGGCGCCGTGGCTTAGTAATTCCTTCTGGACGTCTTTTGCCTGTACATCCCGGGGAGAAGTGCTTCCCTGAGATGCCTTTGCCGCCAATATGCCGGCTGCCTCACCCACTGCCATACAGGTTGGCATAATCCGCTGGGAGCCAAGGGATTCAGAATCCATGGAAATGCAGCGCCCACTAAACAGAAGTCCATCAATTTCCCGGCTTATCAGGCAGCCCATGCCGATTCCATAGGGCTTTTTGACCTCTTTCAAAATCGTACCCTTGCCCTCGCCGTTGTGGATGTCAACCTTATAGCCGCCCAGGGCAATGGTATCGCATGGAATTGCTCCGCTTAAAACCCGGTCAATCCGAAGGGTATCAATGCCTGCAAAGCGGCGGGATTCCCGGATGCCGATGGCGGAACTGATGCCATCCAGATGGCAGTTCTCAAAACCAGGCACATAATGCTTGAACATGTCCACGATTCCTGGGATTTGCAAATGCCCATCAATCTCGCCCTGTGTCAAGCTGTCGATATCACTGCCGTCGCAGCCGGGAACCCGGACCGTGTTCACGAACACTTTGCCGGGGAGGGTGGAATTGATGTAGATGATGTTTTCCCTTAGCACCGGCAGGTTATGCTCACGTCGCAATTGTTCGAGATAGGATTGCATGCCCACGAACACATGGTTCGGTGTGCTGCGCCACAACGCTGTATTGTACCCCGGGCCTACAATCACACTGTCCAATTGCTTCATGTTCTCGGGATGTGCATCCAGAAAAGCAAAGAATTTTTCTTCCTCCACGCCGATCAAAGAAAACATGACTGTGGGTGGCTGCAGAACACCTGTACCGACGGCACCTTTTTCATAGGCTGCGCCGCACAGATAACCGAGATCGCCGTCGCCTGTGGCATCAATAAAAACATCGGCCTCGATTGTTGTATGCATACCCTTTCCCGTCATTGTGACGCGGGTAAGCTTGCCGCCTTCCACATGGGCATCCGTCAGTTCACTGTGCAGCAATAGCCGTACGCCGGCTTCCCTGCATTTTTGAAACAGAAGCAGCTTTAACATTTCGGGATGAAGGATGGTGATGGAGTTGTGCATTGGGCAGCGACTGTGCCCATAGCAATGCCCAGCCCGGACAAGATCATCCACAAATTCCTGCGCCATGCCGCCGATGATTTGGTTTCCGTTTTGGTCCAGGTATCCCAATAGTGGCAAGCCCATTACCAGATTGCCGCCGATATGTCCGTTTCGCTCAGCCAGTACAACTTTGGCGCCCTCCCTGGCCGCGGCCAGTGCGGCTGTAACGCCGCCGGGGCCTGCACCAATAACGGCTACATCACATGAAATTATTCGCTCACTCATAATAACCCCTCCAGTTTCTGATAGAAAAACTTGTATCGTATTGGGTAACGCTGCGATTTTGAAACCGCATCAGATATCAGGAAAACCGTAAAGCATTCCGGAAAATTGTCTTTGATAGAATGGCTCTGTCAGGCTCAAATTTCCGTTCCATATGTCTTTTCAAAGGTGGACTGGGCAAAGCGCAAGGCATCCTCAGCCGACATAATACCATGATAGGCGGTGTGGACGGCCATACCCAGTATGCCAAGGAACTTCGGTTCGTCGAAGGGGCGGCTGTCCCCCTCTGGGGCATAGCGCGTATGGGAAAGGGCAAAATTGTCCTTGGCCATTACCATCCATGGATACAAATCCATGACCTCATAATTTTCATATGTTTTTTTGCAGGGGGACATGGTCCCCATCAGCGTCATGGCGGTAGCTACCTCTTCGGTGCACAGCCAGCGTATAAAGCGCAAGGCTTCCTCTTTTCGTTTGGAATAGCGGCACACACCGATCGCACTGCCGCCAGTCATGGGGTTGCCTCCTGGTACCAATGTGTATCCAATCTTGTCCAGCACCTGAGAATCAGTGCCCACAATGGCGGAGGCAAAGTTGGAGAACATCACCGTCATGGCCACGTTTCCCTTTGCAAACTCCCGGGCTGCAAGCTGCCAGGTGCTACAGGGATTTGCGCCGATGAATTCCTTTACCTCCAATAGCTCCTGCATGGCGGTTATTCCCTGGGGGCTGGTGAGCTGGATATGGCCACCGTCATACAAAGGGCTGTTGTGACTGAAATACCGGGTGAGGTACTCCTTTCCGGCCACGTTACTGTTGCCCAAGGTGAGGGTTGAACCGAAGGGAACGGGAGAGAGGGGGTTGAGCTTATGGGTAAAGAAGCGGGCGATGCGATTGAACTCCCGGAAAGTGGAAGGCGGAAGCAGCTCCTGCTGGTAGCGCTCGGCATACTGGCGGCGCCAGGCGGTATTTTCGAACAAGTCTTTGCGATAGAACAGAAGCTGGGAACTGGGCGTACTGGGAAGGGCATAGAGGATGCCTTTATAATGGGAATACTCCTGGGACAGGCCTGGTAAAAACGTTTCAAAAACCGAACCGATTGATGGATCGATCTCCTCAAGCGGCTCAAAAGCCTTTTCTGCATACCAGGAAAGTCTGCGGCTGTCAATGCGGATTACATCGAAGGAGTCTGTGTTTTCTACATTGGACAGCATCTCGTTCAATCCGTCGTAGGAATAGATTGCGACATTGATTTCTATTCCGGTGGCTTTGGTATACAGCTGGGAGATGTCCTTTAAAATTCTGGCACTTGGGCTTTCCAGGGTCACGACAGTGAGCTTGTCAGTCTGCTTTTCTCTTTTTGATGGCAGCCACCTGCGTAAACCGTCGCCGGAAAGCAAGTGCCCTTCCGGAGGAAGCTCCTTTCCCTGCAGGCTGCCGATGAGCATCTGGGCGGTGGTCTTGCCCATCAAACGGTAATTCAATTCATATTTTTCAATCTCGCCCCCTGGCATGGTGAATACGGGTGAAAGCCCGTATATCTTCATGTCCTCATTGGGGCAAAAGTGCTTGCGGATGTTGTTCACCGTAACGGCGAAGGCATAATTGGTGACGAAGATCGCTTCCGGCATAGGGGATGCTTCCAAGATTTGAAAGATATCGTTGGGGCAGCGTACTTCGTCCGTATGATACATGGTCAGCGTTACATTGGCATTCTGAAGCCCGCTCTGGAAGGATTCACGAAATTGTTTCTGGGAAGAAAACGCCGGGTTCTCCGTCAGCAATGCAACATTTTTATAACCCTGTCTGAGCACCAATGCAGCCAGCTCTAACCCGATCCTTGCCATATCAAATCCAATCATCGGACATGGGAATCCCGGGCTGCGCTCTACATATAGCACTTTTTCCAGACCGGCATTTTGATAGGCATCTTCCCCGGTGACAAGGCTGGTGAACACCGCCGCGCCGGCGGTTATGTTGGAGTGGATTTGGCTAATGACCTGCCGCTCCGCCTGAGGCGAATCCCCCGA
This sequence comes from Bacillota bacterium, assembly GCA_023392515.1. Lineage (GTDB taxonomy): Bacteria > Bacillota > Clostridia > Christensenellales > Aristaeellaceae > JAEVYX01. The sequence continues at coordinate 7,970 of JAEVYX010000077.1, read as the reverse complement.
CAGGTATATGTTCACTTGATACCCTTGCTCCTGTGCGTAATTGGTGAAGCTGACATAGAAATCCACATATTGGCGGTTGTATAGGTCAGGCACTACAACGGCCAATGTTTTGGAGGAGCCTTTTCTTAAAACCTGTGCTCGCTGGTTCAAAGCATAACCCAGGCGCCTGGCTGTTTCCTGCACCAGGTGGATCTTCCGGCTGCTCACATTTCCTTTGCCGTTGAGCACGTTGGACACTGTGCCTTGGGAAACGCCGGCGGCCTTTGCAATATCCTTTATGGTTGCCATCACCTTCACCTCATACATTCCAGTATAACTGAAAAATGTAAAAAATCAATGAGCGGTTTTGAATTTCCCCTTTTTATTCACATTTTGAGATCGCTTTTTCTTTATTTTTGAAACGTGTTATTTTATATTTTGCCAAAATGATAGAAATTTGTTAATTATATGGAGAGCGTGCGACCATATGCCGCAATAAATAAATTGACACGTTATAATATTCGTGATACAATGCGGTTATCAAAAGCGGCATTGGCAGTGTATGCTATAGGCCGGAGGCGAGAAAAGTCATTTAGGAAGTGAAAGCATCATGACCATGGGACGCCCGGATGCCATCGGCATGTCCAAGTCGCACCTAGGCCTGACGCCCTGGGAAAGGCTGACCAGGACGTTGAAGCCCTATCTTTTTGTATTGCCTATTTTTCTGCTGGCCACGGCTTTTTCCTATTATCCGTTTGTAAACACTTTCGTTATGAGTCTTTGCAAGGTAAATAACCGGGCACAGATAACCGCCTTCAACGGACTCAATAACTACATAAACCTGTTATCCCGCTCCGCCTTTCAAAATTCGCTGATGGTTACATTCCGCTTCGCGGCCATGTATCTGCCCTTGGCGGTATTGATCCCCTTATGCCTGGCTTTGGTAGCCCGGCAGAAAAAACCTGGTTCCAACGCATACCAGACATTGTTTGCCATGCCCATGGCCATGTCCATGGCAGCCTGTTCCATGGTATTCAAGGAATTATTCAAGCGCAAGAGCGGTGTTATCAACTATATTCTAACCCAGCTTGGTGTATATGCCAATATGACCAACATCAACTGGCTCAATGACAAGACCTGGACATTGCCTGCCCTGACACTGATTCAGGTGTGGATTCACTTGGGCTTTAACTTTATGCTGCTTCTGGCGGCGCTAAGAAATGTACCCCAGGAGCTGCTGGAATCTGCAGACCTGGAAGGGGCCGGATACTGGCACAAAGTGTTCCGCATCATGATCCCCACCATATCCCCCACCATCTTTTTTGTGATCTGCACCCAGATGATCGCGGGGCTGATGATGTCCGGCCCTGTAATGCTCTTAACCCGGGGAGATCCGCAAAACTCCACGGTGACGCTGATCTACTACATCTACAATTCTGGCTTTAATAACTCCAACTACGCTTTGGGTTCCACCGCCAGCATATGTGCCTTCTTTATTACCTTCTTCTTTTTGCTGAGTAATTTCCTGTATGAAAAGAAGGGGGTCGTGTACGAATGAAAACATCTGCACAAAAAACCTTCCTGCATGTGTTTTTCGCTTTTGCGTTGGGGCTGCTAATCATTTTTCCTATCTTTCATGGCTTTATGAGCGCCTTTAAAACCGACGGCGCCATTGATATGTATCCGCCCCAGCTATTGCCCGATTCCTTTTTCTATTTGGAGAATTTCACGGAAGTCATCTTCCACTCCATGGTGCCAAGACATATGCTCAATTCCCTGTTCATCGCGGTTACGGTGACGCTGGTGCGCCTCGTTCTTTCCTCCATGGCCGCTTATGCCTTCGCCTTTATGTCATTTAAGGGGAAGAATTTTCTGTTCTTTTATGTCATTGGCACCATGATGATTCCGCCGGAGGCACTGCTCATTTCCAACTACCTCACCATTAACCGCCTGGGATTGATCGATACGTACCTGGGGGTGATGGCCGTCTACTTCGTTTCCGCCACACAGGTATTCATGCTGCGGCAGAGCTTCAAGACGGTGTCAAAATCCCTTCGGGAGGCTGCCTTCCTGGACGGCTGTACAGACCTGAAATTTTACTTGAAGATATGCATTCCCATTTCGGTGCCGGTATTCACATCTCTGGGGATATCGTCCTTCATCCATGTTTGGAACGCTTACCTGTGGCCGCTGCTGGTAACCAACGACGACGCCATGCGCACTGTCCAGGTGGGCATCTCGCTTCTTTCAAACCCTGACGCGCCTGTGAAGGGTCCGGTGTTCGCGGCCGTAACGCTGTCCCTTTTGCCTGCCATAGTGATCTTTGCCATCTCTCAGCGCAGCATCGTTCAAGGCATCTCTTCCGGTGCCGTAAAAGGTTAATGTGTTTGCATGGGCTGCGGATGCGCCCATCACATAAAAAGGAGGATCATCCCATGAAAAAGGTTCTTTCTCTGGTTCTGTTTGTCTGCCTTATGGCCACCCTGGCGGCTGTTCCCGCCTTGGCCGACGAGCCCAAGGAAGTGTTGTTCTGGCACTCCATGAGCGGCAACGCTGCCACGGTGCTGGACGAAATCGTAGCGGACTACAATGCTACCCAAGGTGCACAAAACGGATACAAAGTCACCTCGCTGTTCGCTGGGGCATATCAGGAGTCTTCCGTAAAGCTGACAGCCATCACCGCTACCGGCAGCAACGCTGAATTGCCTGACCTATATCAGATCAGCGCCCGGGGCTGCTTTGAAATGAAGGACAACGAATACCTGATTCCTATCGCAGATATGCTGGAAAAGGATCCGGAGGGCCTGGATCTTGCCAACATCGCCGCGTCCTCTTTGCAATATGCCTCCTATGAAGGAAAGCTTCTGGGCTTCCCCTTTGCCAACTCCTCCGTCATTATGTACTATAACAAGAACCACTTCAATGAGGTGGGCCTTGATCCTGAAGCCTTCCCCAAGACCTTTGCGGAACTGGCTGATGTTGTTGGCAAGCTCACCGTGAAGCAGGGCGATAAAATCGACCGCTTCGGCTTTGGCGTGAGAATGCGCTTTTTCCTGTTGGGTTCCCTGATCCCCATGCAGGGGGAAGGAATGTATGCCTTTGACAACATGAACGGGCATACCGGCACCCCCACCCAGATTTCCATGACCAAGGATGGCTCTCTGGACCATTTCATGGATGAATGGCAGAAAGTGCTTGCAACCGGCGGTGTGGAAGCTGACGACATGAGCCCCAATGATGAATTTGTGGCCGGCATGTATTCCATTATTGCAGCTTCTTCCTCCGGTTTGGCCTCTATGATCGACAAATCCAAGGAAGCCGGCTTCGAGTTCGGCGTAGCCCCGCTTTGCCGTGTGGATGAAAACAGCACCACCGGTACAGGCTTGGGCGGTTCCGGCCTGTACATGTTCGACAACGGCAAAGGAACCTCCGAGGGCGCTTGGGATTTCATTAAATACTTCTCCACCCCTGAAGTCTCTGCCAAGTGGATGATGGGTACCGGTTATTATCCTGTGAACAAGCTTGCCTATGATCTGCCTGAGGTAAAGGCATTGATGGAAAGCAATCCCCAGTGGCAGATTCTGAAAACCGTTTCCGAGAATTCCGAAGCCTACCCCGACTACCTGGAGCCCTGGGTGCCGGGCTTGAATGAAATGGATACCATGGTGTCCAATGAACTGGTGGCTTTTGCCCAAGGCCAGTCTAAAGAAGATACCATCCAGCGCATTGATGAACAGGCTACAGAGTTTTTGCAGGACTGGATCGACCAGAACCAATAACCCTTTTTCCTGTTGAATTACATCCAGGGGGAGCCTCCTTTGGGAAAGGACTCCCCCTTTAGGAGAATGTCCAATATTCTCCGGGCGGGATCCGCTGGATACCCGCCCGGCTTCCCTCGAAATCACAAAGAAACACAGGTGATTGCATATGCGTTTGGGAACGATGACCACCCTTTTCCGGGAGCGGCGGGAAACAGATGTTCATGTCAGCTATTTGGAATCGCTGAAGCGGTGCCGGGATGCCGGTTTTCGGGTGTTGGATTTCAACATGTGCGCCCTGCCCCGCAAAAAGACGGAGCTTCATGGGGATGACTGGCGGGAACAGATAGATATGATCCGCAACGAAGCCGAAAAGCTGGGCATCGTGTTTTCCCAATCCCATCCCCCCTACCGGTCCGGCCGGGAAGGTGCTTTCAATACCGCGGAAGATAAAGAATTTTTTCAAGCGATGGCCTTGCGGGCCATCGAAATCAGCGCCATGCTGGGCGTAAAGTGGGCGGTGCTCCATCCCGTCACCGCCGTTGGAGCCTCCGAATATATGGAGGAGGAGAATATTGCCTATAACCATCAGGTGTTTGGCCCCGAAGTGGAACTTGCAACAAAGCTAAATGTAGGCGTAGCCTTTGAAAACATGTGCGATATCCAGGGGCGGCGGCGCTTTGGCACCACGGCCCGTGAATTGGAAATATTGATGGACTCCTTCCGCCATCCGCTGGTGGGCCTTTGCTGGGACGTAGGCCACGCCAACCGGCAGTATGACGATCAGGTGCCTGCCATTTACCGCTTGGGCAAGCGAATCAAGGCCCTGCATATCGACGACAACTATGGGCAGAACGATCTGCACATGATGCCCTTTCAGGGCAATATCCCCTGGGAACAGGTCATGCATGCTTTTTATGAAACGGGTTGTGAGGGGGATCTCATTTATGAGATCCGCATCAATGAAAAGATGCCGGATGCCTTAAAGGACATGACCGCCAAATATTCATATCAGGTAGGCCAATATTTACTGTCCCTTGTTAAATAACGCATGTGCGGAGGACTTATGAAAAGGGTTTTGGAAAGGTTTCAGGAACACCGGTATGATGCGGTGATTGTGGGCGGGGGGATGGCTGGATTGTGCGCGGCCATTTCCGCTGCCAGGCATGGCACAAAAGTTGCTCTGATCCATGCCCGGCCTGTACTTGGAGGCAATGCCTCCAGCGAGATCCGGGTTCATATCTCCGGCGCTGACCAGAGCCTAAAGCAGCCCGATTACGCAGAATCCGGACTGTTGTATGAATTGATGCTGGAAAATAAGAGCCGGAACGAAAATTTCAGCTATTCCACATGGGATATGGTGCTTTTTGAGGCCGCTCTTAAGGAAAAAAATCTGACCGTTTATTACAACACGTGCATGTACGATTGTGATACCGAGGATGACATGATTACTGCCATCCTTTGCGTGCAGGAAACTACTGAAATGCGTTATCGTTTTCTCGCAAATGTGTTTATCGATTGCACGGGCAACGGTACCCTGGGCTATTATGCCGGTGCGGAATTCCGCCAAGGCAGCGAGGCTTATGGCGAGTTTCATGAACCCCATGCCCCCCAAACGCCTAACAACCATAGAATGGGCAACACTATTCTTTTGAAGGCTGTCAATATGGGGCATCCTGTATCCTTCACGCCGCCCTTCTTTGCCAAGCATCTCACGGAGGCACAGCTGGCCAAACGCATCCACTGCGTAGAGATGCGGGATAAGATCGATGTGAGTGACTCCCCCGACCCCGAGGAATACCGCCGTACTTCCATGACCAGCAGCGCCTGTATTGATTATGGCTATTGGTGGCTGGAATTGATGGGCGACGGAGACGACATCATTCCTGATTACGAAAAAATACGGGATGATCTGATGGCTTACGCCTATGGCATCTGGGATCATATAAAAAACAACAAGGAAAATATGCATCATCACGGTGCCGAAAACTTTCAGCTGGAATGGGTCGGCGCACTGCCGGGGATGCGGGAAAGCCGCCGCCTGTCAGGCGATTACATGCTGACAGAGTGCGATATTTTGGATCATCGTATTTTTGAGGACGCTGTGGCCTATGGCGGCTGGTGTGTAGATTTGCATGCAGCCAACGGCCTGCTTGATATTGACAAGCTGCCCTCCGACTGCAACTTTTACAGTGGCGTATACACGATTCCATACAGGTCCTACTATTCCAAAAACATCAAAAACCTCATGATGGCGGGGCGGAATATCAGCGCCAGCAAGCTGGCTATGGCCAGCACCCGTATTATCGGCTGCTGCGCGATTGGCGGCCAGGCAGTGGGCATTGCAGCATCCTTGTGCACAAAGTATGGTGTTAATCCCCGGGAGCTTATGCCTCGCATGAAGGAATTGCAGCAGGCTATTCTTAAGGATGACGGCTTCTTGCCAGGGATAATCAATGATGATCCTCGGGACCTTGCAAAAAAGGCGTCTTTCACCGCCACGTCCCACAAGGAGGGATGCGAGCCTTCCAAGGTGGTAAACGGCATTTCGCGCCGCCTTGGGGAGGAGTCCAACGCCTGGGTATCCGATGGAATGAGCGATGCGGGAGAAACATTGAATATGACTTTCTCCAAGGCCCAATCCCTGCGCCAACTGCGGCTCACCTTCCACTCTGATTTCCATTATCCCATCAGGGTCACCATGAGCCCCAATCGTCAAAAACAGCAGCGTCCCGGTGTTCCGGCGGAGCTTTTGAAAGACTATGATGTGGTGCTGAAAAAGGATGGCGAGGTTGTTCGTACAATCCAGGTACGGGACAACCATCAGCGCCTGAACGTATTGGACTTTGATGAAACTGCCTGCGACCGGGTTGAGATACGCTGCCTTGCCACCAACGGAGCAAAAGAAATTACCATCTTTGAACTGCGGGCCTATTGACCCAAGGAAACAAGAGCGGTTGTCCGGGATAAATTATATATGTCTGCTTAAAAAGCCTTGAGGCTTCCCGTGTGCAGAAGGAGGGGAAGCTCCAAGGCTTTTTGCGTACATATAGAAATGCCATTTGAAAGTCAACGGCATCCCTCTCGATTGCTGTAAGCCATGCTGTTTGGTTAAATAGTAATGGTTCTTACTTTGGCAGCAAGGGAGTTTATAAAGTGCGAACTGAATTGCGCTCAATCAACTGTACATCAAGAACACGGGATTCTGCCGGAGCAGATGGGCTTTTCAAACGGCGTTCCAATATATCAACGGCTAAAGAGGCTTTTTGTATCAAATCTTGGGAGATGGTTGTCAGATGAGGAGATATCTGTGTGCTGATTAGCATATTGTCAAAGCCTACGATGGATAAATCGTCAGGTACACGTATACCTCTTGCGTATAGGCCGCCGACCAGCGAGGCAGCCATCTGATCGCTTGTTACAAATGCGGCGGTGACATCACCCTGCATTACGGCCAGGGCCTCAACGGTATTTCTTACGGACCGCTGATCCACATCCGACTCAAGCTTCAGCCGATGATTGGCCGGCAGCGTAATGCCGTATTTTTGAAGGGTGTCTGAAAACCCCAATAAACGATGCTGAATAACGCCATTGTCATAATCGGGAGGGCTTACAAAAGCAATTGACCGATGGCCTTTTTGAACAAGATATTCAGCTGCCAGACTGGCGCCTTTATAGTCATCAATGCCAATACTTGAGAGCTGCCGTATGTTGCTATAGCTATCGATAAACACCATGGGTGTATTGCTTAGGGCGTATATTTGCTCGATTTCATTGTCGAACATACCCAGAAAAATAGCACCTTGAACATTCCAGGTTTTTAGGTTCTTGGAGATATCATCTTGCGTTTCGACGAGATTTACCATCGCATAGTATCCAAGAGATTGTATATTCTGGATAATTGCACCGACGAGCGTGGCATTATGCGGGCTACTTAATGAATTCTCGTCACGAAGGCTTCGCAGCATGATGGCAATAATGCTGGAGTTAGCTTTGGCTAAGCTTCGCGCGCTTGAATTTTGAATGTAATTTCTTTTTTTGATAATAGACTGTATCAACTCGGCTTTTTCCTTGGAAACCTTGCTTAGATTTCCGTTGACAACATTTGATACCGTCATCAGGCTCACGTTGGCTTCCCGGGCGATATCTTTCAGTGTTACCACGAAGAATTCCTCCTTGAAAGGTTTATAAACCAATCATACCATTGGAGCAATGGAAAATCAAGCACTTTTT
>JAEVYX010000045.1 GCA_023392515.1 Bacillota bacterium | reverse complement strand
TGATGAAGGAATAATGCAAATATACGCATAAAACAAGCCGTATTCATTCAAAAACAGCCCATTTTTGCATGAATAAAACAAAAATCCGTCTCTTACGAGACGGATTGTGGTGCCGAAGGCGGGACTTGAACCCGCACGGGAGTTACCCCAATGGATTTTGAGTCCATCACGTCTGCCATTCCATCACTTCGGCGGGCGACGAAATGAATTATAACATGTTTTCTATTCCTATGCAAGGGTTTAAAGTAACTTTTCCGGGAGGAAACTATCAGCGCCGTTTTTGAAGCTCCGCCCAAATCTCCGCTGGGGTCAATCCTTGATTGAACAGGAGCACCATTACATGATACATGAGGTCTGCCACTTCGTAGCGCAGTTCTTCATTGCTGCCCTTTACTGCGGCAATGATGGACTCCGAAGCTTCCTCCCCCACCTTTTTGCAGATTTTTTCAACACCCTTGTCCAGCAGGTAATTGGTATAGCTTCCCTCTTTCGGATGCGCCTTACGGTCGGCAATGACATTATACACTTCCTGCAGGATGGCGCTGGAGGGCAGTTGGTTCGCCCCTTCCACCAGGGACACTAAGGGATTGTGAAAGCAGGAATACTCGCCGGTGTGGCAAGCGTTCCCCACCTGATCCACCTGCAAAAGCAAGGAATCCCCATCACAATCGTAATACATGGCCCGCACCTTTTGCACATGGCCGGAGGTTTCGCCCTTTTTCCACAGTTTTTGGCGGCTGCGGCTGAAATAGGTGGCATAACCCGTATCCAGAGTGATTTTAAGGGATTCCTCATTCATATAGGCCATCATCAGCACAGCACCGGTCTTTACATCCTGTGCGATGGCGGGGATCAGCCCCTCGCTGTTAAATTGAATCTTTTCCAAATCGATCATATCCATTTCTCCTTATTTCAAGGTATTCAGCGCTTCTTGCAAGGATATTGCGCCGGTGTACAGCGCCTTGCCTACAATGGCCCCGGCACAGCCAGCTTCGCGCAGCGCAAACAAATCTACAAGAGAGGATACGCCGCCGGAGGCGATAATAGGTACCCCCGCCCCCTCCACCATTGCTTTTGTAGCGGCAGTATTGGGACCCTCAAGCATGCCATCCCTGGCAATATCGGTATAGATGATGGCGGTGACTCCCGCCTGCGCCATATTGCGTGCCAAATCCAGCGCTGATACGGTGCTTGTCTCCACCCATCCCTTTACGGCGACCATGCCGTCATGTGCGTCGATACCGCAGGCGATCCGCCCCGGATACAGCCTGCACGCCTGTTCAACAAGGGCAGGATCAGTCACCGCAATTGTGCCCAGAATACACCGGGTTACACCCCATTCTTCTAACCGGATACGAATATCCGCAAGGGTTCGGATGCCTCCGCCCAGCTGCACCTGGCCAGAAAAGGCTTTCACCATCTGCCGGATGACAGTTCCCTGATTGCTTTGCCCTTCAAAGGCTGCTTCCAGATCCACAATGTGAAGCCAGGACGCCCCCGCATCATGCCATTTTGCGGCCATTTTCACAGGATCGCCATAATCGGTAACGTCGTCCTTCCGGCCTTGGCGCAGGCGAACCGCCCGGCCCCCCATCAGGTCAACCGCCGGATATATAATCATTCTTCTTCCCTCTTATGCATTTTTTCCATCATTCCAGCGCACCCTTGGTGGATTGCACATCTTGAATGCGGGGATCGATGAAGGCGGCTTCATCCAGCGCTTTGCCAAAGGCTTTAAACAGCGCTTCGGTCATATGATGGCTGTTTTTCCCATAGGGAATTCGCATATGCAAGGTCAGCCCCCCATGCTGGGCTGCTGCCCGGAAAAATTCCAGCGTCAGTTGGGTATCGTAGTCTCCGCACATGGGAGAAGGAAACGCAGCGTCAAAAATCAGAATAGGCCGGCCGCTTATATCCAGAGCCACTTCCGCCAAGGCTTCATCCATGGGAAAGCTGGCATGCCCCACCCGGCGGATGCCCTTTTTATCTCCCAAGGCCTCCCGCAAGGCCTGACCCAGACAAATACCCACATCCTCCACGGTGTGATGCCCATCTACCTGAAGATCCCCTTTGCAGGAGATAGATAGGTCTAAAAAGCCGAACCGGGCCAAAGCATCCAGCATATGATCAAAAAAGCCTATACCGGTCGACAGGGATGTGTTTCCAGATCCATCAAGAGCCAGCTTGAGGGAGATGTCTGTCTCCCGTGTTTTGCGTGTTACTTCCGCATAGCGCATATCATCGCCCACTCCTAATCCTTTTGTACGGCTTTATTGAATCGGATAGCCACCGCATTGGCATGGGCATCCAGCCCTTCGCTGCGCGCCAGGCAAACGATGTCTTCCGAAGCCTTCCTAAGTGACTCCTGATCGTAGAAGATCAAGCTGGATTTCTTTACAAAATCGTCTATGGACAAAGGGGAGAAAAATCTGGCGGTACCGCTGGTGGGAAGCACATGGTTAGGCCCTGCAAAATAATCCCCCAAGGGCTCGGGAGAGTAGTGCCCCAGGAAAATTGCACCCGCGTTTTGAATGCGCCCCAATAGTTCATAAGGCGCGGCTACACACAATTCAAGATGCTCCGGAGCGACCTCATTGGCCGCTTGCGCCGCCTGCTGAATATCCTTTGTAAGGAGGATGGTGCCAAAGCGATCCAGTGATTGACAGATGATCTCCCGCCGGGACAGCGCTTCCGTTTGTGTTTCAACCTCTTTGGCCACCGCTTCCGCCAGTTCCAAAGACGGCGTTGCCAGCACCACGGCTGCCAGGGGATCGTGTTCCGCCTGGCTTAGCAAATCCGCTGCTACAAAGGCCGGCGTTGCGGTTTCATCGGCAATCACCATCAGTTCGCTTGGACCGGCCACCATATCAATACCCACATAGCCGAAGACTTCCCTTTTTGCATTGGCTACGTAAATGTTGCCTGGCCCTACGATTTTATCCACCCTGGGGATGGTTTCCGTGCCAAAGGCCAAGGCAGCAACCGCCTGTGCACCGCCCACCTTGTAAATTTTGTCCACACCGGCCAGATCTGCGGCTACCAGGGTGAGTGGGTAAGAAACTTTCCCGTCAGGTCCCGGCGGCGTGACCATCACAATTTCCTTCACACCTGCGACTTTGGCAGGCAGGATATTCATCAAAACCGAGGAGGGATAAGCAGCCGTTCCCCCCGGGACATACACCCCAACCCTGGAAAGGGGCCGTACCAACTGCCCCAGCGCTACGCTTTCTTCCACTTCCAACCATGTTTTCTGTTTTTGCTTTTCATGAAAGGAGGTTATATTCTTCGCCGCAGCCCGCATGGCGTTCAGCCATTCCGGCTTTGCCTTTTCATACGCCTCCGCAATTTCCATTGGCGTCACCTGAAACATATCGGGCGTCATCTGTGCCTTGTCAAAACGGGCAGTATAGGAAACAAGCGCTTCATCGCCCTTCTCCCGAACCTGGTTTACAATTTCCTTTACCCGGGCAGAAACACTTTCATCTGCCAGCTGGCTGCGGTTCATCAACCTGCTTTTCACAGCTTGTGCATCCGTATAGGGAATGATGGGGATCATTGGAATTCCCTCCTTCATCCTTTCATTTGTTCTGGAAGCTGGGCCCGGATTCCTTCTATGATAGCCTGCAGCTTCTCCCTTTTGGTTTTCAGTGATACACGGTTTACCACCAGGCGGGCGCTTACGGGGCAAACCTCCTCCAGCACCATTAAGCCATTGGCCACAAGTGTGGATCCGCTTTCCACAATATCCAATATGACATCGCTGAGCCCCATTACCGGGCCTAATTCCACCGAACCGCTCAGCTTGATGATTTCAATACTCCGGCCCTTCGCCGCATAATAGTTCCTTGCGATGTTGGGATATTTGGTGGCTACCCGGTAATTAGCATGTGTTACTGCCCTGGCCCTTTGATCGGGAAAACCCGCAATGCAAAGCCTGCATTTGCCAAAGCCCAGGTCCAACAGCTCATACAAGGGCCTGTTTTCTTCCATAAGCGTATCCTTGCCCACCACGCCCATATCGGCAACGCCATGTTCCACATAGGTAGGTACATCTGCAGGCTTTACCAATACAAAGCGAATCCCCTGTGCGGCATTTTCCAATACCAGCTTGCGGCCGGGGTTTCGTGGCTCACTGCAGTCGATGTCCATACCTTCCAGCAGGTCCATGGCCTGCTCTGCCAGGCGCCCCTTGGCCAGCGCTATGGTTATGCTCTCCATAAGCCATCCTCCCCGGTGTACAAAAGCACTTGTCCATTTTCTACATAGGCTGCGGATACAGCCTTTCCCTGTGCGATCAGATTTTGAAGATCTTCTTGGGAAGCGCCATAATACATGGATACGCTGATATTCTGTCCGCGTTTTTCCTGGGCCCAGGCAATGGCTTCTTTCAAGGAGACGCTGTCAAACCCAAGGGCCGCCTGCGTGACCGGAGCGCAGAATTCCTCACCCTGGCGTTCCAAAGCCATGAGCAGCAGCTTAACCGACAGTCCAAACCCGGTAGCCGGTATTTCCCTGCCAAACCTGGCGGAAAGCCCATCATATCTCCCACCCGACAAAAGAGGCTGGCCCAGGCGCCCGGTAATTCCCCTGAAAATGATACCGGAGTAGTAATTGACCGCATGCACCATGCCAAGATCAATGCTCACATACTTCCGGCAGTCATACGCATCCAGGATGGACAAAACCTGGCGAAGGTTCTTCACCGCTTCCCGGCAGGTCGGGTTTTTGGTAATTGACTCCGCCTCGCCTAGCACGGATGCGTCACCATACAGTTGAGGCAGCCGCATCAGCCTGTTTGTAACCTCTTTTGAAACATCGCTATTCTGCAGGAACAGCTGCATCGCCAACGTGTTTTTTTCTTCCACAAAGCCGCGAAAGATTTCAGCCTGTGCGGGAGAAAGGCCGGCCTCCTCCATAAAGCCCTTAAAAAAAGCCACCTGCCCCAAATCAATTTGAAAATCGTTCAGCCCTGCGCCGAGCATGGCCTGTATTGATAATGCGATGACCTCCGCATCCGCCATAGGGTCTGCTTCACCCATCAATTCCACCCCGGCCTGGGTACTTTCGCAAAGGGCGGATGCGGTATCAGTTTGAAAAGCAGCCACGTTCTGCACATAGGAAAGCCGCAGGGGAAGAGGCTCCTTTTCCAGGCGGGAGGCGGCGATACGCACCGCCGGGATGGTGCTGTCCGGCCGAAGGGCCAGCACACGCCCCTGCCTGTCAAAGGTCTTCCACACATGCTGCTCCGAAAAACCGTACACTGCATCATCAAAGGTGCGGTAATACTCCAACAGGGGCGTCTCTATCTCCTGATATCCGCTCAGCGAAAAAAGCGTGCGCAATTGCCGCTCTACACAGCGTTTGCGCACGCATTCCCCCATGAGTGTATCCTGCATTCCTTCGGGAATTTGCACCTTGGTTACGTTCACAGGAATCCCTCCAGCAAACACTTTACCATGATAAAGCGATAATTCATTGAATTATATCGGAGTGTATTCCTTTTGTCAAGAAAAACCTAAAAAACCATATGCCGTGCCGTTGCCTGCTAATTCATAGCGGTTGACAGGGCTTTCACCAGCGCGCCGGTGGAATCCTGACTGTATTCCCAGAACATGACGCCCATCAAGCCGACTTCCATGGCATACTTTCCTTTGGCAGCAATGGATTCCGTATCCTCATAGCTGATAAAGGTGCTGCCGTTGAAAAGATACGGCGCCATGGCATAGTCATCCCAGTAACGAGTATATTCCCCACTTTTAATGAAATTTAGGATTGAAGAATACCCATAAGATTTATTGCCGCTGGTACCCGCCGTTTTGCCAAGGCCATTGTTTCCCTTGCTATTTACATTTCGCCAGGCACGCCCATAGAAAGCCGCGCCCATCACCAATTTTCCCTTGGGGATACCCGCCTTCGCATAGGCCTCCACCGCTGTAGCTGCACTGATTTTGCTTTTATCTCCGTTCTGGGGATACAGGGATGTATGATGCCCCGTTATCTTTTCAAAGCCGCGCAAGTCATAGGTCATAACGTTTACCTGATCCAGGATGGCGCCCAGAGCCGGGCAATCCAACTTGTCCGCGTATTCCTTGGACCCGCCTACGGCGATGGAGAGATAACGCTTCTTGCCGTCCTGGTTCGTTTTTTCATTCAGCGCGGCACGCATTTCCTTTAAAAGCAGCAAAAAGTTTTCAGGGTCATTCTTGCTGCTCTTGATCCCCGCAGTCGAAAAGCCGGGATACTCCCAATCGATATCGATGCCCAAAAAGCCGTGGGCTTCCATTAGCGAGACGGCGCTTGAAACAAAAACTGCACGGCCTTTCGAACTGGCAGCCGCCTGGGAAAAGCCGTCGGCTCCCCAGCCGCCAACGGAAAGAACCGGCAGGATGTTCGGATGCTTTTTTATATAGCTCTTAAAAGTTCCAATAGACTGCCAGTGATCCCCGGATACCTTCCCGTCTTTAATCAAAGCGAAGGAGTAATTCATTTGGGTGATATAGGCCGCATCCGCATCCCGAAGCTTGAGATTTCCCTTGTCATACACATAAGCGGCAACAACCGGCGAAGCCATGCTTCCTTTTTTCGTTTCTGCCTGAGCGGAAAATGTATCGGTAGCAACTGGCATAAGCGGCATTGCAATTAACTGCAGCGTCATAAATAAGCATATTGCCCCCATCCACACATTCCGGCGGATGCGGGGACTCCCTTTATGTTTACGCAAAAGCTCGTCCTCCCGTATGCTTTAAGTATCAGGCGGGGTTGCGCCGCTTTTGTGGTGTGTGGTAACCATCGCCCTCCCAGTTTTTTCATGGGATATTGGATGGGTCTAACCATGGTTTCCATGGGAACTATGATAACACAATTTTTGTATACATCCTAGTGTTACATTTTACATATAGGAGATTTTAAGGCGATTCAAGGCAAATGTACGCATTTCTTGGCTGATGGTGCCGGTTTTCCCCTTGACAGGGGCGCATCCATGCAGTATTGTTTTACGAGGAATGGGAGAGGATTGAGCATTATGTTATTCATCGGCATTTGTGGTGCCAGCGGCAGCGGAAAATCCACTCTGGCTCAGGAATTATGCCAAGCCATCGGCGAAAGCTGCCGTATTATCAACCAGGATGCCTATTATTTCGATCACCCGTCCCTGTCGTTTGCGGAACGGTGCCTGCTCAATTACGACGAACCGGAAATATTTGACCATGATTTGCTGTTGCAGGATATGGAACAGCTTCTAAGTGGGCAACCCATTCCTCGAAGAGGATATGATTATGCCAACCATTGCCGGGCTGATTCTACGGAGCTTATTACCCCATGTGATGTGCTTATACTGGAAGGCATTCATGTGTTTTATGACGAACGGCTTTGCGAAAGGATGTATCTTAGGCTGTATATGAGTGTAGAGCCGGATATTTGCCTTTTGCGCCGCATTCAGCGGGACATCAAGGAGCGCGGGCGGCAGATTGATGGAATCTCCCTGCAATACCTCACCAGCGTCAAGCCCATGTATGACAAATACATCCGCAACTATGTCAATCAGGCCGACGTCATCGTTGCCCACGGCGGTAAAAATGCCCGGATTGTAGACATCCTGGCCGGATATGTACGGGACGAGCTGGCCGCAGAAAAAGTCGTTTTATCCTAATATAAAAATATGGTTTTAGGCGTTCTAAGAATTTCAGGCGGGCGGAGCATACGTGCTCTGCCCTTTTTCTATGAGCTTGGCATGGCTATGGCCGTTAACCTTTTCCGCATCTTGATAGGAGGGAATCCACTTGCGCAGGCAATCCCGGATATTTCCGCTAGTATCCAGGCAATCCTGGAGCGAGGTGAGCATCTGCTTAATGGTTTCCGTGTCGAATGTTTCCGGCTTTGCGATAAAGATTTTTTCCCTTCCGGTGCGGGTGATGTTCTCTTCATCCCGCAGCAACTCTTCATACAGTTTTTCCCCCGGACGAAGGCCTACCTCCCTGATTTCAATGGGTGGGCCGTCCGGGTCCGCATAAAGCTGAATCATTCGCTGCGCCAGCTCCTTGATTTTTACCGGTTCACCCATGTCCAGCACAAACAGTTCTCCGCCATTGGCCATGGAAGCCGCCTGAAGCACGAGACTGGCTGCCTCCGGTATGGTCATAAAGTAACGGATGATTTCAGAATGGGTCAAGGAAACAGGGCCGCCGGCCCGGATTTGCTTTTCAAAAAGTGGCACAACGCTTCCGTGGGAGCCCAGAACATTCCCAAAGCGTACAGCGGTAAACTCCGTTTTGCCCAGGTTTTGCATGGATTCGATAATCATTTCCGCCGCCCGCTTGGTTGCCCCCATCACATTGGTGGGATTTACCGCTTTGTCGGTGGAGATCATCACAAATCGCCCTACCTGATGGGCTACCGCGCAGGATGCCACCTGCCAGGTACCGAAAATGTTGTTCTTCACCGCCTGCTCGGGGCAGTCCTCCATCAGCGGCACATGCTTATGGGCTGCGGCATGGAGTACAATTTCGGGCTTGAATTGCGAAAACACTGCGTCCAATCTGTCCCGGTCCTGAATGGACCCAACCCTTAATTCCACCGTGTTCTTCACAATAGCACCGTATTTTTCCTGGAGCTCATAAAACAGATCATACATATAGTTTTCGCTGATATCGTAAATCACAAGCTTGCGGGGTGCAAACGCCATGATCTGCCGGCACAATTCCGAGCCTATGGACCCGCCGCCGCCGGTCACCAGCACGGTTTTTCCTGCAAAAAAGTCCCGAACCTCCGTCATATCCAGATGCTGTTCCGTACGGCCCAACAGGTCGGTAATATTGACGTCGCGGACGGGGCTCAAACTGTTTGCACCACCCACATCGCGAAGGGCGGAAACCATTTTCAATTTGCATTTGGTGGCAACGCATTTTTCAATCAGAGGTTTTAAATTTCCGTTGGGCGTGGCGATGGCGATAATGATCTCATCTACCTCATACTGCCTGACATACCGCTCCACATTTTCCGTGCCCATCAAAACCGGAACACGGTTGATTTGTGTGCCCTTTTTTGCAGGATCATCATCCAAAGCCACCACCACATGGCTTTTTCCATATCGGCCGGACTGCAGTTCGCGAATGACGGACGCACCGGCCCAACCGGCACCCACCACCATCACCCGGGGACCTATCTTGCGGCTAAGGAAGGGCAAGCCGGTCTTCCCCCATTGGCTGACCAGACGGATGCTCAGCCGTGATGCACCAACCAGCATAAGCAATAGCAGCCAATGGATCAAATACACGGTACGCGGCATCAGAAAAAGGTTCGGCTCCTTTGAAATGGTATACGCCACCAGCGATATCAAGTAGGTGAGGCCAGAACCCATCAGGGTACCAAGGCCAATTTGCACCAAAGCATCCACACTGGCGTATTGCCAAAGGCTTTTATACAGGCGTACCGCAAAAAAACTGCCGATTGTTACAAGTGTCATGATAGGAGATATATTCCAATAGTGAGCCACGTGACCGGCTGGAACATGCATATCATACCTAAGGTGCAGCGCCAGAATCATGGCTACATTCACAAGGCAGATATCCAGCAAGACCAACAGTGCCGTTTTGGCAGGGCCACCATGTTTTTCCCCAATTTTCCGCATTGTTTTTGCCATCCTATTACGTTATCCTATATGGATGCCTCATTGTAACATAGGCCCATAGAAAAATCCAGCCTTGGCAGAACGGGCAAAATTCCCAAACCATAAAGGAATCCCGGGTCTAAAGTGCGAAATACATAATCCTACCCAGGACAAGCAGGAGGAATCATCCCATGAAATGCCCACATTGCGGACATTGGAATAAAGCGTCGCTTCCACGATGCTTTCAGTGCGGCGAGCCTCTTCCCAAAGAGCCGGACTATATGAAAGCTCAAGCTCCCGATTGGCAGCATGCGCTGGAGGATGAGGGCAAATCCAAGGTATATATCCAGGTGAGCGAGGACGGAGAAGAAAAGTCCCTGTCCGACGACCGGGAGCAGCTCGCCAAAGAAATGGTGGAATTAAAAGCCCGAAAGGCGAGGGGAGAAAAGCAGCAAAAGCGCCTTCGGGAAGAAAGTGCCCGCCGTGGGTATGCTCCATCCAGCCTGACGGTTAAAACCAATACCACCCGGGAAACATTTTTTACCCTAAAAGATGATCCGCAAACAACCCTGCGCCCCATGCCGCCTGAACTGGTAGAAAAGGAAGATGAGGAAAAGCAGGAGGAACCCCTTGGAAATACACTGCCCGTCCATACCGCCCATACAAGGCGGGTGGCTTCTGATTCCTTGCCCGAAGAGGGATTTGCACCGGGCACACCGTCCGCCAGCGAATGGGTCCCCCCTTCCGGCAAAAACAAGGAGTCGAATCAGGTATATGACGGTTTTAACGATACGCGGGCCTATGAACCACTCTGGGATGAGGAGTATACCGGAAGCTATTCACAATCCAACGTCTATTCAAAACGTTATTCCATGCCAAAACGCACAAGCCGCCGGCGCTTTATGCGCATATTGATAGCGCTTATTACTTTGTCCGCTGTCGGGTTGGCTGTTTTCCTTGGCCTATCCGTATGGCATGAGCAACAGCAAAAGCAATATCTATCGCAGCAGCCCACAATTGTCGCTTCCATCGTAGATGACCTGGCTGCCCATACCATTACCATCCCAGGCCAGGATGGCACGCAGATATATGTGCGGGAGCTGCACAGCTCCTACCTGGTATCCGGCGGTGTGGCTGTGCTGGAGATTCCCGATCATGTCTGGTATGATAATTATGAGGACTACCTGCAGGAAACCATGGATGTCACTCTGACTCCATTTTTGAAAACCAATTCGGGGCAGCAAAAGCCCATGGACCCGATTTCCTACCAAATAGAAATTCCCCTGTCGCCCATTGAATTGATCACCCCCGATACAGACCGGGTAGAAGTCAGCACCGCCATGTATGCCATGAAATTCCGGGTGCGGGAGGACAGCACGGTCACCATCAATGGCAATGATTATTCGGACTTGGTAAACCAGGAGGGCGGAGATGTAACATTCAATGCCACCGTTCAGCCGATTGGTGAAAACAAGGTTACCATTAAGGTTCGCAGCCAATATTGCCGGGAAAACACCATGGAAATCATCCTGTATCGGGCTGTGCAGGAAGTTCCGCTGGACCTAGTTGCTGACCAGAGCAATACCAGTACGGATAAGAAATTGAAGATCAACGCCACGACCATACCCGGCGCCATTGTCAATGTATCCACGCCCCACACCGATTTGGACATCACCAATGTGGACACCGATGGTACCTTCTCCTTCTACGCAGTATTTGATCAAATCGGCATCAATAACGTTATCATTACGGCGGAATATCCGCAGCGTAAACTCTCCACTTTAAATTTCCAGGTATCCTATGTGCCGAATGTTGATGATTATACAAAAGTTGCATGGGGAATGGACGCGCGAAACTACGCGGATCTATTAACCAACAATGCGCAGCGGGTAAAAAGTACACAAATCTATGTTTGTACAGGCCCGATTACAGAAATCGTCAGCACCAAACCGCAATTGGCCATTATGAATACAGGTACGGAAGAAAGCCCCCAATATGTCATGCTTGAAAACTCCACCAAAACCAGCTGGGAGGTAGGCAGCTCTTACAAGATTTTTGCCGATGCTTTCGGCATGTATAACGATATGCCACGCTTGGTCGCCCGTTACACCTATAAACAATAAGGATCATTCTGGATTAAAGAAAACCCTGCCGCGGTTGAAGAAGAACCGTGGCAGGGTTTTTATGCAAGATGTCGGGTTATTCCGTTGGACAGTCCTCCTGCAAATCCCGATGGGTAAAATGTGTTTTTCCCATCTGCATATCCCCCACCGTTTGCCCATTGCCAAACAGCTTATATTTATAGGAGCATAATCCTTCCAACCCCATGGGCCCTCTGGCGTGAATCTTTCCTGTGGCAATACCCACCTCCGCCCCAAACCCGTAACGGTATCCATCTGCAAAACGGGTGGAACAGTTATGAAAAACCCCGGCGCTATCCACCAAGGCCATAAAGGTACGAACTGCCTGCATATCACCCGCCACAATGGTATCCGTGTGTCCTGAACCATAGTTGTTAATGTGCCGGATGGCTTCCTCCAGAGAATCCACTACCCGGATAGACAAAATGTAATCCAAATACTCCGTCTTCCAGTCCTCCTCCGTAGCGGCATCGCAGGGGATGATCTGCCTTGTGATTTCACAGCCGCGCAAGGTGACTCCTTTTTCAATTAGTGCCTTGGCAGCCGCCGGCAAAAAAGCGTCGGCGATGTCCCGGTGGACAAGCAGCGTTTCTGCTGTATTGCACACCGCCACAGACTGGGCTTTGGAGTCCACCATCACCTTGACAGCCATGTCTACGTCCGCCGAACGGTCCACATAAACATGGCACAGCCCATCCGCATGACCCAGCACGGGTATACGGCTGTTATCCATGATATACCGGACAAAGGCATTGCTGCCCCGGGGTATAATCAAGTCGATATACTCATCCATTTTCAGCATGGTTTGCACTTCTTCACGGCTTTCCAACAGGTGAACCCAACCTTCCGGAAGACCTGCCCGCCTTGCGCCCTCTGCCACAGCATCATACAAAACCCGGTTGGTTTGCAGCGCTTCCCGGCCTCCTTTAAGCAGCACAGCGTTTCCGCTTTTTGCGCAAAGGGAGGCGATTTGCACCAGCGCGTCGGGGCGGCTTTCAAAAATCACGCCAATCACCCCAATGGGGCAGCTTACGCGAAACAGCTTCAGGCCTTCGGACAGTTCCCGGGAAAGCTGGGTATGCCCGATAGGGTCGGGCAATTCTGCCAATGCCCGCAGCCCGGCCTGAACGTCCAGCCGTTTCTTTTCATCAAACCGAAGCCGCCTTTTGAGCGGTTCCGCCAAGCCTTCCAAGGCCGCCTGCTCCATATCGGCCATATTGGCTATTTCAATTGCCTCTTTGCGCTCTTCCAGGACCTCCGCCATCAAAAGTAGGGCCCTATTTCTTATGTCAAAGGCAGTCGCCGCCAAGGGGATAGCGGCCTGGCGTGCCTTTTTTGCCAGCATGCTTGTATCCTGCATGGAGAGTTCCTCCCCGTTTTAAAACAATTACCTTTCCATTATAAACAAAACGGCGAATGATTGCAATCTTCCGTCCTTCATGATATAATACATTGCTACAGGCGGTGACAAGGAGGGGGTAAGATGCCGCATCAAAAGGGCATCAAGCCCGTTGCACAAAACAGGAAAGCCTATCACGATTATTTCGTGGAGGAAACCTACGAGTGCGGCATGGTGCTCCAAGGCACAGAGGTGAAAAGTATCCGATTAGGCCGGGTAAACTTGAAAGAAAGTTTCGCCATGGCCAGAAATCAGGAGATTTTTGTGGAAGGGATGCATATCAGTCCTTATGAACAGGGCAACATCTTCAACCACGACCCTCTCAGGCCCAAAAAGCTGCTCATGCACAAGAGTGAGATTCGCAAGCTGGCCGGCCAGGTACAACGGCAGGGGTATTCTCTGGTTCCACTGCAAATTTACCTGAAGGATGGGCGCATGAAAATGGAGCTGGGGCTTTGCAAAGGCAAACAGCTTCACGACAAGCGCGACGATCTGGCCGACAAGGAAGCTAAGCGGGACATTGAGCGGGCCATGCGCAGCCGTCAAAAGGGAGAATAACTGCCTGTACAAACTTACATGGGGGCGTTCCGGTTTCGACGGGGGTTGTCGAGGGTATGGTAAGCGAGCCGCGGACCCAGACCGCGTAACAACCGGGAAAAACAATAACTGACAATAACAATTTAGCTTTCGCGGCTTAATGCCGTGACGTCGGCCTGCATCTCCCGCGAGTGCAGATCCCGGCGCCATGATCGCGGGGCACGGGCCCGTTCAAGCTTTGTGACGGCGCCGGCATTGATGAAGCTACCGAAACCGTAAGCCCGCCTGAGGGCGTACGGCAGGGGGAATCTTAAATCTCAGGCTTCGCTCGGAGAAAGCCATATCAGCGAGCTTTCGGACAGGGGTTCAACTCCCCTCGCCTCCACCAAACTTTTTCGAGAAAAAGTTTGGATCAAAAAGCTTCATTTTTTGTGAAGACATTTTGATCCAGATGGATTCTCGATTTTTTTTGATATAGGGCTTGTAATAATGCCAATTTTATGTTTTGACAGAATGAAATGAGTGGTTTTACCCTAGGTTTGATGTGAAAAAGGAAAACGATGACCAAAAAGAAATGATTTTTTTCTTTCGTACTCTCTAAAGCACACCGTTTGTCTGACATATCAGGATATTGTGTACTGTGCTACAATAACACATAAACCGGTTTAATTCGCATGTTGGAATTGCACTCGGTATCAACTGAACGATATAGCGAATGTTGGTATAAAAGAATTTTGATTTCTTGTAACGTTTTTCCCTTTTTTGCGACCTATAGATGAAAGGAGGTGAACCACGTGCCCGAAGCTAACGAAATTTATGAGCAATATCGCGATTTGGTATATTTATTTCTGTATCGTCTTTGCCGTAACCGTGATTTAGCGGAGGAACTGACGCAGGACACCTTCTATGAAGCGGTGCGCCAGTGGAAGGATTACCGGAAGGAAGCAAGCATTTCCTCCTGGCTTTGCGCCATTGCAAAACGGCGGTATTACAGCGCTATGCGCAAGCAGACCGTACTCCCCCTGGAGGAAGCACCAGGAATTGCTGCGACGGATTTCACAGATGTGCTGTCTGACCATGACATGGCGATGACGGCGCAGCGAATGCTTCATCAACTGTCAGAACCGTATAGAGAAGTATTCACCTTGCGCACATTCTGTGATCTAAGCCACGGCCAGATTGGGGATTTGTTTGGCAAGAGCGACAGTTGGGCGCGTGTGACCTATTACCGGGCAAAAGTAATGTTGACAGAATTCATGAAAGGAGCAGAAGAAAATGAAACTTGAATGTGAGATTGCCCGCGATCTGATGCCGCTGTGCATGGATGCGGTTGCCAGTGAATCCAGCGAAAAAATGGTTAGGATGCATGTATCCGAGTGCCTTGATTGCGCTGCCTATTTTGACAGCATGAAGACATCACCTCCTCCAAAGGACGAGGCGGAACAACAGGCAGAGCAGAAGGCGTTTGATCAGGCTGCCGCGGCAATAAAAAAGCAAAAGCGCAGGCGCGCCTGTATAAATGTATTACTGGGTGTTCTTATTGGCATGGTTTTGTTGTTCGGCGGTTTTTTCGGCTGGGATCGGCTGTCGAAAATCACAACCAATGCAGATTTGTCTTCCTACAACGTATTCCTGTCACAGTTCAAGGATGGACGCGTTGTGTTTTCGGTGGATTACAAAGGAAGCTTCCGCTATATGATGACAGAGATCGATGAAGTTCTTGAGGGCGAAGACCATATCCTGTATGTTAGCGAAAGCATGTATCTGATTCCTCAAGATATGCTTAACCCCAAACAGAATGGAAGCTGTATGACGATGAACCAGAATGAACTGCAGGAGTACACCGAGATTCGTCAGGGAAATCCAGAGGATTTTCTGGTAATATGGAAGCAGGGAGAGTCCATTCCCGCCGCATCAGACGAAATGGAGAGCTATTTCTTCTGGTGGGATTACTCTGATTTATTTGAGGAAAAGTATACATATGTGATGGATGGCAAAGTACAAACGCGAGCCTTGGCCCAGAGGACAAAGCTTGACGCAATCAATCAACAGATGCATGCTGTACAGGCCACTGTGCCGGAATGGCAGCCTTGGTTGCAAGGGACAGTGCCGACGGTCGATCCTGAAATGCAAAGCTGGTTACTGCAAACATATACGGAAATGACTGAGGAACAGAAAGACCAGCCAACACCCAACCGCTGATTACTTCAAGGCCGGAATGGCCCGAATTCTGCTGGCGTTATACTAAACATCGGGGATGCCTCCCGGTTTTTATCCGAAGCGCAGATTTCCCGGCCATGCTCATCATTCAATTATCGCTGCAAAAAAAGACACGTACCGGCTAACCGTGACGTGTCTTTTCTCTTATCCCATTTTCTTCATGATTGATGCATTCGCATAAATCGTCAGGGCATTGCAAATGCGCTATTTTTGTGCAGCAAGCGATGCATACAGTGCTGAATTTGACATATCATCGAAATCGCTGTTCCACACATATTTTATACCTGCATCTTCAATTTGGAATCTGTAATATTCGTACAAACCATTGATATGTTCAATTTTTGCTCCAAAATTATTGCCACGCTTAGCTATTGCTTCAGTATTTAGCTCCGCTTGATATCCACATGCATTGAAAAGAGCGGAATCTGGCTGCAGCATAATGCCCGCCACCCGGTCATCAGGGCCTTCCACGCATCCATAGGGGACAGCATCCTTTGCCAGTGCAACGGCATCATAAAATACCATGACGCCATTCAGATTGCTGTACAAATAAGGAAACCCGTCAAGCTCATATGCGCTTTCATAGTAATCGCTGATGTCGGCAAAGGGGGATGCTTCCCCGGTGCCATAGAGTTCTTCTACCTCAGCCCGTGTCATGGACAAAAGAGGCAATAGATCTGATGTCTCGGGCTTCTGTGTGTTTACTGTTTCAGCCAATGAGAAAGAACAACTTGCAAGCAGGATCAGGAATGCCGTTAGCAGCGCTAAGCTTTTTTTCACGGAATTATCCCCCTTTTTTCCTTGTGAAATGACTAATAATTTGTTGGAGAAAATTTGCAGCACTCATTTATTTCTTGCACTTGGTCGAGGATATGAACTTCTCCGGCTCCCATAAAAGCGCCAGTATTGGCGGCACCTTTTCAAACTTTTATGGTCAAGTATGCAAACAATAACGAAAGGACTGTTACGACTGCCCCAAGAGCATATGGCCATACACCAATGCTATTCATTTGTTATTCCTCCCCAATCATCTCATTTTGAAAATCATTATAGCATATTTGTTTGGAAAAGGTATACCGTTTGTGATATACTGAATAACGTTTTCTTACACAAAACTTATAGATATTTGGTTTTAAGAGCAAAAGGAAGCGAAGATACTTATGACCTCGCGCAATCAGGATATGGATATGTGCAGCGGACCGCTGTTTCGCAAAATATTGATTTTCGCCCTACCCATCATGGCAATGAATATCCTGCAGCTTCTATTCAATGCTGCAGATATGATCGTTGTCGGACGTTTTTCCGGCAGCGATGCACTGGCCGCGGTAGGCGCAACAGGTGCGCTCATCAACCTTATTGTCAATTTGTTTATGGGCTTGTCAGTGGGCACCAGCGTCGTTATTGCTCAGGACTATGGTGCCAATCGGCCAGATGCGGTAAGCCGGTCTGTACACACTTCCATCGCCATCAGCATCATCGGGGGATTGGTGGTGATGGTGGCGGGCATCCTATCTTGTCAGCCATTGCTTTTTATGATGGGTACGCCGCAGGACATTTTTGACTTGTCGCTATTATATTTGAAAATCTATTTTATAGGCGTGCCGGCCAGCATGGTATACAACTTTGGATCGGCCATCCTGCGCGCCGTAGGTGACAGCCGCCATCCGATGTACTACCTCATCATTACCGGCATTGTAAACGTGGTACTCAATCTGTTCTTCGTAATTGTTCTGCACATGAGCGTCGATGGCGTGGCATGGGCCACGGTTATATCTCAGTATCTCTCGGTACTGCTGATTTTGATCTGCCTGTACAGGTGCGATGGTGCCATACAGTTTTTACCCAGCAAGCTGCATATTGATTGGCAAAAACTGAAAGCCATTATAAAGATAGGCCTGCCTGCAGGCCTGCAAGGCTTGCTGTTCTCTATTTCCAATGTGCTGATCCAGTCAGCCGTCAACTTTTTCGGCTCCACCATGGTGGCGGCAAGCTCAGCGGCAAGCAATGTCGAGGGCTTTGTAGGCACCACGATGAATGCCTATTACAACGCAGCCATTACCTTTACCGGTCAGAATATGGGGGCGAAAAAGTATGATAGAATTGATACCGTTGCGAAGGTATGCACGGTGCTGATCTTCGCCACCTGGATACTCTTGGGCGGTGCTACCCTTATCTTTGGCAGGCCGTTACTTGGCCTATACACATCAGACCCGGAGGTCGTTGATCTGGGCATGGTACGCATGAGAGTCATGATGGTTGCATACTTCACCTGCGGCGCGATGAACGTATATCCAGGGTTGACCCGCGGGATGGGTTATTCCATCCTGCCAATGCTTAGCACATTGATCGGTGCTTGTTTGATGAGAATTGTATGGCTGGCCACACTCTTTACCTGGCATCCCACTATGATTATGCTCTTTGCCTGCTATCCGGTCACCTGGGCGCTGGCAGGACTTGGCCAGGTAGGCAGTTTCTTTTATGCACGTCACCAAATTCGCAAAAATGCCACGTCGGAAGCCACTATTCCCCAACCGGATCAAGTCAGTTGATTTTTTTCAAGAAAAACATTTGCCGCATCAACAATGTCTTTCACGTTTGTCTGATACATGAAATGGGAACTGTCTATCAAATTTGATTCCACGTTTGCACCAAGCCTTTTCAGATGGTCCGATTGATATGCTTCTCCCACTTTCTTTTGCGTTTGTGAGGATATGAGCTTGAGTACCGGGATATCTTCCGGGAACGCAATAGCATGCACCTCATTGATATTGTCAAGCAAACGATAAGACTGATCGATCATCGTATCGTTAAGAACATGGCATGCAAACACCTTGTAGTCATTGATTTCTTTTTCAGTGTAACCATTCTCTTTTTTTTGAGCCGGCGGCATCAATCCAAGGGAAACTCGTGTTAAACCACAGGCTTGCTGCAGCTTCGCTATTCCGAATATGAATTTGGGCGGATTTCCGGCTACGGTTTTGGCAGTCGAGGTTGTATCCAGCATAATGATTGCAGATACTTCATCAGGATAGTTTGCTGCATAATATTCACTGTACACGCCGGATGCCGAATGAGGCATCAAGACATAGGGCCCATGAAATCCGGCCAAAGACAATGCGGTTCTGATTTCTTCCGTATAGTTTTCATTCGTTCGCGGCGAATCTGTCTGGTCGCTGAAACCAATGCCGAAATATTCAATGCAGACAACCGTATAATCTTTAGAAAGCGCTCGCATCAATGGGCCAAAATCCGCACTTGGCAAGGATACCCCAAACCCAGGCAGCAGGACCAGGGTCTTTTCGCCTTTGCCCATGGCATACACATGCATTTTTTGTCCTTTTACTTCTACTAACTGTCCATATGGAGCAATCGCTTCAAGCTCTTTTGAAAAGAATATTTTGTTGACAGCAAACCCAATGATATTTAGGCATACAACTACTCCTATGATAATTGCAAAAATGATCATTACTTTTTTGCCCCTTTTCCGTTTGACACTACGAAGCATGCTTATTCACCCTCCGTTGGTGCTGATATCACAGAAATATCTCTGACTTTTCTTCCAGCCGCCACTTCGAAGCTGTACTTGATAAGAAGTCCACGCAATTCCGATAAAAATTGGTCGAACTCATCATCGCTCATCATTAGCACTGTATTGTTCAAAAATACCTTATCTCTGCCCGGATCCGGGTTTTCGCCGCTGAAATACTTATGGAACCTTGTATATCTATTCATCAGGAAGCTCAATGCATTTTGAGAGGCATTCTCCAGGGTGTTATGCTTCGTCAATTCCCCTGCATTCAATGCAAGCGTTCTTTCAAGACTGCCTCTGATCTTTTTTTCAGATACAACAGATGCAATGCTGCTGTCCAGCAAGATGCCAATATGGCGGTACATGGTAGTCCGAGGAACATCTTCAATTCTTTCACAGAGCTCCGTGGTTGTCATACTCTGTCTTGCCGCAAGTTCCTGTACAATTCTCATTCTAACCGGATGCAGCATAATCTCATTGATATCTTTCAAAATGTCACCTCCATTTGTTCCAATATTTATACTAATTCCATTTTTGGTACTTGTCAAGTTAAAAACGGTAATACTCAAAAAAAGTCCTGCACACAAATTGGATGTGCAGGGTATGATGGTGGATTTTTTAACTTAAGAAGGCTCCCATTGTCAAGAATTATCTATTTGTACCTTGGCTTGATAACTTCTTCAGCTTGTTTTTTTGCGTTGAACACATGCTGAAATTTTCCGCTGCCCGGATGAACCTGCGGTTCTTCACTAGACAAGGCGACGGATACAGCCGAAATACCATTTTTGTGAAGAAATGCTGTTAGACGGCTCTTGGCTTCTTCATAAACCGCTTGCTTATCCCACCCTTTCTCACAGATCAGCCGCAATTCAAGGTGATTCTCCTCATGACCCACCAATTGGAAGCGGCGGATTTCATGGACTTCCTTTAGAAGGGCATACAAGGCCAAAGGCGCAATGCGTACCGGCCCCTTCTCGCCTTGAAAAGTAAGGATTTCATCTGTGCGGCCCTCAATCTGAAGCCAGGGGGAAGGGTTTCCGCAAGGACAGGGAGTATGAAATAGCCGGATGCGGTCGGTAACTTCATATCGGATGAAAGGCTGGGTAAAGTTTGAAAGATTTGTAAGGAGTATTTTGTCTGAGAGCGTGCCATCAGGCACGGGCTGATTATTCGCATCTACAGGCTCCAATATGATCCAATCGTCATTCACGTGAAAATGCCCTTCTCTGCATTCACAAGCCACCGTTCCCCCTTCCGTGCAGGCGTAGGAAGCCTGTACGGCACACGCAAAGGTCTGATATAAAGCCTTGCGCAAAGCATCGCTCAGATATTCACCACCCGCCATGATCAAAGCGGGAGCAATATGCAGCCTGCCTTCCTTTTGCTCATCCATCAAAAGTTCAAGTGCAGTAGGATACCCGCCCAGCATCGCAGGCTGAAAATCATTCAGTTCCTTTACGGTTTGAGAAATCGGGTTCAAAATGCTGGTAACCATCATCTGCCGCTTTTTCCACGGCATTTGTAAAAGCCGGCTGCGCACAGAGCTATTGCCCAAGTAAAAACCACCCGTTGCAAAAACACCTGCGGTTTTAAAGCCCCGCCGGATCATTTGCTGCATCACATCCTTGCGGGCAATGCTCCGCAGGCCATTCACGGCTGCCATCACACTATTGGCAGTTTTATCGCATAACACCAAAGAGGGGTTGCCCGTAGATCCCGATGTCGTAAAGACATAATATTTCTGCAAAAATTTTCGGCCGATATTATCCGGATTCTCCATAAAGGTATGGATATCTTTAATATGCACACCAGGATCGGTTATCCACTGATCGAAGTTTTGCATCAATTCCTTTTTATCGACTGAAGGCAAATCTGCAAGGGCGGTATTTGGAGGAAGTGCTTGATACATATCATGATAAAAAGGGCTATGCTCCCTTGCATAGGAAATCAATTCTTTCAACCTTTTGTTTTGCAATATTTGCCGCGCTTCTTCCGGCATTTTGCGGTATCGGCTGACTAACGCCATTGCACGAAGCGTACCAATGTGTTTCATTTTTCCGTCTCCTCACATATTCCATATAAAAACATATCCAGATCACGTTTCAAATCCGTTTTGATTCTTGCACCTGCGACAAAAAAAACGCCGGGCGTTTTATGATATCGCTGCATGATCTCCCCACGCAAACCACTGATATACAGCGTGAGCCCACGCAATACAGTTTCAGGGTCAGCAGAGTTTTTCAGCGGCAGATATTCCATCGCGCGGCGTACTAAATCCTGCGCTTTTGCCTCTGCCTCTTTCATGGAAGTAAGCAGCAGACGGTTTTTCTCCTGGACTACTTCCCCGCTTTCCTCCTTTGTGGCCATTGCCAGAAAATCCGTCTCCATTGGATTGGTGATCGCGAAGCGGAGTTTTCGCGCAATGGAGGCAAAGAGCAGCTCGTAAAAATCCTTACCGACAATTTCCTCCCCATTCACCCGTTCAAAAGATGCCAAGCAGTGGGATAGCAAGTATAGATATAACTGCTTTTTACTTCCAAAATAGTGGTACAGGCTGCCCTTGGAGATGTTGCAAGCGCAAATGATGTCATCAGTATTGGCATCCTGATAGCTCTTTTTTGAAAATTCGCTCAAGCAATTACGCAAAATCATGTTTTTTTTCACCTTAGGCAGCCTGAGAAAGGTTTCAATCGGCATAATTTCCACTTCTTCCGCTTGACTTATGAGTCATATTGTAGCAAATTTGACTCATAAGTCAATAGTGATTCAATGATTTTTCCGGTCAAAACAGCGAAAAAAGTGGGCGCAGACGGCTATTGCAGTCCCGCACCCACCCATTATTATTTATTTCATCCACTATTTAATATAAATGTATGTTATTGAGATTTCCACCGAAGATATAGCTTGGCTACCACTTCTTCAATGGGGGCCTTTTTGATTTCCATGTCCGTAATACCGGATGTTCCGGCCAGGAGGGACAGGAGTTTATCCATGCCCATCTCCTCTTGGCTGAATTCATATTCATGAATGTTTCCATGGGAATCAACCGGCGTAAGGCCAGGGAGGTTTGGAGCTGCTTGCGGCCCTGAAATCCGCAGTCTGGAAAAACCGCCCTGGACACGGCGCAGCGCATCAAAATCTCCGTCAAAGGCAATTTGGCCCTTGGAAAGAAGAATAATTCTTTGAGCCATGGCCTCCAAGTCATCCATATCATGGCTGGTGACCACAACGGTAGTGCCTTTTTCCTGATTGATTTTACGCAAAAACGCAATCATCTGTCGCTTGGCCAACACGTCCAGCCCCAGGGTCGGTTCATCCAGAAAAAGAACTTTTGGATCGTGCAGCAGCAGCATTCCCAGGTCCGCACGCATCCTTTGCCCCAGGCTCAATTCCCTTGCAAAAGTATATAAAATATCCTTGAGGTCCAATAGCTCCGTCACAAGTTCCAGATTGCGTTCGTACACAGGCTCAGGAATGTTCCACACGCTTTTTTTCCATGCAAAACTGGTGATAACGGGATGGTCCCACCAAAGCTCTGTACGCTGGCCAAAGAGTACCCCGATATTCCGCATCAATTCTACCCGCTGGTTGGCAGGATCCATCCCCAATACCTTCACAGTGCCTTGGGTGGGTTGCAGTATGCCGGATAAAATTTTGATGGTGGTGCTTTTCCCGGCCCCGTTTGCCCCTGCATAGGCCGTGCACTCCCCCTGTTTGACCGTAAAGGATACATGATCTAAGGCATGAATTTCCCGTTTTTCCGGGCGCACCAGATTTTTAAGAATATCCTTCCAGCGGCCGCTGCGCTGCCATTGGGTATAAACTTTACTGACATCAACGATGTCCAAAGCCGGTGTACCGGGGTGATCCTGATATAGCATAATGCTTCATTCCCTTTCGAAAAATAATCGTAGCCGCAAGCACAAGCACCGCCGCCACCGCACCCGTCAGCGGCGGGAAAAAGACAATATCGGGGCTGCCGGCATCAATCCCCATCAAAGTCATACTGGGGAACCAGGCCGCCAACCCGACAGGTACCAGGGTGCAGAAAACAGTCTTCCAAAGCGGTGCAACCCCGCTCAGGGGATATACCTGAAGGGATGAAAACATTCCCTTTGTAGTAGACGCGATTTCTTCAGCTGCCGCGGGTGCAAGAAAAGCCAGGCAGGATAAGATATAGATGACAGCCAGCATGACGGTCAGCGACGCAAACAGGCTTGCCGCCAGGGCTAGCAGCCAGCCGAAGGTAACGGGAAATGCCAGTTGATTCAACGCATACGCCGCAAGCCCAACTCCAAAAAAGAAAATGCTTGTGCAGGATATGGGTGAAAAGCCTTCGGTGAGTAATTGCGTCAGAAGAGGCACCGGCTGTATCATGTTATGATCCAACTGGCCGCGGCCTATGACACGGCTGATCTGCCCCGTATTGCTGCTGCCGAAAAAGAGCATATAGAGCCCATCAATCAGCATAGCGTAGGCTAGCATAAACAGAATCTGCCCTTCACTCATGTTGCCAAAGCCATTGAATTTCCGGGCTAGTATAAAAACCCCGGCCGACGAAGCGGCAGCGCTGACAAGGTCTGATGCCATTTGTAAAAGGCAATAGCGAGTGTCCCGCAAAAACCAAAGAATATCCATTCGCCCATAGGTTTTAAACATTCGAAGAAGCGTTCGTATATTATCCGCCATAGGAAATCATCCTTTCCTCGCTTTTATGAAATACGGTCAATGCCAAGGGCCACAGCACAGAATTCCATAGGACCTGCAGGCCGATAAGCTGCCAAGGTTCAGCCATTCCGGTATAGATTGCCAAGGGTGCATGGGCGATTGAACCCATGGGCAATAGCTCCAACACCCGGCCAAGCCCAGCCGGAAACAGCGTAAATGGAATGAGGGCACCGGAGAAAAGCGCATGGGCTGCTTCCCGCACATGGGTGGCCGCCCAGCAGCCGTTTTTAAGCCGCATGGCAAAGGCTGCAAACAGAAAATCCATCGCAAACCCCAGGGATGCACTCAGGGCCAGGCTGGTTATGGCATAGATACCGTCGGTAAGGCTGGCAGGCAGCGGTGAGATACCTAGCACGGGAGATAAAAGCCAAAGCGGAAACCCATAAAGGCAGAATACCGGAATCCACCAACGCCCGATGGTTTCAGCCATCAAGCTTAGTAGGACACCCATTGGCCTTGTATACCTGCCGATGATGGAGCCTTCCCACAAAGCAGATGTGGCTGGCGTAACAATATTCAATTGCTGACTCCATATTGATGCCATTAGCGTATACGTTAGAAGCTGGCTGATGGATGACATGCCCAAGTCCAGCCCCGCCGCATCCAGAGAGCGCCAAATCAAGGTGAGAAGAAGGCATTGCAAAAACCGCACTGTCAGTTCTCCCCCAAGGCTTAAAAGATTCCCATCAAACACCTGCCTGGCGCTCATGCCCGCCACAGCCCTAAACCCCAACAGCGGCGACCGTGTCATTTGCTGCCGCATAGATATTCCTCCTTTGATTCTTATAAAAGGGCATAGAAAAACCCGGAAGCGGCACAAGGCTGCTTCCGGGCAATAAATCGGTTCCTTTAAAAACGCATGCTATGCATGGCGCCTTATGGAGTACCTGCCGGAGAAGAAGCGCTTATTTGACCGCAAATGGGCATACGAATGCACGGGACGGTCAAAATACCCGCTTGTACGGCGACTTCCCCAATGTTTCGCCATAGGGCAGACGACTGCATTGTTTCGTTGCGGGACATGCGCTTCACCTCCTTTTCAAAAACCAAAATTAGTCTATCATTCATATCTGAATTTGTCAATCCATTATTTACAAAAACAACACTTCAGGAAGCCGTTTGGTCAAAGGGCAGGATCAGCCGGTTATGCCCGTCCTCCCAAAGGCGTTCCAGGTTATAATAGGCCCGCTCCTCCTGGTGGAACAGGTGAACCATTACTGTGCCGTAATCCAATACAATCCATCGGCCTTCATTCTGGCCCTCTTTTCTGCGCAGTGCGGTTCCCGTTTGTCCCAGCCTGTCGTCCACTTCCTCCGCCAGGGTTTTGACCTGAATCGCCGAGCGTCCGGTAGCGATCACCATATGGTCGGTAAGAACAGTCAGGTGACCTACTTCGAGCACCAC
>JAEVYX010000041.1 GCA_023392515.1 Bacillota bacterium | reverse complement strand
TAGTACTTCAGATCGAAAGAGCAAATATCACGCATAGGTTGGTATTCCGTAATTTTAAGCTCTGTTAATTCCCCTGCAAATGGAATAAAGTTCTCTATGATTCCTGGTAGAATTTTTGCGTAGTCTGAGTTTTGTAAAATAGCAAGCGTGGTATGAGGGACCCATCTTTCGCTGTGCAGGGAATAAAGACAGGCTTTATCATAGCAATAATCATCGTACATGGAGTGAATAATCTCATGAAATTCCAAAAGTCTTTTATTTACACAAGGCGCTGCAAAACATACGCCGGAATCCGAAAAAAAACCTATATGGTTATAATACAGTGGAATTCTCTTTAGTTTTGTATGAATTCTTTGAATCCATTGGACGAGCTCATCTTTATCAATTCCTGAATAGATACCAAAGGTGACATGAGCCTCCTGAGCATCTGGAGTACATCCTGATTCCAAAATGTGTGTCTTTAGCAAATTAATATTTCGGTTTGTAACCTGATCGACCAAACCCATTACGCATAGCGTTTTTTCATCAGTCATTCATGCACTCACCAATCTGTTTATCGTTAATATATCTCAATAGTATATCAATTTCTTTTAGATGTCGATAGCTTTAATAAGAATCAGAAATTATTCATGATTGCATGCTTGACAGCGCGCTCTGCAGAGAAGCTAATCTTTCAGAAGTACCTTCAAGCCTCTGTCGTCAAAGATGCTCCGTGCCATCCGCAAAGCGGCCTTGTCGGGAACGGGCGTTTCTTCCAACAGATAACTCAAGCGCAATTCTTTCCATTTGTACTCACCCATCTTGTGAAAGGGGAGTAATTCGACCTTCTCAACGCAAGATAAAGGAGTAAGATAATCGGCAAGCTTTTCCAGTAGCTCTTTTTTCAAAGTATAGCCGGGCACTAGAACATGACGGAGCCAAACCGGCTTTTTTATTTTCTCACAATAGGATAGGGTTTGCAGCGTTTCTTCGTTGCT
Source organism: Bacillota bacterium (assembly GCA_023392515.1). Lineage (GTDB taxonomy): Bacteria > Bacillota > Clostridia > Christensenellales > Aristaeellaceae > JAEVYX01. The sequence continues at coordinate 115,284 of JAEVYX010000041.1, read as the reverse complement.
GCGCCCTGTCAGTGCTTTGCATATGTCATTATCCAGGCTTTTGATGTCCAGAAGCAGCAAATCCGCTGCCTCAATGGCCGGGGCAGATAAGGATAGGGGAATGGCCCCGGCGGTATCCAGTGCGGTATGAATGCCAAGCAATTTGCACTTTTGAAGGATGTCCAAGGCAAATTCTGGCTGCAAAAGCGGTTCGCCACCGGAAAGCGTTACGCCGCCGGTTTTGATAAAATTGCGGTAAGAAAGAATATCTTGAATGATATCATCAGAATCCATCAGCTTGCCACCGTTCATAAGCCATGTATCCGGGTTGTGGCAATACAGGCAGCGCAGACCGCAGCCTTGTAAAAAGAGGACATACCGGATTCCTGGCCCATCAAGCGTGCCAAAGCTCTCGATTGAATGAATGCGTCCTTGAACGCCCATAGACTCATCTCCCTTGCTAGTTCACAAAGAAAGGCGGCATTTGCCGCCTTTCTTTGCGTGGAGCCGATTAAAACCGTTCGTGGAAAGTGCGGTGCAATACATCCAGCTGCTGCTCACGAGTCAGCTTGATGAAGTTGACTGCATAGCCGCTGACCCGGATTGTCAGTTGAGGATACTTTTCCGGGTGATCCATAGCGTCCATCAGCACATCTTTATTGATAACGTTCACGTTGATATGATGGCCTTTTTCCATGAAGAAGCCGTCCATCAGGGATACCAGGTTTTCAGCTTTCTGGTCTGAAGTTTTTCCCAAAGCGCCGGGTACAATGCTGAAGGTATAGGAAATTCCGTCTTCCGCATGGTCATAAGGCAATTGCGCGACACTTTTCATACTGGCAACGCAGCCCCGGCTGTCCCTTCCGTGCATGGGATTGGCACCTGGTGCAAACGGCTCTCCCTTTTTGCGGCCATCAGGGGTGGAGCCGGTCTTTTTGCCGTATACCACGTTGGAGGTGATGGTCAAAACGGACATGGTGGGGAGGGATTCACGATAGGTGCGGTGGTGGCGCAGCTTGGTCATGAAGCTTTTAACGACATCCACCGCAATAGCATCGGCTGTAGAATCGTTGTTGCCATATTTGGGATAGTCGCCTTCCACCTCAAAATCAATTGCTAGGCCTTCGTCATTGCGTATGGCCTTCACCTTGGCATGCTTGATGGCGGATAAGCTGTCTGCAACGACGCTGAGGCCGGCGATACCGGCCGCCATGGTGCGAAGAATCTCCTCATCATGGAGTGCCATTTCAATGCGTTCATAGCAGTATTTATCATGCATGTAGTGAATGACATTCAGGGTGTTGATATACAGTTTGGCCAGCCAGTCGCATACCGTATCAAACCTTTTCCGGACATCTTCATAGTTTAGATATTCGGATGTAATCGGAGCGAATTCCGGCCCAACCTGCATACCATAAACCTCGTCCTTGCCACCGTTGATTGCATAAAGCAGTGCCTTTGCGAGGTTGGCACGGGCACCGAAGAATTGCATCTGCTTTCCAATGCGCATAGCGGATACGCAGCAGGCTATGCCGTAATCATCACCGTATTTCGGGCGCATGATATCGTCGTTTTCATACTGAATAGAGGAAGTTTCAATGGATACCCGGGCACAATAGCGCTTGAAGCTGTCGGGGAGACGTTGGCTCCACAACACTGTCAAATTGGGTTCTGGAGCATGGCCAAGGTTCGTCAGGGTGTGCAAAAAGCGGTAGCTCATTTTCGTGACCATATGACGCCCGTCTACACACATGCCGCCTAAGGCTTCCGTAACCCAGGTGGGGTCTCCGCTGAAAAGTTCATCGTAGGAAGGAGTGCGCAAGAACCGTACAATCCGCAGCTTCATGACGAAATGGTCTACGAATTCTTGTATTTGCTCCTCGGTGTACTTTCCACTTTTTAAATCCTCCTCGGCGTATATATCCAGGAAGGTGGATACACGGCCCAAGCTCATGGCTGCTCCGTTTTGCTCCTTAACCGCAGCCAGATAGCCGAAATACAGCCATTGGATAGCTTCTTTTGTATCTGTGGCGGGCTTTGAAATATCATATCCGTAGGAGGCGGCCATTTGCGTCAATTCTTCCAGTGCGCGAATCTGCTCGCTCAATTCTTCCCGTTGGCGGATAGCGGGGCTGTCCATGGTGTCAAATACATAGGCTTGTTTTGCTTTCTTCTTTTGCTCCATCAAAAAGGCAGTGCCATATAGGGGAACCCGGCGGTAATCCCCAATGATGCGGCCACGGCCGTAGGCATCCGGAAGACCGGTTATGATGCCGCAGTGGCGGGCACGCTTCATTTCATCGGTATATACGTCAAAAACACCATCATTGTGGGTTTTGCGATATTTAAAAATATTTCCGATTTCCTCTGGGAGCTTGCGCCCATAGGCTTCCAACTCGGTATAAACCAGGCGAATACCGCCAAAGGGCATGATAGCGCGCTTCAGGGGAGCGTCCGTTTGGAGGCCGACAATAGTTTCCAGCTCTTTGTGGATGTAGCCAGGCTTATGAGAGGTGATGGTGGAAATGGTATTTTCATCGATATCATATACACCGCCTCTTTTATGTTCCTCTCGCATAAGGGAAGAAAGCTCTTGCCAAAGCTTTTTTGTGGCCTCGGTAGGTGGTGCGAGAAAGCTTTCATCGCCGTCGTAAGGCGTATAGTGATTTACAACAAATTCCCGTGTATTGATTTCCTTTGACTGTATTTTTTCGAGAATACTCATGGGCATCCTTCCTTTTCTTGATGGGCGCATAATCCGGCCCAAATAGATTGTACCATCCGGAGCAGGATCATGCTGTGATTCAATCACAAATCATGGGTAAAAAATGGCTGAATTTGCAAACAGCCTATATAGAGTATATCATACGAAGCTGAGGAAGCAAGCTTTATATCCTTTTTGAAAATGTAAGAATTGTGTATGCACGATGTAATAAATTTGATTTAATAATCTTTTGTCAATTGCTTGCATCAAAAGTCGAATGCTGATATTATGACAAACGTGGAGGGGAAATAATGCAGAAAGATAAAAAATTTTATTGGAAACTGTTTTTGTCGTCATTTTCCATCAGTGCCTTTACCTTTGGCGGGGGTTATGTGATTGTCCCGCTAATGCGGAAAAAATTTGTGGAACAATATCACTGGATCGACGATCATGAAATGCTGGATTTGGTTGCCATAGCCCAGTCTTCCCCAGGTGCGATCGCTGTCAATGCTTCCATTCTTGTGGGCTATCGGTTGGATGGATTGCTTGGCGCTTTGATTACGGTGCTTGGGACGGTATTGCCGCCGTTGATTATCCTGTCGATTGTTTCGATCGGGTATACCGCTTTTCAGGGAAGCCGGATTGTGGCTGCTGTTTTACGGGGAATGCAAGCCGGAGTAGCCGCAGTGATTGTGGACGTGGTGTTTCAAATGAGCGGCGAAATAATTAAGAAAAAGGAAATTATATCCATATTGATTATGGTTATTGCTTTTGCAGCCGCTGTGGTTTGGAATGTTAATGTTATGACAATTATTTTATCCTGCGCAGTATTGGGGGCGCTTACAACCCTTTGGAATAAGCGTAAGGGAAAGAAGGCGCCGCAATGATATACTTGCAGTTGTTTTGGAGCTTCTTCCAAATTGGGCTGTTTAGCATTGGCGGGGGATATGCAGCGCTACCCTTGATTCAACAGCAGGTGGTGGCGTTGCATGGCTGGCTTAATATGACGGAGTTCGCGGATGTAATCACCATTTCCCAAATGACGCCTGGCCCAATTGCCATCAACGCTGCTACATTTGTTGGAACCCGCATTGCCGGCCTGGGTGGAGCCATTATTTCCACCATTGGCTGTATTACACCATCATGTATCATCGTGCTATTTCTTGCAGTCATCTATTACCGGTATCGAGACCTGTCCCTTGCCAGAGGCATTTTGGATGGGCTTCGTCCTGCGGTAGTTGCGTTGATCGCATCGGCGGGTTGGTCTATTCTTGTTCTTTCATTGTGGCAGGGCAATGCAGTTTCCTTTCAGCCAAAGGATATGGATATGATTGCCGTAGGTTTATTCTGCGTTTGCCTTTTTATATTGCGCAAGTGGAAGACTAATCCGATTTATGTATTACTGGGAGCAGGTGTTCTAGGGTTGTTTCTATATGGGGGAATCGGCTGAATGACCAAAAAATACCCCCGCCGAAAGGCGGGGGTATTTTCATTTGCGACGGGTCATATACTGAACCGCGGCCCGAGGCAAATGACCTTGGTTGCATAGCAGGAGAAGGGTCGATCAGCCTTTTTTGAGATCCTCAAGGCAGCTTTTGCATACCAACTTTCCTTTGTACAGGATGACATCGCGCGCATCATTACAGAAGATACAGGCTGGATGATATTTTTTGAGGATGATTTGATCACCTTCAACAAAAATCTCCAGTGTGTCTTTGATCGCGATATCCATTGTCCTGCGCAGTTCGATGGGTATGACAATTCGACCCAGTTCATCAAGCTTGCGTACAACGCCGGTGGACTTCATGGAATCCCTCCTTTCCGGAAGTCCAGTATTAAACTGGTACAAGAATATTCTAACTGCTATGTATGATACTGTCAACAATATTTTTGCAAATTTTTGTGCCTTAACCGATATCTTGTCGAAATAAGGTGAAAGTTATGATGAATGGCATATGGGGTGCCATGGTGCTATTATCCTTGCTTTTTGGCATGTTCGGTGGATTTGTTGAACAATTGAACGATTCGATGATTCAGGGCGCTATGGAAGCCGTTTCCCTGGTTCTGAAAATGGCAGGTGGCTTTGCTTTATGGTGTGGACTTATGGAGATATTGCGGCGCTGTGGAGCCGTTGAGGCCCTTACCAAATGGATACATCCTGTACTCAAACGCCTGTTTCCAGACGTACGGGGTGAAGAAGCATTCCAAAGTATAACCATGAATTTAACTGCAAATATGCTGGGCCTTGGTAATGCAGCAACCCCAATGGGTGTAAGAGCTATGAGCCTGATGGCCCAGGAAAGTGGGGACAAAACGGTAGCCAGCCGGGCTATGTGCATGTTTCTTGTACTTAATGCTTCCAGCGTACAGTTTTTCCCGAGCACAGTAATTACGCTGAGGGCTGCTATGGGTTCGGCAAACCCTGGTGCTGTCATTTTGCCAACACTGGTGGCTACGCTCGCATCCACAGTTGTGGGAATTACCGCCTGCCTGATTTTTGAAAACAGAAGGATTATTAAGCATGGATAAATTGGTATTGCCTTTGATCATCATGGCAATCGTTGGACTGGGGCTGATAAAAGGCGTACCGGTATACGATGCCTTTTTGGATGGTGCTAGGGAAGGGCTAAAAACGGCATCATCAATCCTGCCATTCATGATTGCAATGCTTTCAGCCATTATGCTGCTCAATCAGTCGGGTTTGCTGCCGGCCCTTGCCCAGGCGCTTGAGCCGGTAATGGAGTGGATCGGCATACCCAAAAGCGCTGCACCGCTCATGCTGTTACGGCCGTTCAGCGGATCAGCCTCGTTAGCCATGCTTCAAAACATTTTGGAGATTGAGGGGGCAGACAGTCACGCGGGGCTTGTGGCTTCCACAATCATGGGCTCCAGTGAAACCATCTTCTATACCTGCGGCTTATACTTGGGTGCCGCAGGTATTAAAAAAAGCCGCCATGCAATTCCATCGGCACTGCTGGCCTGGCTTGCTGCTTGTATTGTAGCCGGGCTATTCTGGCGCTAGAAAATCCGGATTGACTTTTTGCGTGTGGCTGTTTATAATGTGCGTAATTGAAGTATTTGCAATGATGGGAAGAGTACCGTGGAATGCTGTGCAAAGAGAGCCGCGCAAGGTGAGAGGCGGCCACAGTCAATCGGGAACATGGCCCCGGAGCAGCGTAGCTGAAATCATGTAAGCTATGCCGGGTTGCGCCGATATCCGCGAAATGAGTTACAAACCAGGGTGGTACCGCGGGATTTCCCCGCCCCTTTTTATTAGGGGCGGGTTTTTTGATGGAAAAAGGAGGAGTTATCCATGTGCCAGGGTGATAAGAAGAAGACGTTCTATATTACAACACCGATTTACTACCCCAGCGATAATCTGCACATCGGTCATGCCTATTGCTCAGTTGCGGCAGACACGATGGCGCGGTTTAAAAAGCTGACGGGATATGATACTTATTTTCTTACCGGAACGGACGAGCATGGGCAGAAAATAGAACGTAAGGCTCAGCAAAAAGGCGTGACGCCGCAGGCCTATGTGGATGAAATTGTGGCCGGCATCAAAAAGTTGTGGGCACTCATGGATGTGCAGTATGACGATTTTATCCGCACCAGCGACGAGCGGCATGCGCTGAGTGTACAGAAAATCTTCCGTCAGCTGTATGATCAGGGCGACATCTATAAAAGCGAATATGAAGGCTGGTACTGTACCCCTTGTGAATCGTTCTGGACGGAGCTGCAGCTAAAGGATGGCATGTGCCCGGATTGCGGCCGCCCGGTAGAAAAAATGAGAGAGGAAAGCTATTTTTTCAAGCTCTCCAAATATCAGGATTGGCTGATTCAATACATTGAAGAACATCCAGGTTTTATTCAGCCTGTGTCACGGACCAATGAAATGCTGAACAATTTCCTGCGCCCAGGCCTGTCTGACTTGTGCGTAAGCCGCACTTCCATCAAGTGGGGGATACCCGTAGACTTTGATCCCAAGCATACCGTGTATGTATGGCTGGATGCGTTGTCCAACTATATTACAGCTTTGGGATATGGATCTGGCGACGATACACTCTACAAGAAGTATTGGCCGGCGGATGTGCATTTGGTTGGCAAGGAAATCGTGCGGTTTCACACCATCATTTGGCCGATTATGCTCCATGCCTTGGGGCTGCCACTGCCCAAGCAAGTCTTTGGCCATGGCTGGCTGGTGTTGGATGGCGGGAAAATGAGCAAGTCTGTGGGCAATGTTGTCGATCCTGTCATACTCAGCAATCGCTATGGCAGCGACGCCATTCGGTATTATCTCATGCGGGAAATGCCTTTCGGGTCTGATGGTCTGTTTACCTACGAGTCGCTTTTGAACCGCATCAACGCGGATCTGGCCAACGATCTTGGGAACCTTGTCAGCCGCACGGTGGCAATGATCGAAAAGTATTTCGAAGGCTTGATTCCTCCTTGCGGCGACATGGAAGAGATTGACTTAAAGCTGAAGGATATGGCGTTATCCCTGCCTGCACTTGTGGAAAAGCAGATGGATTCGCTCCAGTATTCCTCAGCTCTGAGCGAAATATGGCGGTTGATCAGTGAGTGCAATCGGTATATTGATCAGACCCAGCCCTGGGTTCTGGGCCGGACAGAGGAAGGAAAGCCGCGCCTGTGCACGGTTTTGTATATCCTGGCCGAATGCGTTCGGTTTGTGTCCGTACTCATTGGCCCTGTAATGCCAAAAACACCGGAACGCATTGCTGCCCAAATCGGACTCAGCGATGCGGATCTTTTGACCTGGGAATTCCTGAAAACATTTGGCGTGCTGCCGTCCGGGCTGAAAGTGGCAAAAGGAGAGGCGCTGTTCCCGCGTATTGATATTGCAAAAGAGCTCGCAGATTTAAAGCCCGCACAGCCCGAGGAGACCCAAAAAACGATGGAAACACCCAAAGCCGCTCCTGTAAAGGAAGCGCCAATCCAGGAGGCCGCAGAATCAAGTGTGATTACAATTGAAGATTTTGAGAAAATTCAGTTGCGTACCGCCAGGGTCATGGCTTGCGAGCGCGTGCCAAAATCCGATAAGCTGCTTAAATTGTCCCTGAGTCTGGGCAAAGAGACCCGTACTGTTGTCAGCGGCATAGCCAAGCATTATACGCCTGAAGAGATGGTGGGAAAACAGGTGGTGCTTCTGGCTAATCTGAAGCCCGCGAAACTCCGGGGGATTGAATCCCAGGGGATGATCCTTTGTGCATCTGATGCGGAGGATACGACCTTGCGCCTGATCTCCGTGGATGGAGATATGGAAGACGGAGCAGAAATCAGGTGAAGTACGCCGTGCTTTTTGATACCCATTGCCATATCGACGAGGAACGCTTTGAGGAGGATCGGGAGCAGGTTCTTTTCAGAATGCGGGAAAGGGGCGTATTGAGCTGCGTTTGCGTTGGTTCAGATATGGCCACATCCCGTCGATGCATGGATTTTGCTCAGGAAACAGAAGGCGTTTACGCAGCTGTGGGAATTCATCCCCATGAAGCAAAACAATTTGTTCCGGAAGATTTGGATACGTTGAAGGAATGGCTCACTATGCCCAAAGTCGTAGCACTTGGAGAAATCGGTCTGGATTACTACTATGACCATTCCCCAAGAGAAGTACAGCGGGAGGTCTGCCAGGCTCAAATATCCCTTGGTTTTGCGGTGGATAAACCGGTGATCTTTCACGTGAGGGACGCTCATGGAGACATGCTGGATTTGCTGCGTAGCCAGGCGGGAAAACTGCCCCGGGGGATTTTGCATTGTTTCTCTGGTAGTTGGGAAATTGCCAAGGCCTATCTGGCTATGGGTTTTTATATTTCACTTGCTGGGCCTGTAACCTTCAAAAAAGCGCCGAACTTATGGGAAGTAGCCCAAAAGACGCCACTTAATCGGCTGCTTATAGAAACGGATAGCCCATATCTGTCTCCGGAACCCATGCGCGGGCGGAGAAATGAGCCTGCATTTGTGGCCTATGTGGCAGAAAAGATCGCAGCGCTGCGTGAAATGTCCTTTGAAGATGTGACCAGAATAACCACAGATAATGCCCGAAAAATATATGGCATTGCCTGATGCGGAAATATTTGCTCTTCTCTCGCATATGCTATCAGCGAAGCGGGGTGAGGACAATATGAAATGGCAGGTGCAATCCAGCAATCCCCATATACGGTGCTATCCCACGCAAGGAAATAAGGTACTCCAAGTGATAGGCCTATTATTGATTGCCTGCGGCCTGCTCCTATTGTTTTTGTGCATCCCCGGATGGGCCTGGGCCGCATTTGCCGGCATTGTCCTCATTGCGGCCGGATATTTGCTGCTGCGTTTAAACGGCTGCTTCGGGAGGTGAGCGGGATGAGTGTCCGGATGATTTGTGTAAAGGCTCCCAGATTCTTGCGTGGGTTTCTTCGCTTGTTTATCAGGCAACAGGAGAAATAATTCACCCCTGTACATGCAAAGGCGGCCGATGGATACTCCCGTCGGCCGCTTTCTGAACGCTTGATTTAAAAATGTAAGTCACATCTATGCATTGATGGAAACTGCTGAACATATCCGGGCTAGAACTTATTGAAAATAATGTTGGCATATGGTATAATCTATGTAAGAAACAAGTAAGAAGTTTCTTGCACATAATTAGATGGTCCCGGGTGTTTATGGTTATTAGCTGCCTGGGGCCATTTCAATTATCCGTAAATAATTTTGAAAGGGCTGGAACCTATGGCCTGGTGGGAATCCGGAATACGCTTATTGTTAGCCGTTGTTGTAGGCTGCATCATCGGAATTGAAAGAGAACGGAAAAACCGTCCAGCAGGGATGCGGACACATGTATTGGTATGCGTTGGTTCAGCTTTGATTGCAATTTTGGAAAGCTATATGATCGCAGATACGATCAACCTTAATTTGCATAATGGAAACAGTGGGATCGCCGTCAATATGGGCCGTATCAGCGCGCAGGTCATCAGCGGTATCGGCTTTTTAGGCGCAGGCACTATTTTTATTTCGCAAAAGAAAATTGCAGGCCTTACAACAGCCGCATCCCTGTGGAATGTTGCATGCTTGGGGCTGGCTGTCGGTATGGGCTATTATGGCATTGCGATAGCAGGCTGCGTGATCGTAATCATTACGCTGTCGCTGCTGCAGCGCTTGGTGCGGGTGAACTCGGTTAAGAATGTGGAAGTGAAGTTCATCCACCGGGTGGAAACCATTGCGTTTATTAATGAGTATTTTCAAAAAATGGGTATCAAGGTGTTGGATATAGACTTCCATGTGGAAAACAAAGGGAAGTATAACCTGTATACGAACTTGTACACTTTGGACATGCAAGGAAAAACTACTTACAAGGACATTGTGAACTATTTGTCTGAATATGCGAACATACAGGGGATACGTACCCGAAACACTTAAAGACTTATATATCCATATCAGGAAGGCCGGGACCCAAATTGGGTTCCGGTTTTTTCTTGACTGATAAACAAGAATCCAATATAATAAGCATATGCTTATACGACGGAGGGGAAGTTATGACAGAGAGGGAAAAAGAAATCCTGCAGTGGATCACACAAGATCCTTTTCTCTCCCAAGAGGAAATTGCTAAGCGTGCAGGTATTGCCAGATCATCAGCCGCTGTGCATATTTCCAACCTAGTCCGTAAAGGAAAAATCAAGGGGCGGGGATATATCCTGGAGCCGGAGGAGTATATCACAGTTGTAGGCGGCGCGAATATAGACATCAGTGGTACATCTTATACACCGATTTTGGAGGAGGATTCCAACCCTGGTCATGTAAGCGTCAGTTTGGGCGGTGTTGGACGGAACATTGCCGATAACCTGTGCCGCCTTGGTGCCCGCGTATCGCTCATCACAGCAATGGGAGAGGATAGCCATGCCGAGCAGATACGCTTAAGCTGCAGGGAACTGGGTATTGACTTAAAGCACAGCAGGGTGCTGACCGGAGAACGGACTTCCACTTATCTTTGTATAAATGACAGCAATGGGGAAATGCGGCTGGCTGTTTCAGACATGGAGATATGCCGCCATATTACGCCGGATTATGTGCGCTCAAAGTTGGAATTTATCAATCGCTCCGCATTGGTAGTCATGGATGCTAACCTTTGTGAGGAAACCATTGCATACCTGACGGACCATTGTACAGCGCCCCTCTTTGTAGACCCTGTTTCCACAAAAAAGGCAGTCAAGTTGAAGGAACACCTGCGAAATGTATTTTGCCTGAAGCCTAACCGCATAGAAGCCGAGCTGCTGTCCGGTGTTTCCATTCATGACGAGGGGGATCTGCAAATTGCAGCCGACGCAATGCATCATAAAGGTGTAGGGATTGTTTTTATCTCTCTTGGAGCGCAAGGCGTGTATTATGACGACGGAAAGATTCGGGGAATACATCCCTGCTATTCCGGGCCGATTGAAAATACTACTGGCTGTGGGGATGCGTTTATGGCTGCCGTTGCTTATGGTTATCAATCCGGGAAGGATACATCAGTCATGACCCGGATGGGGCTTGCCGCCGCAGCTTTATGTTCTGAAACAGCCGGAGCAGTTCGGCAGGATTTGTCCTATTCTTTGCTTGAAAACAGATGTATGAAAATGGAGGAAATGAATGATGAAGCTTGAAAAATATCTTTCTGTTTCAGATGAGGTTTTGCAAGCCCTCAAAGATGGAAAACCGGTAGTTGCGTTGGAATCCACCATCATTTCGCACGGGATGCCCTACCCGAAAAATGTGGAAACTGCCTTGCAAGTTGAGCAGGTTGTCAGGGATAATGGCGCTGTTCCTGCGACGATAGCAATCATTCAGGGAAAAATGACAGTTGGAATCAGCCCTGAGCAAATTGCCTATCTGGGCAAAAAAGGGCTGGCAGTACCAAAAGCCAGCCGCAGGGATTTACCGGTGCTATTGTCAACGGGGCAGGATGGGGCAACCACCGTTGCAACGACGATGATTGCGGCAAGCCTTGCGGGGGTACGTGTATTTGCCACCGGAGGGATTGGAGGAGTTCATCGGGGGGCGGAAACCACCATGGATATTTCAGCCGATCTGGAGGAACTTTCCCAAACACCTGTAATGGTGGTATGCGCAGGAGCAAAATCCATCCTGGACTTGGGATTGACCCTGGAATACCTGGAAACCAAGGGTGTACCGGTAATTGGATATCAAACCAAGGAATTGCCTGCTTTTTACACCATTAAAAGCGGTTTTTCGGTGGACTACCGCATGGATACGCCTCAAGAAATTGCAAAAGCCTTTCAGGCGAAGTTTGATTGCGGCTTAAGTGGGGGGATGCTGATAGTAAACCCCATTCCAAAGGCATACGCCATGGATTTTAACGAGATTAACGAAGCGATTGATAAAGCGCTCATACAATGTAAGGAACTCAACATCCACGGGAAAGAGATTACGCCATTTTTGCTGGACAAAATTCAAAAGATTACCGGTGGAAAGAGCCTGGAGTCAAACATCCGCTTGGTATTCAATAATGCGGCACTGGGCGCGCAAATTGCCAAATCCCTATGTGAAAATCAATAATTTGAAACGCCTCCTGCCGGGTTGAGTACGTTTATCTTTGGGGGTAAAGTGTTCTATCGGCAAAATAAAAGAAAGACCGTCTGACGCAGGCGGTCTTTCTTCCGTATGAGATGATCATTTTGCGCTTTTAATTTCCAGCCACAGGGCGTTGTAGATTTCAATGAAGTCTTGAATATCGTTGAAATACTCGCAGGATGTGATGACTTCTTCGGAAGGATTCATCACGGAGTTTTCCGTATACTCTTCTCCCATCAGTTCGATAGCACCCACATTGGGAGAGGAATACCAGATCTCTTCGCAGTTGATTTGTGCGATATCGGGGCGGCACATAAAGTCAATAAACGTTTCAGCGTTCTCTTTGTTTTTCGCACCTTTAGGTATAACCATGGCATCCACCCAAATGTTGGAGCCTTCCTTGGGCACAACATAAGCCAAATCAGAATTCAGATCAATAGCATATTGGGCATCACCGCTCCACATGAGGGCAAGAGCCGCTTCACCAGCTACCATCTTATCCTTGGTTTCATCCACCTGATAAGCCTTGACAATGCCGGCTTGCTTTTGCTGGATGAGTATTTCCTTGGCTTTTTCCAGAGCAATGGGGTCGCGGGTATTCATGGATTCTCCCAGATACTTCAGGGTGATACCCATCGTATCCCGGATGCTGTCCATCATAAACACATTGTTCGCATACTTGGTATCCCATAAAATAGCCCAGCTATCCACTGGCTCTGTGACCATTTTCGTGTTGTACAGGATTCCTACGGTACCCCACATATACGGAACGGAATATTCACCTGTAGGGTCATAGGTCGGATTTTTAAGCGAAGGCATAATCTGAGATGCATTGGGAATGTTAGCAAAGTTGATTTTTTCCAATAGTCCCTGGGTAGCCATGCGCTCTACAGCATAGTCGGAGGGGAATACCACGTCAAAGGAAGAAGGCGTAGCTTCTACTTGCACCAGCATATCTTCATTGGTGGTAAAGTTCATATAGTTGACTTGAATGCCGGTTTCTCTAGTAAACATTTGCAGGGTTTCTTCACTAATATAATCTTCCCAGTTAAAGACGTTGACTACACCAGATGAGGAAGCTAAGGAGACTGTGGGAAGCATTGTGCTCAATAAGGCAGCCAAGACCAGAACCGCCAGCCATTTTTTCATGGTTCCAACCTCCACAATTCAGATTATCACACTTAAAGCGTGTATGTGATGCGTCAAAACGCAAAACACCAACATTACTTTTTTTTGGTACCGGCTGTCCTTCGGTTAACGGCAACCAGTAAAAGTAGGAGCGCTACAAACATGAGAGCGCTTAAAGCATTCAGCGTCGGCTCGATGCCGATGCGGGCTTTGGAATAAATCAGCGTGGATAAATTTTGTACAAGCGGACTCGTGGTAAAATAGCTGATGACAAAATCGTCCAAGGACAGGGTAAAGGCCAGCATAGCTCCGGTGATGACACCTGGGCTGATTTCCGGCAAAATGACATGAAAGAGCGCATATCCGGGGGTTGCACCCAAGTCCAGCGCCGCCTCATAACTATGCTTGTTCATCTGTTTTAGCTTTGGCAGCACCGACAAAATAACATAAGGCGTGTTAAAGGTGATATGAGCCAGCAGCATGGTGACATAGCCCCGCTCCACCTTGGCAAACAAGAACAAAAGCATGAGGGATATACCGGTAACGATATCCGGCATGGTCATGGGCAGATTCGTCATGGTCATCATAAAGGCCTGCGGCCGCTTTCTCATGGCATGGATACCGATGGCGGCCAGCGTTCCCAGTACCGTTGCCGCCAACGCAGCAATGATAGCCACGGTCAGTGTGACATATAGCGCATCCATGATGGATTTATCCTGAAACAATGCGCCATACCAGCGAAAGGAAAATCCTTCCCACTTGGCCCGGCTCTTGCCGTCGTTAAAAGACTGAACAATCAGAACAACAATAGGGATGTAGAGAAATAACAGGATCAGACTTAGGTAGCACCGCTTGATGAAACGAATCATATCATGCTGCCTCCTTCCCCTTCAGGATCGGCCTTGCGTAAAATGCCCAGGCTGAAAAGAATCAAGACCATCATGATAAGGGAAAGGGCGCTGCCTACATTCCAGTTGCCTTCCGTGAGAAATCTGTTTTCGATCAAGTCGCCAAACATCATGGTGTTTCCACCGCCCAGAATTCTGGGAATAAAAAAGGTGGTGACTGAGGGCATGAATACCATGGTAATACCGGAGATAATACCTGGAATACTGAGGGGAAGAGTGACCTTTGAAAAGGTGCGAAGATTATTGGCCCCCAGATCTTGAGCGGCTTCCAGAAGCTTTCCATCCATCTTCGTGAGAGAGGTATAGATGGGGAAAACCATAAAGGGTAGGAAATTATAGACCATGCCTAGAAGCACCGCGCCATTGTTGTACATGAGCTGAGCTCCCCCAATGCCAATGGCACGCAAAACATTGTTAATCAGCCCCTGATCCTCCAATAGGGACATCCAGGCAATGGTGCGCAAGAGAAAATTCATCCACATGGGAACAATAAACAGGACAACGATAGTAGCGCCAATCTTTATATCCCGATCCGCCATAAAGAGGGCAGCTGGATACCCCAGCAAAAGACAGATCATTGTGCAAAGAAAGGCCATCCATAACGAGTAGACAAGCGTATCTACATTGACTGTTCCACGCCTGATGAGGGAAGCATATTCTTCACCCATGGAGGCGTACATGGCATTTTTTGTATGATTGCTGTCCCAGAAATGACTGAAGTTGTCCAGCGTGAAAGCTCCCGCTTTATCCGTAAAGGCATAGTAACCGATCAGGATGCAGGGCAGCACAGTGAACAAAATCATCCAAAGGGTATAAGGCGAAGCAAAAAGCGAACGCTTGACACCACTGTTTCTGCGCACAGACAGAGCAACCAGTCCTATAAAAGAGGCCAGCCCCAGCCCCATCAGCCAATAGGCCCATGGAGGCAGCTGCATGCCATATCTCATAGCACCTCTGCCTCCTTCGTTTCAGGCATGGGCCGCATGATATGAATATTAAAGGGAACGATGGATAGCCCCACCCTGGAGCCCTGGGGCTGCATGGAGGTGGAGTGAACCTTCCAGGTGGTATGATCGGATTCGATCATCATCTCGTAATGAACGCCTTTAAACAGCACACTCTTCACCGTGCCAACAATCTGCCCTACATCTTCCCCAACAATCATTACATCTTCCGGGCGAACCACCACATCCACAGGAGCGTTAATCCCAAAGCCTGCATCTACGCAGGGAAACTCGTTGCCGGAAAAGGACACCAGTTCATCCCGAATCATGGTTCCGCGGAGAATATTGCTCTCCCCAATAAAATCCGCTACAAAAGCGTTCACCGGCTCATCATAGATGCGCTTGGGATCACCAATTTGAAGGATATGGCCGTCCCGCATGACCACAACGGTATCGCTCATGGTCAGTGCTTCCTCTTGGTCGTGGGTGACATATAAAAACGTAATCCCCAGCCGCTGCTGCATGTTTTTCAATTCCAGCTGCATTTCCTTGCGCAGTTTCAAATCCAATGCTCCAAGAGGTTCATCCAAAAGAAGAACCTCCGGCTGATTGACCAGCGCCCGGGCAATGGCAATCCGTTGCTGCTGGCCGCCGGATAAGGAATCTACGCTGCGCTTGCCATATCCTTTCAGGTTCACCAAATCCAGCATGGCATCCACCCGACGGCGGATTTCATCCCGGGGCGTTTTGGCAATTTTCAAGCCAAAGGCAATGTTATCTTGAACATTGAGGTGGGGGAAAAGCGCATATTTTTGAAAAACGGTATTTACCCTGCGCTTGTAAGGCGGAAGATGGGAAATATCTTTCCCTTCAAACAGCACACGCCCTGTTGTGGGAAATTCAAAGCCGCCGATGATTCTTAACGTGGTGGTCTTTCCGCAACCGCTGGGCCCCAGCAGGGTAACGAATTCCTTTTTGCGAATATACAGGTTGATGTTGTCCAGCACCGTGGTGCCGTCGAACTCCTTGGATACGTTCTCCAAGTCGATCAGATGTATATTTTCAACCATGGGGCGCTCTCCTTTATGGCATATAGAATAAAATCAGAAATTTGGAGGGGTAGATATCCATAAAAATTTTGCAGTAGATTTGCCTGCATTTTTCATCTGGTGAGGGGCGGTCGGATGCAGACAAAAACTATCTCCGGCCTTTGCCCGGCGATGCTTATCGCCCATGCAGATGTAAATGCTTCCGCTGAGCACATACCCGAATTCCTCACCGTCATGAGGGGGCAGCATCTGTGTTTGCCCGTCTTGGGCCATCTCGACCAAGATAGGTTCCATGCTGTTTTTTTGGGCGTCGGGTACAAGCCAGGTGATCGATCCCCTAAGCATATCGCTATCTTCTTTGACAAACATATCTTGGGGTGAAAAAACGGTTTTTTCTGCTTCCTTGTCACTGAAAAAGCTGGGCAGACTGCTGCCTAGGCAAGCCAGCATATCTGTAAGCGTAGCGATGGAAGGGGAAGCCAGGTCCCGTTCCACCTGGGAGATAAAGCCCTTGCTCAACTCGCAGCGGTCAGCCATTTCTTCTTGTGTCAGGCCGCGCAAAAGGCGGAGGCGGCGAAGCTTTTCACCGATATTCATAGATTCATCTCCTTGTGCGGACGCGGGGGAAAATACACTGGCAGGAAGCACCTTTTTGTTTACTTTTACTAAACTGAAAAGCAATGTAGGAAGTTTAGAAATAGTAAACAGCAAAGCAAGGACCATTAAACCACAAAGCTTTTCTACTGTCAACATTATCCTATAAATTTCTATAAATTTTTACATGCGAAGGAGCCGGCGACAGGACATATGAGTCTTTTACTACTTTGTCAAGGAAGGCGAATACGCTAAACTATTTCCTAATTCGGTCGAAAGATACATTGTAGGTTTTTATATTCTGAAAAGGAGATCGAGGAATGATTTGGAAAGAAAAATACAAGATTGGCGTTTCGCTTATTGACACACAGCACGAAGAACTTTTCCGGCGTGTTACAGATTTTCTGGAGATGCTGCGCTCTTCGGAAAAGTGGGATCAAAAAATAACAAAAGTTAATGAGACGCTAAATTTTATGAAGGATTATGTGGTAATCCATTTTCGGGATGAAGAGGCGTATCAAAAAAGCATTGGATATCCCGATGCGGTGAATCACCACAAAATCCACCAAGATATGGTCGATTATGTCTTATCATTTGCTCATGAATACGAACAGCAGGGTTATAAGGAAGAATTGGTGCAGCAGTTTGCAGGGAAATTGCTGGCGTGGCTGATTAACCATGTAGTGGCGACAGATCAGAAGGTAGCTGCATATGCCAGGAGCAGGGAGGGAGTCAGCCATGAATAATATGCTGTTCTCTCCATTTTCCAAGGCAACTTGTGAAGTCTTTAAACTAATGCTGGATATTGATGCATCTGTAAGCAAGCTTGAATCCATAAACGGACCGGTGGAGGATAAGGACTGCGTCCATGTTTCCGTCGGCCTTACCGGAGATCTTTTGGGTGAAATCATATATTGCTTTCCCAATGACACCACTTTGAAGATTGTGAATATCATGAGCGGCATGGAAATTGATCAGATTGACGAATTTGTCACATCAGCCTTGAGTGAAATCTCGAATATTATCAGCGGTAACGCTATGACCATTCTATCCGAAGAAAATTTTGCGTGCGATATCCTGCCGCCCCGCATTATAACAGATATGGACGACGCTTCATCCGGAGAGATTGATAAAGAAACAGTTATCAGGGTAAACACATCCGTTGGAGAGATGGAGTTGGACATTCGTTTGAAGGCTTGAGAAAATACCGCATATAGATCCTTGGCAGGTCGCATTTTATCTCGAAAAGGACATTTCATCATAGAACAAAGCCCCTCTTGTCATTGATGGCAAGAGGGGTTTTTGCTTGATTTCAGTTATGCTGCAATTCAGTTTAAGTATGGGGCTAGGCGGATAATTGCTCAAACTGAGCGTTATAGAGGCTGGCATAGAATCCGCCCTTGGCAAGCAGCTCTTCGTGTTTGCCCTGTTCCACAATATCGCCGTCCCGCATGACCAAAATCCAATCTGCGTCCCGGATCGTCGAAAGGCGGTGGGCAATGACAAAGCTGGTGCGGCCGCGCATCAGGTTATCCATAGCCTTTTGGATGCGGATTTCGGTACGGGTATCAACGGAACTGGTGGCCTCATCCAGTATCAAAATCTGAGGATCCGCCAAGATGGCCCGGGCAATGGTAAGCAATTGCTTCTGCCCTTGGGATACGTTGCTGGCTTCTTCATTCAAAACCATCTCGTAACCATTTGGCAGCGTCTGAATAAAGTGATGGGCGTGAGCAGACTTAGCTGCAGCAACGATCTGCTCCTCCGTCGCATCCAGGCGGCCATAGCGGATATTGTCCATAAGGGTGCCGTTGAATAGCCATGTATCCTGCAGCACCATGCCGAATAAGCTTCGAAGTTCATTGCGGTCAAAGCTGCGGATATCTTTCCCATCAATCAAAATGCGGCCGCCTGTCACATCGTAAAAGCGCATTAAAAGTTTGACCATAGTAGTTTTGCCGGCTCCGGTGGGGCCGACGATCGCAACCTTTTGACCAGGCTCGATGCGGGCGCTGAAATCATGGATGATGGTCTTATCTTCCTGATAGCCAAACTGCACATGATCGAAGGTTACTTGACCGGACAAGCCTTTGATGGATGCGGGATTTGCAACGGATTGCGCTTCTTCCTTTTCCTCCAGGAATTCAAAGACACGCTCAGCCGATGCGGCGGTAGATTGAAGCATGTTAGTCACCTGGGCTATTTGGGACAGAGGCTGGTTGAACATGCGGACATATTGGATAAAGGACTGAATATCGCCTACGGTAATCAAGCTGCGTATGGCCAAAGATCCGCCAAGAATGGCTACCATGACATAACCCAGATTCCCGATAAAAACCATGATAGGGTGCATCAAGCCCGATAAAAACTGTGATTTCCAGGCGGATTGGTACAGCTGTTCATTGTTGGCGTCAAACGCATTCAAAGCTTGCTGTTCGCCATTAAAAGCCTTGACAATTACATGACCACCATATATTTCTTCCACCTGTCCGTTTACGTGACCCAGGTATTCCTGCTGGCGCACGAAATGGCGCTGAGATTTTTTGACGACAACGCTCATGAGTATGGCAGACAACGGAATGATGATAAGCGCTGCCAGCGTCATTTGCCAGCTGATTGAAAACATCATAATCAATACACCAACGCCCAGGGTAAGAGAGGAGATCACCTGAGACAAGCTTTGATTCAGGCTTTGGGTAAGGGTATCCACATCATTTGTGATTCTGGATAATACCTCCCCATGGGTGACCGAATCAAAATAGCCCATCGGCAGACGGTGAATCTTGCTGGACAGATCCTCACGCATGGAAAAGCTAAGGCGCTGTGAAACACCGGCCATAATATACCCCTGCAAAAAGCTAAAAAAGCTACTGATCAGATACAGACCAAGAAGCCATAGAATCAAACGGCCGATAGCAGCAAAATTGATGCCGGGCCCGCCTTGGATTTGGCCTATCAAGCCGGTAAAAATCTCATCTGTGATGAGCCCCATCTGCTTGGGCCCGAAAATGGAAAAGGCTGCGCTTAAGACAGCGAGAAAGGACACAGATATCAGAGAAAGCCGGTATCTTGCCATGTAATGGAGCAGCTTTCGCAGCGTACCGCGGAAATCCTTGGCCTTTTCACCGAACATAGGACCGCCAGGACCAGGCCCCATAGGCCCGCCCATGGGCCGGCGACGGGATTGATTATTTGTTTGCATGATTTAATTCCTCCTTGGACAACTGGCTTGTGGCGATTTGACGATAGACCTCACAGGAGTTCATCAATTCCCGGTGCGTACCGGTACCTACGATTTTCCCATCATCCAGCACAATTATTTGCTCGGCATGCAGCACTGTGCTGATGCGCTGGGCTACAATGATGACCGTGCTGTCCGCTGTCTCCTGCTTTAAAGCCGAGCGTAATGCTGCATCGGTTTTAAAATCCAGCGCGGAGAAACTGTCATCAAACACATAAACCTCAGGGCGCTTTAGGATTGCCCTTGCAATTGACAAACGCTGCTTTTGACCACCCGATACATTGGTGCCGCCCTGGGAAACCTTTGATTCGTACCGGTCAGCCTTTTCTTCAATAAATCCATCCGCTTGGGCAATGGCGGCTGCTTTATTCAATTCTTCGTCGGAGGCATCTGACACGCCATATGCTATATTGGAAGCTATTGTACCGGAGAACAGAACACCCTTTTGAGGAACAAAACCGATGCGTTTGCGCAGATCTTTTTGCGAGACTTCACTCACATCACGGCCATCAATCAGCACATGCCCATCCGTTACATCATAAAAACGGGGAATCAGATGTACCAGGGTTGACTTTCCTGATCCTGTACCGCCTAATATGGCTGTTGTTTGACCAGGCTGCGCGGTAAAGCTGATATGGCTTAAGGTATCCTCCGAAGCACCAGGATAACGGAAGCTAACGTCTTGGAATTGAACTACGCCCCGCGTGTTAGGATCAAATGCAACAGGGTTGGCTGGGTCTACCAACGTAGAAGGGGTTGTAATGACCTCATCGATGCGCTTTGCAGCCACAGAGGCCCGCGGCAGCATGACGGACATCATGGAGATCATCAGGAACGACATAATGATCTGCATCGCATACTGTATAAAGGCCATCATATCGCCAACCTGCATGGCGCCGTTGCTAATGCCATGGGCGCCTACCCACAGCACCAAAAGGGTGATACCGTTCATTACGAGCATCATAAGGGGCATCATGCCGGACATCATTCGCGTGACAAAGAGCTGAGTTTTGTTTAAAACCTTATTGGCCCGCTCAAAACGGTCTTCTTCCTTTTTCTGCGTATTGAAGGCGCGGATCACAGGCAAGCCCGTAAGAATTTCTCGGGCGACCCGGTTTAACTGGTCAACATACGTTTGAAGCTTTTTAAAACGAGGCATGGCAAATACATACAGTGTTCCCACAATAACAAGGATAATGGCCACAGCAAGCGCTATGATCCATGCCATGGATCTATTAGTTTCCATTACTTTTATGACGCCTCCGGCACCAAGGATCGGCGCATATATCACCATGCGCAGAAGAAAAACCATAATCATCTGCACCTGCTGGATATCATTTGTGGAGCGTGTTATGAGGGATGCGGTGGAAAAACTGTCCATCTCCCGCTGAGAAAATGAAAGTACACGGGAGAACACTTTGCGGCGGAGGTCACGGCCCAGCGTTGCGGCGATACGCGAGCCAAGGAAACCTACCAGGACCGCTGCCGCCATGCCGCCAAGGGCAACAAGAAGCATTTTCAGCCCGGCCAAGAGAATGTAATCTGATTGCTGCTTGCCAAGGTCAATGCCGATAGTTTCATATTCTGTACGCACAGCGGCAATAGCAAATTGTTGAAGCATGGATTCCGGGAATTGAGCAATGCTCTCCGCAAAAGTAGAAAGCATACCCTCACGCTGATCTGCCGGAAGCAAGGAAAGAGCACTGGCTAAATCAACATTTTGGGGCAGGATGGCTGACAAGTCAGGAATCCCAGTCAGCCCCAGACCTTCCGGAACTTTTCCTGACAGTACGGTACGAATGAGAATTGCTTTACTAAAGACTAAATCCATTTGTGCAAGGGTATCACGATCAACGTTATTCAATTGATACAATGGTTCGGTGGCTTGAAGCGGGTATCTTCCACCCTCCATCGTGGGAAGCAGCGAATAATTAGGCTCTACAAGCTCCTTATACTTGTCCTGCTGCATGAGAAGTGATAACGAGTTTAATTCCGAGGCCCGGATCACTGCAGGTGTCGGCCCCTCAACACCCTGCTGCTGAATGCCTATATCAACGATGTGAGCCGTATAGGTAGGAAGTGCTAAATCGCAAACGGCTTGCACCGATAAAAAGACCACGATCAGCAAAATAAAAAGTACGGAGGATTTCAAATACTTAAACATGTGGGTCATGCCACAATCACACTCCTTGCGATTTGCCGGACTTTTCTGGGGAGGATAATTTATCTTTGCATGATTCAAGATTGGCAGAGATGCGTATAATGAATTCTCTCAGTTGAGCGAATTCTTCAGATGTAAAACCTTCAATTGCTTGCTTTTGCACAAAGACGACCGCATGTTCTATTTCTTCGGCTATTTTTTCACCCTCAGGTGTGAGACATAATAGCTTTTCACGAAGATCATTCGGATTTTGCACTCTTGTTAGAAAACCCTGCTTTTCCAAGCGCTGCAATGACACAGCGACCGTGGCTGCGCTTACGTCCAAACGGCGGCAAAGCGCGGCCTGGCTTAGCGACCCGTGCCGCATGAGTTTTCCAATAAGGGCTGCTTGCCCTGGATGCACGGCGGGGTTTTCCAACATTCGGTTTACACATTGAAAAAACTGGTGATGTATTCTGTGATGCATTTCAAAAATCTGTTCCGATTCATTATCCAAAGGAATGTAACCTCCAAAATTAATTAGCCGGCTAACAAAATCCGGTTGTTGAATTGTAGCGCTGTTTGCTTTGTATGTCAAGGCAAAATTATCTTTTACTTTGTAAATTTAATCCATAAAACTCGGACCAGGGCCATCTCCTTTGACAAAGCGGTTAACCTGCATGTATAATACCACTAGTGCCATAAAAGTATGTAGTACAAAGCAATTCGAAGCTTTGGATGAGGATATGATGAGTATGCGTCAAAAGAAAAGCAAAAAGCAACAGGGACTCTTCCTATTGATGCGAATCCTGCTTTATACGTTTTTTTATGGATCCTTTTTCGGAATGCTAGGGCTAAATAATCTGCCATTATGGGTTTTCAGTCGGACTTCCGGTGTTACGCTGATTACATTTTCCGTATTGCTTGCAGGAACCATCTCTATATATGGCGGGTATGATATCGGGAAAAGGAAAAGCAGGCCTGTGATATCCTCATTGGCCATGGTTGCTGTCATTACCGACTTGATTACCTATCTCCAGCTGGAGATCATGAATGTAAATGACGCAAAATATAGGTCTTTGCAATTGTTTGGTCTGGATTTTTTGCTTCTCATAGGCACCATGATTATGCAAATTGTATTTATTATTCTGATGACCCGGTGGGGAAATGCACTTTATTTTTCTGTGAATCCGCCGGAACGTTGTTGTATAGTAGCCAGTTCACAGGAAGCGTCAGATCATGTGATGAAAAAGATCAGCAGATATCGCTTGCAGTATGATGTACGGGATGTAGTAGATTACCGAAGCGCACAAGTCAAAAAAGTTATTTTGCGCAATGACGCGGTTTTCTTTGCCCAGGTGCCAGCTACACAACGGGGGCTGCTTCTTGAATTTTGCTATCAAAATCACAAGAATGCTTATGCTGCTGCCGAATTGGAAGACGTGATGATGGTTAATGGGCAGCAAGTCATATTGGATGATTGTGCTTTCATTTTTATGTCCCGGGGTGAACTGGATCTACACATAAAAGTAATCAAGCGTGCAATGGATATTGTATTTGCCGCTGTAGTTCTTGTGTTAACAAGTCCTGTAATGATAGCGGCTGCGATTGCAATTCATGCAGAAGATGGGGGACTGGTTTTCTTCCGTCAAAAACGGATGACCATTGGCGGTCATATCTTTGAAATTCTCAAATTTCGAACCATGACAACAAATGCATGCATGGACAGCAATCAGGTATCCGCTCAGCAAAACGATCAGCGGATTACAAGGGTAGGCGCAATTTTGCGCAAGACCAGGATGGATGAACTGCCCCAACTATTCAATATTCTCAAAGGAGATATGAGTCTGGTTGGCCCCAGGCCGGAAATGCTTGAAAATGTCACGCAATACATTCGGGAATTTCCCGCCTTTGCTTACCGTCAAAAGATGAAGGCAGGGCTGACGGGCTATGCACAAATTGAGGGGAAATATAATACATCGGCACGGGATAAGCTGATGATGGATTTGATGTATATGGAAAACTATTCCATTTGGCTGGATGTCAAATTGCTGCTTCGTACATTCACCGTATTTTTCCGGATGGACAGCACCGAAGGATTTGGCGGACAGAGCGCAGAACAAAAATGGCCCCGCATCCAAACAGATGCGGGGACGGAATCTATTGAGCAGGAAACTATTGAAAAAAGCGAAATGGGTGCAGTATCCTTTTAGTTTTTGATCTTATTCCGCAAAGTGGCATGCAACCATGTGCTTGGGTGCCACTTCTCTTAATTTTGGCTTTTCCTGTTCGCACCGGCTGGTGGCATAGCGGCAACGGCCGCGGAAGGGGCATCCTTTTTGCTCCGTGAGTACGCTGGGTACATCTCCTGACAATAGAATCCGCTCTTTAGCCAGTTCCTTGGCAGGATCCGGAATCGGTATGGCGGACAATAGCGCCTGGGTGTATGGATGCAAGGGCTTATGATAAATATCATTGCTTGGCGCGATTTCCATGATATGGCCAAGATACATCACAGCGACGCGGTTGGAGATGTATTTAACCATGCTCAGATCGTGAGCGATAAAAACATAGGTAAGGCCAAGCTTATCCTGTAAAGAGCGCAGCAAATTCACAATCTGGCTTTGAATGGATACATCCAAAGCAGATATGGGCTCATCGCAGATGATACACTTGGGATCGATGGCCAAAGCACGGGCAATACCAATGCGCTGACGTTGGCCGCCGGAAAACTCATGAGGGAAACGGTTGCTGTGTTCACGGTTGAGACCTACTTGGTCCAACAGAGACTCAATGCGCTCCTGCCGTTCCTTAGCTCCCATGATGCCATGAATGGTAATGCCTTCACCAATAATGGAACCAACCGTCATACGGGGGTCCAGGGAGGCGTATGGATCCTGAAAGATCATTTGAACATCTTTGCAAAAATGCTTGGATTCATTTTTATTCAGATGATGAATGTCTGCCCCGTCATATTTGATGGTGCCTGCGGTAGGCTCATAAATACGAATCATCGTGCGGCCCAATGTGGTTTTTCCGCAGCCGGATTCGCCAACAAGGCCTAATGTTTCCCCGTGATATACATCCAGATCGATATCTTCCAGCGCATGAACAAATTGTTTCGGCCCTACGGCAAAGTGCTTTTTCAGACCGCGTACTTCAAACAGCGGCTTGCTGCCAGTCGTATTGCTCATCCTGCCAAGCCTCCTTTCGCCTGATGCGTTACCTTTGGCGCGTCCGGATGGAGCAGCCAACAAGCGGCGCTATGCTGCCCCTCAACCGTTGTGGTTTCCGGCTGTTGCTCACGGCAAATGCGCATGCAGTGCTTGCAGCGGCTGGCAAAAGCGCAGCCCTTGGGCGGTGCAATCAAGTCTGGGGGAGTGCCCATGATAGGCGTCAATACCTGCGTACGATCCTGATCCAAACGGGGAATGCAGTCTAACAAACCCCAGGTGTAGGGGTGCTTGGGGCTATAAAAGATATCATCGGACGAACCGCTTTCTACCACGCGGCCGGCATACATAACCACAATGCGCTGAGCCAGGGAGGCAACAACGCCAAGGTCATGGGTGATGAGGATAATGGCCGTGCCAATCTTATCCCGGATATCTTTCATCAAGTCTACAATCTGGGCTTGAATGGTTACATCCAAGGCTGTTGTGGGTTCGTCCGCGATCAACAGCTTGGGGTTGCATGCCAGAGCCATGGCGATCATAACACGCTGACGCATGCCGCCTGAAAACTCAAAGGGATATTGCTTGATCCTGCGCTCCGGGTTAGGCACCTGAACGATATGCAATAGCTCCAAGGCCTTTTTCTGGGCTTCGTCACGGTTAAACTTTTGATGTTTGATAATTCCCTCGGTAATCTGTTTGCCAACCAGCATGGTGGGATTTAAGGAGGTCATGGGATCTTGAAATATCATGCTGACCAAACGACCGCGAACATCCTGCATCTGCCGATCAGTTTGAGCGAGAATGTCAATACCGTCCAGCGTAATGCTTCCACCGCGAATCACAGCCGGTGGCGATGGATTGAGCTGCATAATGGCTTTTGCGGTTACACTTTTCCCACAGCCGGATTCGCCGACGATAGCGATTACTTCGCCTGGGTTTACATGAAAACTGGCACCCCGTACCGCTTTTACTTCACCGGCATAGGTCAAAAAGGATACCTCAAGATCTTTAACCTGCAAAAGAGGAGATTGATCCATCACTATACCTACTTTCTCAGGCGGGGATCCAGCACATCGCGTAGTGCATCACCCAGCAAGTTGAAGGATAACATCGTTAGGCAAATGAAAAATGCCGGAAGGAACAATAGATGCGGCATGATGCGGAAATAGGACGCTCCATCGTTACACAGCGTACCCCAGGACGCCAGGGGAATGCGCACGCCAAGCCCGATATAGGATAAGAACGCTTCGGTAAAGATGGCGCTTGGGATAGTTAATGTCATTTGCACAAGTATAACGCTAAGGCAGTTGGGCAAAAGATGACGGAAAATGATCCGCCATGAACTGGCACCCAGAACTCGCGCGGATAGAACATATTCCTGTTCCTTGTGCTGCAAGACCTGGCCGCGAACCAACCTTGCCATTCCTGTCCAACCTGTAGCGGCATATGCCAAAACAATGGTGCCGATACCTGGAGCCATTACCACCAACAACAAAATGACTACAATCATGTAGGGAATGCCGTTGATGATCTCCAGAAAGCGCATCATGATGTTATCCAGTTTTCCACCGAAATAACCGGCTATGCCACCATACAGTGCACCTACAAACAAATTGATGATGGCCGCAGCAATGCCAATTGTCATGGAAATGCGGGCTCCAAACCAAACCCTGGTGAAAACATCCCGGCCGAACTTATCAGTACCCCAAATATGGGTATGGCTTGTTTCTACGCCATTTGCGTCCACCGTTTTATGGACATAGCCCATGGGCATCAAACCATGATCCTGATGCTGTTCGCTCATTGTATAGCCCGAGATCATGGGAAATACAATGGAACCAACGATAATAAAAATGATATAGATGAGTGAGGCGATAGCAATTTTGTTCTTCTTAAGCCGCCGCCAGGCATCCTGCATATAGCTCAAGGAAGGACGGGAAAGTCCTTCGCTAGCTTTGATATTTAGGCCTACCGGTTCAAACAGCCCGCTGTCTACCTTGCTAATTTGTGACATATTTTCCCCTCCTAACTGATACGAATTCGAGGATCAACCAAGCCGTATACAATATCCACTATCATGGTTGCAACAATGAGAAAACCACCATAGAAAATTGTGGTGCCGGTAATCATGGTGTAATCTTGGTTTTGGACTGAGATAACAAAGAATTTTCCCAGACCGGGTACGGCAAATATATTTTCAACGACGAACGTACCGGTCAAGATGGCAGCAGCCATTGGACCAAGTACCGTTACGACGGGTAGAATCGCATTTCTGAGCGTATGTCTGATTGTAATTTGGCGAGGGGAAAGCCCCTTTGCTTTTGCGGTAGAAATATAGTCCTGGTTTGTAACATCCAGGATGCTGGTGCGCATCATACGAGAAATAGTTGCCAATGAGCTTAATCCCAGCGCAAATGCTGGAACAATCTTTTGAGATTCTTTCTCCCAGCCGGAGACAGGAAGAATTACCCACTTCTTCGGCAAATCAAACCAGTTTCTGAAAACTGAGGATAATTGAATGCTTATTCCAAATTGCAGCAAATAGCCAATGATGAAACTTGGCACGGATATACCGATAATGGCAATAAGCATTGCTGTAGTGTCCCATTTGGTTCCGCGGCGAATACCTGCAAATACACCCAGCAATAGGCCGCCGATAATACCAAAGATTAAAGCACGAAGCCCAAGATCAAAGGAGTAGGGGAAGGCCTCCAGAATGATGTCGATCACATTGCGACCCGTATAATACAGGGATTCACCAAAGTCACCACGCACAAGATTCCCGATGTAAATTAGGAACTGTTCCCAAACCGGCTTATCCAATCCATACTTGGCCCGGGTAGCAGCCATAACCACCGGAGAACGCGCTTTGGGGCCAATAAACGGATCGCCTGGCATAAGCTGCATGAGGAGAAACGTAATTAAAACCAACGCAAATAGCGTGATGACCGCAAAAATTAACCGTTTTCCGATATATCGAGCGATTTTCAAATGCATCTACCTCCTATGACCTTCCCGAGGCTTTATAAAGGTATGACCCCCAACTGAACCGAGCAAGGCCATAGAGCCTGCCGCCAACAGATGAATACTTAGTAGACTTGAGGAAGGCTACAGCTTTCGCCATAGCCTTCCTCGTTTCATACAACAAGGGAAGTCAATCCTTAAGCCAATGGGTTACTCCGCCCAGCTGGCCCAATTGAAGCAGTAATCCTGGAAGGCACTGCGGTAAACGCCTTCAAGGCCATCTGCTACAAGATAGTTGCGGTTACGGAAGTATACAGGAGCAATACCCATGTCTTCAACGAGAATGGACTCAGCTTCGTACATATACTCCATACGGGTCTTGAGGTCGGTTTCCAAATTAGCTTTGGCTACCAGCTCATCATATTTTTCATTGGACCAGTCGCCGGTATTGTTGCCATTGCCGGTGGTCATAACAGCCAGGAAGGTCATAGGATCGTTATAGTCGGGGCCCCAGCCGGCAGACACGATGGAGAACTGGCGGTCTGTGGTGCGCTGCAGACGGCTCTTGAAGGGCATATTTTCTACAACAACTTCAACGCCGAAAGCGGCACGCCAGTATTCCTGGTAAGCGGCGGAAACTTCCTTGGCCACGTCAGAATCATCAGCGATCAAGGTGATCTTAGAAGCTGCTTCCTCGGCGGTCAGACCAAGTTCAGCCAAGCCTTTTTCCCAATACACTTTGGCTTGTTCAAGATCGGCATCTTTGTAATTTACAGTAATGAAATCGGCAAAGGGTTTTTCACCGCCGAAGCCCATGATTTCGGGGGTTGTATAGGTCAGGGCAGGAACAGAGTGGTCACGGAGGATGTTGTCACAGAAGCTCTGACGGTTGATGGCCATGCCCAGAGCTTTACGGATATTCACGTTGGAGGTAACGGGATCTTTGCAGTTGAACTCGAGATAGAAGGTGGCACCATCGGCATACTGCAAAGCGGTATATCCGGCAGCCTCGGCCAAGGGTAGCGTTGTGCCGCTCAGACCGATCATTTCGAATTCAGCGGTATCGAACATGTTAAAGGCGGTGCTGGCATCATTCACCATCTTGGCGATGAGTTTGTCGATCTTAATGTTGTCCTTGTCAAAATAGGTATCGGACTTTACCATCACGAGTTCAGACTCGTGCTGCCAGGATTCCATGTTGTAGGGGCCGTTGCCAATAAACTTATCGGCATCGGTGGCATAGGACTCGCCATATTGTTCGCAGATGTCCTGGCGCAAAGGCATGAATACGCCAAAGGTCATGAGGGAGGGGAAGTAGGCTACCGGATATTCCAGGGCAACTTCCAAGGTCAGATCATCGATAACCTTAATGCCCAGTTCTTCACGGGTAGCAGTCTTCTCATAGTAAGGTTTGGCATTCTTGATACAGAAAGCCATTTCGGCATATTGGCAGGCCAGCTCAGGATTGAGAAGCTGCGTCCAGGCATACTCAAAATCCTTCGCGGTGACTTTCACGCCATCCTGCCACACAGCATCATCCCGGAGGTTGAAGGTGTAGGTCAGGCCGTCTTCAGAGACGGTGTAGTCTTTAGCGACAGCAGGAATGGGCTGGTCATTTTGGTCGAACGTCAAAAGACCGACCAACAGGTGGCGGAAGAGTTGGAACGAGGTGGTGTCGGTAGATTTGATGGAGTACATTTGCGGGGGTTCTTGAGTAATGTTGTAGGTAACGGAATTGTTTTCCGCATCCGCAAGGGCAGGCGCCGCGAACATTGCCAGCATGGACAATGCCATCAGCAGGGAAATCAGCTTTTTCAAAGTGGAAACCCTCCTTCTTCATCTTACCTAGGTATACAAACACCTAGCATATACAGATTATAACATAGGCTTATGCACCCTGCAAGATGTCAATTGGGAAATTTCATTCTCAAAGATTGGCAAATTGATAACAAAGGCATACAAACTTCTATTTGAATAGAATTAAGAAGCACATAAAAAAATAGATATTTGTGACATAATAGCAGCTTCGAGCATCTTTGTGTCCCATGAGGGAATGATATTGTTAGGTTTTTATGGAAGGAATTGAATATACATCTGACGAATGAAAACATGTGAAGAAAGGAGATGCAAAAGAAATAATATGCAAACAACGTTGATGGTCATGGCAGCCGGTTTGGGCGCTCGCTATGGCGGCAATAAGCAAATAGACCGTATGGGTCCCAATGGTGAAATATTGATGGAGTATTCCATCTACGATGCAGTAGAGGCAGGCTTTGACAAGGTCGTCTTTGTAATAAAAAAGGAAATGGACCGCATATTTAGAGAAAAGGTAGGCGACCGAATTGCCAAACGCGTGGATGTCGCCTATGCCTATCAGGAATATGAGACGCTGCCGGAGGGATTTATACCACCGCAAGGGCGTACAAAGCCTTATGGAACGGTGCATGCGGTGCTATGCGCCAAGGACATGATTCACGAGCCCTTTGCTGTGATTAATGCAGATGATTATTATGGAAAGAAAGCTTTTCTTGCCATGCGCGAATGCCTTTTTACATTGAAGCCTGAAAATGAAGCGGCAATGGTGGCATACCGTTTGCGCAATACTGTATCCGAAAACGGGCATGTGACCAGAGGCGTATGCTGCGTGGATGAAAATAATGGGCTGAAAGGTATTCAGGAGACATATAAAATCCAGCTAAAACCGGACTGCTCCATTTGGGATTTGGAAAACGGTGTAATGTTGGATCCAGACTCCCTTGTTTCTATGAATTTCTGGGGTTTTACGCCTTGGATATTTAAGGCAGGGCAAGCGCATTTGGCTACATTTTTAAAATCGCTTGCGCCTGACGAGATGAAAAAGGAATTTCCTCTGCCGGTTATGATAGATACTTTAATGAAAAGTGAAGGGTTACAGGTGAAAGTACTGACCACCCACGACGTATGGTTTGGCGTCACTTATCAGGAGGATAAGGAATTCGTTTCTGGAGAACTCAAAAAGCTTCATGAAGTGGGCGCTTATCCCCAGGCACTATAACCATCCTATTATTTAACAGCAATTGAAGGAGAGAAGCATATGACAATCTTGCTAACTGGCGGTGCGGGCTATATTGCCACCCATACACTTGTGGAATTGGCTGCAGCAGGCCATCAAGTTGTGGTAGTTGATAATTATGTAAACAGCCAGCCTGAAGCAATTCACCGTGTGGAGGAGATAATCGGGACAAAGATCCCTTCATACACATTAGATGTATGTGATAAGGAAGGCTTGCGGCAGGTTTTTAAAATGCATGATATCCAAGCCGTAATTCATTTTGCGGGCTTGAAGGCTGTGGGGGAATCGGTAAAGATTCCTCTTGCGTATTACCGCAACAACCTGGATTCTACATTGACCCTGTGCGAAGTGATGCAGGAATTTCAAGTGAAACGGCTTGTTTTCAGCTCATCAGCTACCGTATATGGCACTCAGAAAAAGATGCCACTTGTGGAAACGATGGAAACCAGTGCTACAAATCCGTATGGTTGGACCAAATATATGATCGAGCAGATTTTGCGGGATGTTGTGGTGGCAGATCCTGCCTGGTCGGTTATGCTCCTGCGCTACTTCAACCCGATCGGCGCACATGAAAGCGGCCGTATCGGCGAAAATCCAAACGGCATTCCAAACAATCTTATGCCCTATATTGCAAAGGTGGCAGCAGGGGAAATCCCTCAGCTTCCCGTCTATGGGAACGACTATCCCACTCGTGACGGTACCTGCATTCGGGATTATATCCATGTGGTGGACTTGGCAAAAGGACATCTCAAGGCTTGTGAATATGCGTTCACCCATACAGGCTTACAAACGGTTAATTTGGGCACCGGCAAAGGATACAGCGTACTGGACATCATCCATGCTTTTGAAGCTGCAAACCATATTTCCGTTCCCTATGCTGTTGCTCCGCGCCGGGCAGGGGATATGCCGGAATGCTATGCCGACCCCACGAAGGCATGGGAATTGATTGGTTGGAAAGCAGAAAAAAGCCTGGAGGATATGTGCCGCGACACATTGCGCTGGAAAAAGAACAATCCAGGCGGATATTCATGCTAATGTGTCAACCAATGCGGCAAGAAGCATAAGAACCGTTTTATAAAGCGGAAAAGCGATAATCGAAAAAATGCCCTCGCAATTATGCGGGGCATTTTTTGTATCATAATTTAGTCTAACGATTAGCTTTTAAAGGAAACCTTGCTTTCGGTTCCCGAAATGAGTCGCTTGATGTTAGCTTGGTGCCGCCATACGCATAAGGCTGCCAATACGATAGCCCACAGGCAAACAAGCCAGTTACCCCATTGCAAAATGCAAACCAAAATAGCATACAGCAATAGCATTGTAATGCTGCCTAAGGAAACATACCTCGTTATAGCGATGATAAGGATGCATGCAGCTATTGCAATGCCTCCCTGAAGCGGGAAAACAAACAGCATAACGGCAATGGAACTGGCTACACCCTTACCGCCGCGAAAGCCATGATACACCGGCCAATTGTGACCAATCACTCCAGCCAGGCCGCCTACCATGGCTCCTTCTTGTCCTGCAATGAGAAGGCCTGCGAGACAGGCCAGAAGCACTTTGATAAAGTCTCCTACAAATGTAATAGCAGCAGGTTTTTTCCCAAGCACCCGAAGCACATTGGTAGCCCCCGTGCTTTTGCTGCCCATCTGCCGAAGATCGACTTGATTTTTGACTTTACCGGCTACAATGAGCCCTGTGGATATAGAACCTAGCAGGTATCCGACAACAGCGGTCAACAGAAAGCGAAGGATTGGATCCATCGTTCAATTCTCCTTTACTTTTTCCCGAAGGATAAAACGCATAGGCGTTCCCTCAAAACCAAAGGTTTTTCTAAAGTAATTCTCCAGATATCTTTGATAGGCAAAATGCATGAGCGTTTCATCATTGACGAACAGAACAAAGGTGGGAGGGCAGACAGCTTGTTGGGTTGCATAATAAATCTTAAGCCTGCGTCCACTGGATGCCGGCGGCTGAACAGCTGCCTGGGCATCTGCCAATACTTCGTTTAGCACACCGGTAGGAACCCGCTTTGTGCATTCCGCCCATACCTTATTGACCATCTCGAGCACGGTATGCACCCTTTGGCCGGTTAGTGCAGATAAAAAGAGTACCGGCGCATAGTCCATGAACTTGAGTGCTTCCAATACTTCTTTTCGGCTTGCTTCTAAGGTGCCCGTTTCTTTTTCCACTGCGTCCCATTTATTTACAACGATGATGGCGCCTTTGCCTTCCTCCAGCACCAGACCGGCAATTTTGGAATCCTGTTCTGTTACGCCTTCCTGGGCATCTATCAGTATCAAAGCTACATCACAGCGGCGGATAGCTCCGATACTGCGAAGCACGCTGTAATGCTCCAAAGAGTCTCCTTCTACAGACCGCTTGCGACGCATGCCCGCCGTGTCAATAATATTGTAAGTCGTGCCGTTTTGCCCTGTAAACTGGGTGTCAATAGCGTCCCGCGTGGTTCCCGGGATATCTGATACCATCACCCGTTCCTGCCCAAGTAAACGGTTGACAAGAGAACTCTTTCCTACATTTGGACGGCCAACCAAAGCCAACTGAAGCACATGCTCTGCTTCGTCGGATTCTTCCTTAGCGGGGGGAGGAAGAAGCTTTACGATTTCTTCCAGCAAATCGCCAAGGCCAAGCATGTTGGTGCTTGATATACCGATAGGCTCACCCAAACCTAGGGCATAATATTCAAACAATACATCCTGCAATCCGGCGTAATCCATTTTATTGACGACTAGCAAAAGCGGCTTTTTCGTTTTGCGCAAAAGGTCAGCAACTTCCTGGTCATCCTGGGTGAGGCCAGCCCTGGCATCAACAAAAAAGCAAATGACATCTGCCATTTCCATAGCAATGCGGGCCTGGTGCCGCATTTGGGAAAGCAGAACATCCTCGCTTCTGGGATCGATACCCCCGGTATCGATCAGGGTAAACTTGCGGCCCATCCATTCCACATCGGCATAGACCCTGTCCCGGGTTACACCGGGAGTATCTTCCACGATGGAAATACGCTTACCGGAAATTTTATTGAAAAAGGTAGATTTTCCTACGTTTGGACGGCCTACGATGGCAACAAGGGGTTTTGGCATGGGATTATTCCTCCAAAGAGAATCATTTGGCGCGGCCACATATAGCTTCGTAAAATGCCTGGCCATTATTTGGGACAACAGCCAGGGGAGCCGGCAATTCTTTGCGAACCTGCTCCAAAGAAACGTCATCTAGAAACAGGTCTTTTTCTGCTCTGAGCATATTCTCGCAAATAAGAATTTGGTCTGTTTCAACGCCTTTTAATTGCTGGATTAAGTCTTTCCCTGTAATTAAACCGGTAACGGTAATGGTGTGCCCGAAAAAATCGTTTATAATTGGCTGAACGGAAACATTCATGTCCGCAGGAGCGAACTGATCCGCCAATGCCTTCAAGTGCGGCGCGACAGATACCCCGCAAGCGATGAGCAACCGCTTTTTCGTATAGGCAGGATTTGGATCTTCCTGATATGCATCCTCCACATCCTGCATGAATAACCGTAAAAGACCTACGCCGTTTTCAATTTGAGGAAAGTCTTCATATGCTTCGTAATCGGGAAGAGGCAGGCCACTCAAGCAATAAAACTCATCCGAAGGAAAAACGAAGGAAGTCCCATATTCAGCCTTGTATTGCTGCTGAAAATCCGCCACTTGCCGTATCAATGCGGCAGCCGTATCTTTTGTGTATGGTGTCAAGGGGGTCAGCCCCTCCCTATGGGCAGTGAGTCCAACCGGCACCAGTGCAGCAGAACGGGCTGCGGGATAAAGCGATATCAGATCATGCAATGTATTTTCCAAAATCTTTCCATCGTTGTATCCAGGACACAGCACAATCTGGCAATGAAAGAAAATCCCCGCGTCCTTTAATCTTTGAAGGTGCTCCATAATTCTAGCTGCGTCCGGATGATGCATCATCCGCCTGCGTACTTGTCCATCTGTGGCATGGATGGAGATATACAAGGGGCTTACCTTGCGACGGAGTATACGATCCATTTCGCTTTCCGACACATTGGTCAAAGTGATATAATTGCCCATCATCAAAGACAAGCGCCAGTCATCATCCTTGACATACAAGGTACTGCGGAGCTTAGGCGGCATTTGGTCGATAAAGCAAAACACACAATGATTGCGGCAGCTTCGTGGGCGGCTAATCAGAGATTCTTCAAATTGTATACCTAAAGGTTCATATTCATCTTTTTCCAAGGAAAAGGTTTTATATGCACCATCCTTTTTTTCTATGTCCAGAGTAATCCTACTATTGGTAGAGAGTGCCTGATAATCAATCTGGTCAATGATTTCCTCTCCATTGATCCGCATCAGCCGGTCTCCCGGTCTGATGCCATAGCGGCAGGCTACACTGCCGGGCGCCACGGCAATAATGGTATGCGGCAACCCGAAGCCTCCTTCTTTCAGCCGGTCTACCGGCAAACTATTTCAGCTTTTATTATCCGGTATTCCCAGTCAAATGTCAAGCAAGGCCCAAAGTCGTAAAGAATGGTTCAGAACGGCAAATCTACAAGCCGAATACACACAACATTCACAGGACATTCATTTTCCCACAACATGGGCGGGATATACTTCCATTGTTTCCAAGCAGATCATTTTAAGGAGGAGCGTATGAAAAAGGTCCTAAAAGTCGTTGCAAAAATTTTTCTCGCATGTGCAATACTTGGTGGTTTGGGGTACGGTGGATACCGGATCTACCAAAGCAGGCAGACGGTAACCGCAAGCGCCGCCGTATCTTATCAGCAAGTGCAGGTAACCACGGGAAATTTGGAAAAGACCGTTACCGGCACAGGATCGCTCAGCATTTCTGAAACCAAGAGTGTAGCTTTGGATTTTGCGATAACAGCAGATGAGGTATATGTGAAATCAGGCGAGCAGGTTCATACGGGTGATAAGCTGATAAAGGTGAACGATGATGCCTTAAGAGCTACCATTACAACATTGGAAAGTGAGCTTACAACCATAGATGACTCCATAGCACAATTGGCTCGCCAATATTCGGATGACTCCAACCTGAATACATCCGTAGCTGGCCGAGTGAAAAAGATTTTCGGTGCGGTTGGAGATTCTGTGCAGGATGTGGTTGATAAATATGATGCTTTGCTGGTGCTTTCGTTAGATGGAAGAATGAATGTATCCATTCCCACCGGAGATTTGGCTATAGGTGATTCAGTGGTTGTGGTGGATGGCACATCAAAGTATGACGGCGTCGTACAAAGTGTGGATCATGACACTGCGGTCATTACATTCAGTGACGCAAAAACGCTGGAGGGGACCAGTGTGAACGTAGTTGCCAATAGTGTGATTATTGGAACAGGCACAGCGCAGATCAACATGCCCTTCTATTTCACAAGTACTTCAAAAGGAAGAATTTCTAAAGTTTATTATGATGTGAATGATAAGCCCTCCAGAGGTTCCGCGTTGTTTTATCTGACACAAATGCCTGCAACCGCGGAATATGAGACGCTTCTTTCCCAGCGTGAGGTTGCCCTGAACAAGCTGAAATCCGCTAAGGAAGTATTATCCTCAGGCGCTGTATTGGCCCCGATTGACGGTATTGTTGATACGGTAATTGCTGCTTCCACAACTGAACAAGCGGCTGGCACTGCGCTGATCTCCCTGTATGTGGGCGATGCAAAGCAAATGATTGTCAGCGTGGATGAACTAGATATTATCAATGTGGAAGTTGGACAAGATGTATCCATTGCCATGGATGCTGTTACCGACAAGACATATACTGCGGTGGTTTCTTACATATCCCAGCTGGGTACCAGCTCCAGCGGTGTAACCACATATAATGTCACGCTGGATATTACAGGGGATGAGCAGCTGAAAATTGGCATGAACGGAACAGCAACCATTAATGTGGGAGAAGTCAGCAACGTTATACTGGTTCCGATTTCCGCGCTGAATACATCCAAGGATGGCCAGTACGTATGGGTTTATACCACAAGTATTGATCCGAACGCCTCCGAAGAACCGGGTATTAAAACGTTTGTAACAACCGGTATGGCTAGTGAAAATTATGCCGAAGTCCTCTCCGGTCTCAATGTTGGAGATTATGTTCTTGTTACGAGGACAGCATCTACATCTAGCCAATCTCAGAATCAAATGATGGGCGGCATGGAGATGGGCGGCGGTATGCCGAACATGGAAGGCGGTATGCCTGCACAAATGCCGACTGGCGGTGGAAATGGCACGCGCACATTTACCGGGGGAAGCGGCCAAGGCAGCTTTAGCCAGCGGCAGGGAAATTAGGAGGTATGGCCATGATCCATATGCAGAATATTGTAAAGAAATATAAAATGGGCGGTGAGGAAATTTACGCGCTGGCGGATGTATCGATGAGCATTGACAAGGGGGAATACGTTGCCATCATCGGTCCGTCGGGCAGTGGAAAGTCCACATTGATGAACATCATTGGCTGTCTGGATGTTGCGGATTCAGGTATATATGAGCTGAACGAAAAACCTATTGAAAAGTACAATGAGCGGCAGTTGGCAAAATTACGGAATACCCACATCGGCTTTATATTTCAGGGCTTCAATCTTTTATCAAAATTATCGGCCCTTGAAAATGTGGAACTGCCGCTGATCTATCAGAATATACCCGCCGCTGAGCGGAAAAAACGGGCGGTGACGGCGCTGGATCAAGTTGGGCTCAAAGATAGGATGAAGCATAGGCCAACCCAGCTATCCGGCGGCCAGCAGCAGCGTGCGGCCATAGCCCGTGCCTTGGCTGCTCACCCTGCCTTGATTCTTGCAGATGAACCGACGGGCAATCTGGACAGAAAAACAGGGCTGGAAATTATGGACCTGTTCGAAAAGCTTCACCAGGCTGGAAACACTATTGTGATCATTACCCACGATCCGTCTGTAGCAGCCAGAGCGGAGCGGATCGTTCATATTGAGGATGGCCGCATATGGGAGGAGGAAAAGATAAGTGATCATCCAGTCGCTTAAGATGGCCTTAAAAGCCATCGGCGGGAACAAAATGCGTTCCTTCCTAACCATATTGGGCGTTGTGATAGGTGTTGTGGCCATTGTGGTATTGGTGGCTATTGCCCAAGGTGCTAATGCTTCAGTAGTAAGCCGGATTGAAAGCATGGGAACGAATCTTATCAATGTGAGCATCCGGGCACGCTGGCAAAATCCGGTCACTCTTGAAGAACTTGAAAAGCTGGCTCAGGATGTGAGCATTGCCCATGTGGCGCCTATTACCAACGTATCCGGCACGGTGAAGGCGGGCGTTACCACGTATGATGACGGGTCGATTCAAGGCACAACCCCAGGCTATGAAAAGATTCGAAATTGGAATGTGCAGCTTGGGCGGTTTCTGCAGGAGCCCGACATCGATAACCGAAGCTTTGTGGCAGTGCTTGGTACGGAGGCGGCTACGGAGATGTATGGCACTACCAGGGTGGTCGATGAAACTTTTTCGATAAATGGCTATACATTTACAGTAGTCGGCATCCTTGAAGAAAACGGAACCTCGGCCTCTGGGTCAGGGGACAATCAAATTTTGATTCCTTTCACATTGGCGGAGCGCCTTTTTTCACAGCGGGGTATTTCTTCTTTCTATGTTTCAGCAGTATCCGCCGAAGAGGTGGCTTTTGCCCAGCAGGCGGTGACCGACTACTTGGCCACCATGTTCAGCACCAGCTCCCAGTATAGTGTCTATAACCAATCGGAGATGTTGGACACGTTGAGTGAAACAACTGCAACCTTAACACTGATGCTGGGTGGCATTGCGGCAATTTCCCTATTGGTGGGCGGGATTGGCATCATGAATATCATGCTGGTATCCGTAAGCGAACGAACAAGAGAAATTGGCATTCGCAAAGCTATCGGTGCAGCCAGAGGCAATATCTTGATGCAATTCCTCATTGAAGCACTGGTTGTAAGCCTTATGGGAGGAATCTTGGGCTTGGGCATTGCGGTTGCTGCCTGTTATATTCTGGAACCAGTGCTCGAAATGACACTCTCTGTTTCGCCCATGGTAGCAATGATCGCAATCGGATTTTCGGTGTTTATAGGCGTAGTATTTGGCTTGTATCCAGCCAATAAAGCCTCCAAGCTCCGGCCCATTGAGGCACTCAGGTATGAGGGCTGATGATGTGAAGCGTTTTCTATTCCGGTTTATTTTCAAGTAGAGAATGAACGACCTTTTTTCGAAACCATGAATAACTGAATATGACGCCGCGCATGCTGATTTGAGAAGGAACGGAGGGGATCGGCATGCGCGGCGTTCGTACAGATCTGGCGATGGAAAGTGCCGGAAGCTGCGGCGGTGACAACAGCGGCATCCGCATTCAAAATTGGGAGGAGGGAGAAATCTCCCAAACCACCGTTTATATTGACACGGAGGAAGCTGCTAACCGCCTGGGAAAGCAAAAAGGAACATTTGTCACCATCTGTGCAGCTGATTTGCCAAAATGTGGCGCGGAACTTCGCAAAAGGGTAGCAACGCTGATGAGCCATACCCTCGATCAAATGCTTCCCGAATATGGGGAAATTCTTGTGATTGGCCTTGGTAATCGGCGTGTAACGGCGGATGCGTTAGGTTCCCGCGTTATTGAATCCACCTTGGTTACCAGACACTTAAAGCAAAGCGTGCCCGACAGCCTGAAGGGAAGGCTGCGAAGCGTTTGCGCTGTAGCCCCGGGAGTATTAGGCGTGACTGGAATGGAAACGGCCGAGATGGTACGCGGAATCGTTGAACACGTGCATCCGGCTGCCGTTATTGCAATTGATGCCTTGGCGGCCATGGAAACCGCCCGCATCTGCACGACTGTACAGATAACCAATACAGGCATCAGCCCTGGCAGCGGGGTGGGCAATCACCGTCTGGGCTTGTCCAGCAGCACGCTTGGTGTACCGGTGATCGCCATTGGCGTTCCCATGGTGGTCTATGCCTCCACCATCGCAAAGGATGCGCTCGCCATCTTGCTGCACGATTTGCAAATGCCCTCTTCTGACCATATGGATGCAGTGGATGCATTAACCGATAAAATATCCGCGCATACATTGGGGGAAATGGTGGTTACACCCAGAGAGATAGATGAATTGGTCAATAATGTGGCGGATGTATTGGCCTTGGGAATCAATTTGGCACTGCAGCCAAAGCTGTCCGGAGATGAGATCCCGATTTTGATGCATTAAGGAGCTTGTCTTAGCATATGCATGAGTATCCTACAACAGATGAGGTGAAAAAATCATGCGTATGCGTTTTT
This sequence comes from Bacillota bacterium, assembly GCA_023392515.1. Classification (GTDB taxonomy): domain Bacteria; phylum Bacillota; class Clostridia; order Christensenellales; family Aristaeellaceae; genus JAEVYX01. Next base: position 74,576 of record JAEVYX010000041.1, on the reverse strand, counting down.
ATTCACGTACCCAGGCATTCTGCCTGGCACTTTCCGTGTTTTTGGGAATATTGGCTATTGGGTTCAGCTTGGGCCTTGCCGTTTCAGGTGCGTTTTTAAGTAAAGATGAGGACGTACCTGCTTTTGCAGCGCTTGAGGTGCTGCCTGTCACCCAGACACCTGAACCGGAACCCATCCCCTCTTTAAACTCGCGCGAGCCAATTTCCATTAATCTGTTTTCTTTTGAAACGCCTGTTCCCTCCTCCTTGATGCTTCCTTCCATAACCCCGCCGCTCCTTATAACCCAAACACCTGATATTGCTTCGATTTCTCCTGAGGGGTTCAGTTTTGAAATCATCCGAAGGTCAGACAGGAAAAGCACCGGAGACGGGAAGCGGATTCTTATTTATCATACCCATACTTACGAAGCCTACGAACCTACCGAAGGCAATACGTATGTGCAGACGGAAAAGTGGAGAACCATGGATAGTGAATGCAACGTGGTTCGGGTTGGGGAAGAACTGAGTCAGTTATTGAAAGCTGCAGGTTTTGAAGTGTTTCACGATACCGCCGCATATGAGCCACCCGCACTGTCAACATCTTATGCACGATCTTTGAAAATGCTGGAGGATTCATTGGCGCGCGGTGAAAAATATGATTTATATATTGATTTGCATCGGGATGCATATACGGCCAGCATGGCGAATCAAAATACCGTTCAAGTGGGAGATATGCGTTTAGCCCGTCTGATGATGCTTATCGGCAAAGGGACCGGACAAACAGGCGTTGGGTATGATGTGAAGCCTGAATGGGAGAAAAATTATGAATTGGCGCAAAATATAACTGATTCGCTCAACCAGCAAGTGCAAGGTATTTGCAAGCCGATTAATTTGAAAACAGGCCGTTTCAATCAGCATATTGCCTCTTGTTGCATCCTGGTGGAAGTGGGAAACAACAAAAACACACTGGAGGAGGCACTTGCAGCGATGCCTTATCTTGCGGATGCAATCCGGGATGTTTTGGTGAAAGTTGAAGGATAGCAGGTTGTTTTCCCACCGCAAACGGGATATAATGCCAGGATAAGGAGAGCCGTGCGGGGGGTAACACATGGATATGAATGGACCTGTGGGGGTTTTCGACAGCGGTGTAGGTGGAATCAGCGTGCTTCAAACAGCCCGGATGCTTCTGCCGCAGGAAGATTATATTTATTATGGAGATACGGCACACGCGCCTTATGGCACAAAACCGCCGGATGAGGTAATGCGCTATGTATCGTATGTAGCGGATCATTTAATGGCATGCGGGACAAAGGCGATCCTCATAGCATGTAACACAGCTACCAGCGTGGCGGCGGCGCACTTGCGGTCAACGGTACAAATACCTGTCATCGGCATGGAACCGGCTTTGAAGCCCGCCTCATTATTACGCCATGGCGGCAAGATTCTGGTCATGGCGACTCCGGTTACGCTTCAACTTCCAAAATTTCAGCAGTTGATGGCACAATACGGAGAGGGCGCCCTGCCTGTTCCTTGCCCGGGCTTAATGGAATTTGTGGAGCAAGGCCATTGGAAGGGACATGATGTCCTTAATCATCTGAAAAAATTGTTGTCTCCATATCTCACTCAACCGGTGGATGCTGTAGTCCTGGGCTGTACCCATTACATATTCCTTCGTGAGGCAATTCAGTCTTTCTTTCCTGCTGATACGGCCGTGATTGACGGAAATATAGGTACTGTGCGTCAGTTGGCCCGGAGGCTTTTATCAGACAGAATACTCAAGCCTTTTGGAAGGCAGGGGAAAGTGGTACTAGAGACGTCCGGCAATCCAGCAGTGATGATTCCCAGGATGGAGAAGCTTCTGTCTATCCCTTCGCAGCCATTGGATGCACTGTCTTTGCCCGAGATAGACGATATATCTGACAACAAAGTATAAGTTTACGATTGCATTGAAAGGATTTGTTTAAAAACAAGTCTTTTCTTTTTGCACATTTTCTGATAATATATTCCTTGAGTGTTAAGAGAGCGGGCTAATTACATGTTTACGCAGCCTATCGCATGTATTTTACATAGCACGCTAACGATAAACGTAAGAAAAAAATGCAAAGATAATAGGGGGAAATGAACATGGCAGACTATTCTACCACAGATATCCGGAACATGGCTCTCATGGGTCATGGCAGCGAAGGCAAAACCACCTTGACGGAGGCTATGCTTTTCGCTGCCGGCATAATTGACAGGCAGGGCCGTGTTGAAGACGGCACCACCACCACAGATTTTGAACCTGAGGAAGTCAAAAGGGGTATTTCTATCAGCGCTGCAGTTGCGCCTATTGATTGGAATGGGAAAATACTGAATGTGATTGATGTACCCGGTTATTTCGATTTTATTGGTGAAATGATGGGGCCCTTGCGGGTGGTGGATACAGCCGTTATCGTGGTTGGTGCCGTGGGAGGAGTAGCCGTCGGTACGGAAAAAGCCTGGGCCTATGCAGATAAAAACCATGTTGGACGTATGTTTGTCATCAATCAAATGGACCGTGAGCACGCCAACTTTAACAAAGTAACCGAGCAGCTTCGAACCGCCTTTGGTACCAGCGTTGTGCCGGTGCTTCTACCCATGGGTGAAGGCGCGGGTTTCAAAGGTGTGGTCAATGTGCTGGAAGGCAAAGCTTATGAAGGCACCGGAAAATCCTTAAAGGAAGTACCGGTTCCTGCTTCCATGAATGATCAAGTTGCTGCAGCGCTTGGCGAGATTATGGAAGCGGCAGCATCTGCTGATGATGAATTGATGATGAAATACCTGGACGAAGGCGAACTGAGCCATGACGAAATTTTGGTTGGCTTTAGGGCCGGCATGAAAAATGGCAGCATCGTTCCCGTATGCGCCTGCTCTGCATTAACCGGGGTTGGCGTTGCCAAGATGATGGACGCTATCGCAAATTACTTTCCCTCGCCGGAAGGAACAGCCTGCAAGGGCATCAACCCTAAAACTGAACAGGAAGAGGAACGCATCTGCAGCGACAGTGCTCCCTTCTCGGCACTGATATACAAAACCATCGCGGACCCCTTTGTAGGAAAACTTTCTTTGTTCAAAGTATGCTCCGGTACACTAACCAGCGCTACTCCCTTATATAATGTCAATGCGGAAAAGATAGAAAAAGCCGCGGGCATCTATGTTCTGCGCGGAAAGAAACAAGTGAGCAAAAGCACACTCCATGCAGGTGATTTGGGCGCATTGGCAAAACTGCAATATACCTCTACCGGGGATACGCTTTGTGACCAAAATAAGCCGATTCGCTTTGGGGCATTAACTTTCCCAGCGCCCTGCATGAGCAAGGCTGTATACGCAGCAAAGCAGGGCGAGGAAGACAAGGTGTTTGGCGGTTTGGCCAGGTTGCAAGAAGAAGACCCTTCTATTACGATTGGGAAGAACGTTGAGACAACGGAAACCTTGCTTTCCGGGCAGGGCGAATTGCATTTGGATGTTATCCGTAACAAGCTGTCCAGCAAATTTGGTGCCAACGCTTTGCTGCAGGATCCCAAAATACCCTTCCGTGAAACCATACGCAAGACGGTCAAGGTGCAGGGACGGCATAAAAAGCAATCCGGCGGCCATGGGCAGTTCGGTGATGTTTGGATCGAGTTTTCACCCATCGGCGAAGGCTCTACGGAATTTGAGTTTGTGGATGCCGTGGTAGGCGGTGTTGTGCCGCGCAACTTTATCCCTGCGGTAGAAAAAGGACTTCGCGAAAATCTTCCTAGGGGTGTATTGGCTGGATATCCTATGGTTGGTTTGCGTGCCAAGCTGTACGACGGCTCATACCATCCGGTCGATTCTTCTGAAATGGCCTTTAAAACTGCTGCTCGTATCGCTTATAAGAAAGGCTGTTTGGATGCTAACCCGGTGCTGCTGGAGCCGATCATGCATGTGGAAGTAGTAGTGCCTGATGAGTACATGGGCGATATCATGGGCGATATGAACAAGCGTCGCGGCCGCATTATGGGTATGCACCAGGTGGATGGACTTCAACAGGTTGTTGCAGAAGCGCCTATGGCGGAAATGTTTAAATATGCCACGGATTTGCGCTCCATGACCCAGGCCCGCGGCTCCTTCTCCATGACTTTCGAAAGGTATGAGGAAGTGCCTGCGATTGAAGCCAAGAAGATTATTGATTCCGCTAAGCATGATGACGAAGAGGAAGAATAATTATCCATTGCCCAAAGCTATCTGTATGGCCCTGTCTGTATTGGCAGGGCCTTTTTGATCCCTTGCATAAGTTTTATTCGCTGTGTTACAATACATTTTGGAAGTTCTTTCCCATAGGAGGAAGCATGCATACTACTATTTGCCTAAATCCTGCATTTGACAAGACGGTTACGGTAGCGCAATTGCGGCCAGGAGAAGTGAATAGAATCCTCCAGGTGCGTCAGGATATGGGAGGAAAGGGCATCAATGTGGCTGTGGTGGCGCATCGCCTGGGGTTATCGGTCCGTTGCATTGGCTGCATGGGGGAAAACGGTTCCTCGTTGCTGAAAGAAATGATGACGGCGGAAGGGTTTCAATGGGAATTCATGACCATTCCCGGCAGCGTTAGGACAAACTTAAAGGTGGTATCCCAAAATAGTCAAGGGGTAACTGAATTTAACGAGCCCGGTTGCCTTATGGATCAAGCCCAACTGGAATCCTTTATTCGGTTAGCAAGAGAAAAAACAAAAAACAATGGATTTACCGTTTTAACCGGCAGTTTGCCTCCAGGCTGCCCCGAAACGACATACCGGGATCTAATCCTGGCGTTGGAAGGACACCCCTGCATATTGGATGCAGAGGGGGATATCCTGCTGCGCGGAGTGGAAGCAAACCCCTATCTGGTCAAACCAAACCTCACAGAACTGGAAGCCGCACTGAATATCTCCTTGCGTACGCTCCGGTCTATTCGAGAAGCCGCCTATGTTCTTATGCGTAAAGGAGCGCAGGCTGTAATCGTATCAATGGGAAAAATGGGAGCCATGTTTACGGACGGGCATCAAACCTTGTATTCACCAGGACTGAATGTGAAGGCAATGTCTACTGTAGGTGCGGGAGACGCTATGGTCGGGGGAGTCCTTTTCGGACTGGAGAAGGGGGAAAGCCTGCCGCGGGCGTTCCGCTATGGCATGGCTGCCGGTGCCGCCAGTGTAATGACAGAAGGAACTCAGTTGATTCGACCGGAAGATTTTGAAACGCTTTTACACCAGGTGAAGGTGCAGGAAGTGTAAAGCTATGGCGCTTTATGAAAGGGCATCTTATTCTTTGGGCCAAGCCTTTTGCGATGGAGTAGTCTTTTTAAAGCCTGCGGAAGTAGTACCGGAGGACAAAGCCTTAGGCATCTTGCAGACACTGATGTTTTCCATGATTCCCTACGGCATGAAGAAAGAAGCCGGAAGGATTAGCTTAAGGTATGGCGAAGGCAGAGGAATATATTATTTTGGGCATATTGGCTACCATGTGGATAAAGAGTACCGTGGGCATAGCTATGCCAAAAGAAGCTGCGAACTGCTCGTTCCGCTGATTCGCGTGCTAGGCATTCATTCCCTGGTTATTACTACGGATGAGGATAATTTAGCCAGCCGGCATACCTGCGAAAGATTAGGCTGCGAATTGGAAAGTATCGTTCCTGTTCCCATGGAATATCAGCGAATATACTGCATGTCGGCATATAAATGCAGATATGTCTGGCGAATTCCTCCGGCGTAAAGAAACTGTTCAATATTTAGACCAGCCGGCATACAGTATGCCTGAGAAGGCTTTTATGCCTCAGGCTTTTCATTTTAGGGAAAATAGGGTAGAATAGACCCGGTGCCCCTGGAAACAAAATCAAACGATATCGCAAAAATGAATCCATTGCGGGCACGTGTTTTTCAGGAAAACGATTTGAATTTGAGCGATCATCTTGCACTGGGTAAGGAAAGGATGGCTGTTATGCTTCTCACAATAAACGGGGCACAGGTTTATTATGAACAGCATGGCACAGCCGGTGAAAATGTACTGTTGCTCCATGGCTGGGGCTGCGATACTACATTTTTTGCCCCCATTACTCAAACATTATCAGAAACGATGAAGGTAACTGTGCTGGATTTTCCCGGACATGGAAAAAGTAGCCGGCCTCCGGAGCCGTGGGGCGTTCCCGAATACGGTGAGATGGTTCGGGAATTAATGGATACGCTGAAAATTGCGCCATGTTTCATTATTGGTCATTCTTTTGGCGGCAGGGTGGCAATCTATTTGGGGAGCCATTGGCCCCAGCATGTGCGCAGAATGATATTGACAGGAGCAGCTGGTCTTAAAAAACCACCCACGGAGGAACAGACCAGGCGGGCCAAGCGATATCAGGCAATGAAGGCTGGTTTTTCTATCTTAAAGCGTATGCGAATCTTTGGTGACTTGCCTGACAAAGCGTCTGAAGGATTGCGTAAAAGGTACGGATCAAAGGATTACAATGCCTTGGACGAAGAAATGCGAAAGACGTTTGTCAAAATTGTCACACAGGATTTACAGCCGTTATTGCCCCTTATCTCATCGTCAACACTGCTCGTTTGGGGCGATCAGGACACGGAAACTCCTTTGTGGATGGGCCAGACCATGGCAAAAGAAATTCCGGATGCCGGATTGGCGGTTTTTGAAGGCGGCTCGCATTTTGCATATTTGGAGCAATGGAAACGTTTTGTGCGGGTTGCCCAGCACTTTTTTGAAGGAGTATCATCATGATCCATTACCTGGTGCGTTGGATGCTGGCTTTGTCACCCATGGTGGGGTGTTTGTTTGCAGTTCGAGGTCTGACACACTATTTTCAGTTGGAAAGCTATCAATTTCCTGGCTATTTTTATACCCTCAGGCGCAATTGGAAGAGGGCTTATCTCCCCGGCGCAGGAATTGCGCTTTTGGTTTTTTCCCTGCAGGCCATCTATGATACGCTTTGGCAGTTTGCCGGCGGAACGTCGGAACTGTGGATTGCACTGGCAGTATTTATCTTATCAGCCTTTGGCGGCGTGTGGATAGGTAAATTATTTCAAGACAAACGATCCAAAAAACCCCTGGTTTATACATCCCGTGTGAAACGTCTCTATGGGGTAATGGCTTTTTTGCTTACGGTACTGGCAGGCATTTTGGTTTACTGGTCTCCTGTGGCAGTTCTTCCGGCTGTCGTTCCCTTGTTTTTACCCTTCCTGTTGGCGTTAGCTGGTCTGCTGGCCTGGCCTATTGAAAAGTTTATAAGCGAGATCTATTTTCGGGACGCACAGGAAAAATTGCGCAAAAGCCAGGGGCTTATCCGTATTGGTATTACGGGAAGCTATGGAAAGACGTCTGTAAAATTTATTTTAGGAACGTTGCTTTCTGAAAGATATAACGTTCTTTTGACGCCATCCAGCTACAACACACCCATGGGTGTTACCCGTGTTATTCGTGAAAAACTGACGCCTGCCCATCAGGTATTTGTGGCGGAAATGGGAGCCAGGCACAAGGGCGATATTCGTGAAATGTGCCGGCTGGTGCATCCCGTAATGGGAATACTGACATCCGTTGGACCGCAGCATTTGGATACGTTTAAGACCATAGAACGGATTACCTCAACAAAATATGAATTGATCGATGCACTGCCGGAAGATGGCCATGCGTTTTTTGCAGACGATAACGGCATTTGCATGGGCTTGTATGAGAAAACGAAAAAGCCGAAAACACTGGTGAGCATCCGGCAGGAGCAATGCGATGTCTGGGCACAGGATATCAGCGTAACACCGGAGGGCAGTACATTTGCACTTCATACCAAAGATGGTGAAAAAGTTTTATGCAAAACAAAATTATTAGGGCAGCATAATATTCAAAACATATTGCTGGCAGCCAGCGTGTGTCTACAGCTCAATATGCCGCTTTCCCAAATTGCCCGCGGCATATTAAAGCTTGAGCCGGTGGAGCATAGGCTGCAATTGATCCCCGGCAATGGAATTACGATTATTGATGATGCCTTTAACAGCAACCCCAAAGGAGCCATGGCTGCTTTACAGGTGCTGAAGGATTTCCCGGGCCGGCGCATCATCATTACGCCTGGTATGGTGGAGTTGGGTGATAAGGAAGAAGAATTCAATCATGCCTTTGGCAAGGCTATGGCAGATAGCGTAGATGTAGCCATCCTGGTAGGGAAAAAGCATACGCGGCCGATCTATGAAGGGCTTATCGCGGCTGGATTTGATAAAAACGCAATTCATCCTGTATCCAGCCTGGATGAATCCACCAAGACACTGCACGAATTGATGCGGACAGGTGATGTGGTGTTATATGAAAACGATCTGCCGGACAACTATAGCGAAGGCTGAAAGGAGCAAAGCGGATCATGGCAAAGATTCAATTGGGTGTGATTTACGGAAGCCGCAGTTGTGAGCATGAGGTCTCTATTATCAGTGCCTTGCAATTGATGCGGGCCGCCGATACAGAGAAGTATGACATTATTCCAATCTATATCAGCATGAAAGGCATTTGGTATACGGGGGAGCCGCTTTTACAAATGTCTGCCTATACCCCTTTTCGGGAAGAATTAAAGGGGTTGACCCAGGTCACATTGGACCTGACGCCCGGCTCAGGTGCGTTGTTTGCCTACGAACACAGCAAGGGGTTGCTGGGCGGCGGGCTTAAGCAGCGTATTGTTGCCCGGGTGGACTGCGCAATTCCCGTGCTTCATGGAATGCATGGAGAGGATGGCACGCTGCAAGGCCTTCTGGAGCTTGCAAATCTGCCCTATACATCCCCTGGTGTACCCGGTTCGGCTGTTGGCATGGACAAAATCATGATGAAGAAGCTCTTTCAAGGGGCTGGCTTTCCTGTACTGAATGGAACATGGTTTGCAAGGGAACAATGGAAAAATGATAAGGATACTGTTCTGCGTGAAGCTGAAAAGGAGATTGGGTATCCGTTATATGTAAAGCCTGCCAACTTGGGTTCATCCATAGGCGTCAGCAGGGTGGAAAACCGTGATTCCTTTGAGGAAGCGCTGGAGGTGGCCTTTTCTTTTGACCGCAGGGTGTTGATTGAGCAGGGACTTACGAATCCGATTGAGCTTAACTGTTCCGTTTTAGGCTTTGATTCCGTCATAAAGGCTTCTGTCTTGGAAATGCCCGTAACATCAGGCGCACTTTTGTCATTTGGAGACAAATATCTCAATAGCGGAAGCAGTTCAAAAGGTATGGCTTCCCTGGCTAGGATCATTCCCGCTCCTGTAGAGGACAGTATGCGGGACGAAATCCAGCAACTCTCCGTTGATATCTTCCGTGAGCTTGATTGCAAGGGCGTAGTTAGAATAGACTACATGTTTGATAAGAACAGCGAGAAATTGTACGTTACAGAAATCAACACCATTCCTGGATCCATGGCCTTTTACTTATGGGAGAAAACAGGCCTTAACTATGCCGGGTTGATAGACCGGATGGTAGAATGTGCAAAGAAGGCACATGCAGAGAAAAATGCGAATGATTACGCCTATGCATCAGACATTTTGAAAAATGTTCAGCTGGGTGGAAAAACAGGCGCGAAAGGCAGTGCAAAGTGGGCGCCTTCTGGAAGAAAGTGAGGAGTGCGTATGTACGGAAACCGCAACGGCCAAAACTATCCTCCCCAGGCTCCCTATAACCCGCCATATGAGACATACGGTCAGGAAGAGGAACAGCCTCCCTATGAGGGGGAATATGAGGGAGAATATCAACAGCCCGCCTATGAGGAGTATGGTCAGGAAGCTTACGAGGAACCCGCTTACGAAGAAGTGCCCAATGAACCGGAAATTGTATCTACCAGCCAAGCAATCAATCTTACCTGTACGCTGGCTGCAGTTTCTGGACTGTTTGCATTGTTTTTATATATTGCAGACAAGCGCAGCATAGCTGTGCGCCGCATCAGTGTGCAATCCATTGCTTTAGCCGGCGGATATCTATGTGCCGCGGTGGTCTTGTGGATCGTCGGAACGCTGCTTGGCCTAATTCCCATATTGGGGCTGATGATCGTAATAATATTCTGGCTTTTGTTTTTTGTGCTGACGATGGCATCAATCTTTTTCAAAATTCAGATGATGCTTCATGCATATCGGGGCGAAGCGTATCAATTGCCTTTGATAGGCGGACATGTGCGAAAGTTTGAGTAAAGATACTCGCAAGCCGGCAATCAAAATGCAAGCCGGCTTTTTTACGTTGTTTGCAGGCGTTTCCAATGTATGCTATACTAGATTGCCTAATAATGGCATCCTAATAAAGACAGTAAGGAGAGCCCATGGTGCGCCTTTCACAGATAAAGAGCCCCGAGGATATTAAGCTATGCTCTTATGCAGAGCTGAAAGAATTGGCGGAGGAAATCCGTCAGGAAATTATCAGTACCGTTGCCCAAAACGGAGGTCACCTTGCCTCCAATTTAGGGGTGGTGGAACTGACAATTGCTGTACATCGCATGTTTCAAGCACCTGAAGATAAAATTCTATTTGATGTAGGCCATCAATCCTATGTGCATAAGCTTTTGACCGGGCGATATGATAAGTTTCGATCCCTGCGTTGTTTTGGCGGGATGTGCGGTTTCCCCAAAAGAGATGAAAGCCCTTACGACTGCTTTGAAACAGGACATGCCTCTACAGCCATTTCTGCTGCGCTTGGCTTTGCCCGGGCAAGGGACCTCAAACATCAAAACCATCAGGTAGTGGCTATCGTGGGAGATGGTGCACTGACCGGAGGCATGTGCTATGAGGCGCTCAATGATGCCGGAAGCAGCAAAACCCATCTGATTGTGATTCTAAATGACAATAAGATGTCCATATCTCCCAATGTTGGCGCTTTGGCAAGGCATTTGACAAACATGCGTGCCAGTCGCAGTTGGAACAGAACGAAAAAAGTCGTTGAAAAAGGGCTTCGCCGCATTCCGGTAGCAGGGCCAAAGCTGCATAAATTTCTATCCTGGTTTAAAAACGCAATCAAGTGGCTTGTTGTGGATGAGGGCTTTTTTGCAGCGCTTGGATTTCACTATTTAGGCCCTATCGATGGTCACGATTTGCCCAATTTGGAATATACCATTGCAAGAGCCAAGGAATTGAACGAGCCGGTGCTCATTCATTGCATTACACAAAAAGGGCATGGATATCAGCAAGCTGAAAACAAGCCGGAGATTTTTCATGGTGTTCCGCCTTTTATTATGGAAAATGGGGATGTCCTAAAAAAGCCGGATCGCCCCTCTTATGGTGAGATTGCGGCTGAAGAGCTTGTAAAAATGGCAGCCGAAGATGAACGGATTGCCGTAATCACTGCGGCTATGCCCAGCGGCACTGGAATGGAGATATTTGGGAAGGCTTACCCTGAACGGATGTTTGATGTAGGAATTGCCGAACAGCATGCGGCAACGCTTTCAGCCGGGCTTGCCTCAGGGGGCATGAAACCATACTTTGCAGTATATGCCACCTTTATGCAGCGGGCTTACGACCAAATGCTGCATGATATTTGCCTGCAAAATTTACCGGTATGTCTTTTGCTTGACCGGGCAGGCCTTGCGGGAGAAGATGGGGCGACCCATCAAGGCCTATATGATATTGCCTATCTTCGCCATATTCCCAATGTAACGCTTCTGGCCCCCAGGGATGAGCAGGAATTAAAGCTGATGCTGGCCTATACCAGGACCATGCAAGGCCCCTGTGCTATCCGTTACCCTAGAAAATCCATATGCATGGGACAAGCCTACCCCCAAAGTACATTTATCCCCGGAAAATGGGAGGTTATGGAGGAAGGAAAGGACTGTGTTATGTTTGCGGTCGGGGCTATGGTGCCTTCCGCGTTGGAAACTGCAAGGCTCTTGCGAGAACAGCATATTCATCCAAAGGTAGTTAATGCTTCCACGATCAAACCGCTGGATTCCCAGCTTTTAGCGGATATTCGTCATCTTCCTGTTATTACCCTGGAGGAGCATGCCTTGGCATGCGGCTTTGGAAGCGCTGTTTCCGAGTTTGCGGCAGTCCACCAATGGAACGCTCCCGTATTGATGCTTGGTATTCCAGATGTCTTTGTGCCTCATGGAAGCAGGGATGATTTACTCAAGATGCTGGACTTGACACCGGTGCAAATGGCCGGAAGAATTGCGCAAACCCTTGCCGCGCTAACGGGAGATCGCCATGATCAATAAAGTGCGGGTGGATTTGGCTTTGGTTTCACGGGGAATCTCAGACAGCCGAGAAAAAGCGCAGGCCCAAATAATGGCGGGCCTTGTTTATGTTGGGGAAAGAAAGATTCTGAAACCCTCTGAGCAAGTGGGAGAGGAAGAAATGCTCACGCTGCGCGGTTCGGCTAACCCCTTTGTCAGCCGTGGTGGATTGAAGCTGGAAAAAGCGCTGCAAGTATTCCAGGGCGATGTCAAAGGCGTTGTGGCGATGGACGTTGGGGCTGCTACCGGAGGCTTTACAGATGTGCTGCTTCAAAATGGAGCGCAGCACGTATATGCCATAGATGTGGGATACGGGCAGCTTGATTGGCGGCTTCGCAACCATCCGCAGGTAACTGTGATGGAGCGGACGAATGCCCGTCATTTAACGATTGAGCAGTTTGTTCATCATCCTACCCTCACAGTGATGGACGTATCTTTTATTTCTATTCGGCTTATTCTGCCGGTAGCAGCCAAAATCATGGGGAACGGCGGTTGCTTTTATACTCTGATTAAGCCGCAATTTGAAGCTGGCCGGGATGGTGTTGGCAAAAAAGGTGTTGTACGCGATCCAGCCGTCCATCAAAAAGTTTTAGAGGAGATTGTTGCGTTTGCTCCAACCTTTGGCTGGCAAGTGAAGCAATTGAGCTTTTCTCCTATCACAGGTCCTGAGGGAAACATTGAATTTTTAGCTCATATTTTGCCTGCATCTGACCAATTTGTGCCTGTTTCGCAAAGTACGATAAAAGATTTGGTGGAAGAAGCTCATTTTTCTTTGCGAAAATAAGAATTTTTATTGAATGAATATACAGTTTATGTTATACTCAAAATCGAGAAGGATAGGGGATTTTCATGGGCATAAAGACAGTTTGCATGACGATGCACCCAGGGAAATCCTGTGGAGCTGACGTAGCCGCCCGGGTGATTGCCGTTTTGAAAAAAGCTGGGACGGCATTGTATGTAGATCCATCCATCAATAATGTGCTGGGCACGAATCTTCCGGAGATGGATGTCAGCAAAGGCTTGCCACCCTGCGATGTGCTGCTTGCTTTAGGTGGGGATGGAACGCTTTTACGTGCGGTGCAGCATGCCGTTGAAGCTGATGTACCGTTACTTGGTATCAACATGGGCCGGGTGGGTTTTTTAACAGAGATAGAACAGAACAGAATCGAAGAAGATCTTCATATAATCTGCAGCGGAGAATATTTGATTGAGGAGCGGATGCTCCTCTCAGTGCGACTCAACGATGGGCCGGAAATGCTGGTACTCAATGATGCCGTGGTAAACCGTGGTGCGCGTTTGGTAGCCATAGACGCCTATATCTCCGATGATTTAATCGGGCATTACATCGCTGATGGTATGATTGTTTCCAGCCCTACAGGCTCTACAGGATATTCTCTCTCGGCCGGAGGGCCAATTGTCAGTCCCGATGTGCGGTGCATAGTTGTATCGCCCATATGTGCTCATACACTGCAGCACCGGCCTGTGGTGGTTGATGCCAAGGAAACGGTGCGCCTGCAGTTGGATTGTGATGAGGGACAGGGAATCTATATCACCTTGGATGGACAAAAATCCATGCCCCTCGATGGCAAGGATACGCTTTACGCAACGGGAGCAAAAAAAACGGCCAAACTGATCCGCTTGGAAAAGCCGCACTTTTTTACCTTGGTGCGTAAAAAACTGACAGAGTGGAGTTGCTAAAAGAACGCTGCAAAACTTATACCAAGGAGGAAGTTCCATGAAAACAGTTCGCCAGGTTGCCATATTGGATATCATCGGGAAAAAGGACATTGAAACCCAGGAAGAACTGGCAGACGAACTGAAAAAGCAGGGTATCGTTGTCACTCAGGCGACCGTTTCCAGGGACATAAAAGAGCTTCGCCTGCTAAAAGTTCTTTCGCCCAACGGTACCTATAAGTATGCCACGGCGGATAAGGCAGAGCATGGTTTGTCAGACCGTTTTATCCGCATGTTTTCAGAGTCGGTACTCAGCATGAGCCATGCCAACAACCTGATTATCATCAAGACTTTGTCAGGAAGTGCCAACGTTGCTGCGGAGGCCGTGGATAATTTCCATTGGTCTGAAATCTTAGGCACCTTGGCTGGCGACAACACCATTCTGCTGGTGATCCGAAGCAACGAAGAAGTGGCCGTTGTTTTGGAACGGATGCAGGAAATGATGAAATAAAATCGAATACAAAGCCCGGTGAGAGCATCATCGTGCATTTTTGGGGCGTTGCTATTTGCATGAAGGTCAATAGGCCTGCAGGCTGTTTTTGTGTTTCGGGGGTAAATAGAAAATTGGAGCAGGTTGCATCGGCCCTAGAAACAACTGCGCGGGACGGGAAATGAGCCGTCGGCATGTGACCGGAGTAATCTGCAATTTCCCTAGGCTTTTTACGGAGGAGACGCCAATGCTTCTTTCTTTGACGATCAGGAACATTGCGCTCGTCGAACAACTGACGATTTCGCTGCATCAGGGTTTACATGTGCTGACCGGTGAAACGGGAGCTGGGAAATCCATTGTGGTAGATGCGGTAAACTTGGTTCTGGGAGGACGGGCCGACAGGGAACTGATCCGAACTGGAAGTGATAAGGCTTTTGTGGAGGCACTGTTTGATATACAGAATAATCAGCAGGTCCACAAAATTCTTGAAGCTCAGGAACTAGAGGTTGAAGGGGATCTGTTATCTATTTCCCGGGAAATTACAGCCGCAGGCCGGAATATCTGCCGGATCTGCGGCGTTGTTATGCCCTTGAGCATACTGAAAGAACTTACCACCTATTTGATGGATGTTCATGGACAGCATGAGCACCAGTTTCTTATGGATGAGAAAAGACATCTGCATTTTCTGGATGGTTTTGGGAATGCGGATCATCAGGCGTGTCTTGAGGAAACAGCGAAAGCTTATACGGCCTGGCGGGAAGGCAGCCGGGCCTACAGCCGCCTTTCTAAAGAAAGTGCACTGCGGGATCAAAGAATGGATACGCTGCGCCTCCAACTGGAAGAATTGCGTGTGGCAAAATTGAAGCCCGGAGAAGAAGAGGACCTTCAAAAAGAGCGGGAACTGCTTCGGCATGGAGAAAAGATAACCCATGCCATGAGCCTGGCATATGGTGCTTTGTATGAGGCGGGGGAAAATGGCCGCCAAAGCGCTTTGACATTGTTGCGTGGAGCCCTTGTGGGGTTGGAACCTATACTGTCTTTAAACCCTGAATATCAAGCTCTTTATGACAGATTGAATGGCTTGTATTACGAAATAGAAGATGTTGGTATATCACTTCGAAATTATCAGCAGGCTGCTGAGTTTGACCCTGAGCGCAACGAGGAAATTTTGGAGAGATTGGATGTATTACGCCGGCTCCAGCGAAAATACGGCAAACCCATAGCGGAAATGCTGGATTACCAGGAGATGATTTCCGCTGAATATGGTACATTGGAGCATCTTGATGAATCTTTGGAAAAGATGCGTACACGGCAAAAGCAGTTGCAGGCGGCTTACAGGAAAGAAGCTGCACGATTATCACAATCAAGAAAAACGCTTGCTGCCTGGTTCGAACAGGAAATGATGGCTCAGCTTTCTCAATTAGGCATGGGCAAAACGCAATTTTCAGTTGTATTCAAATCTTCCGAAACAGGAAAACCTGTTTTACCCCAGGAAATGGGCGACGATGATATTTCCTTTTTTATTGCGCCCAATCCCGGTGAACCACTCAAACCTCTCGCCAAAATCGCCTCGGGTGGCGAATTGTCACGGCTTATGCTGGCCCTTAAATCCATTGCCGTAAGCAAGGGGGGAGTGGCTATGGTTTTTGATGAAATTGATACGGGTATCAGCGGAAAAATTGCCCAGGTAGTAGCAGAAAAAATGGCGGGACTCGCAGCTTACCGTCAAGTAATCTGTGTAACCCATTTGCCACAAATTGCTGCCATGGCGGATTATCACTATTTGGTAGAAAAGGCAGTGACGCAGGGGAGAACCCGTACAGACGTAATAGAGTTGGAAATCGATGGCCGTGTACGTGAATTGGCCAGGATGATTGGCGGTACAGGCGAAGAAAATGATTCGGGAGTTTTGCATGCCCAACATATGCTGCAAATGGCATCAGACTACAAAAAGGGTGCATCGCCAGAAAAAAATCGAAATTTTCACAAATTTGTATAGTATTTCGCTTGCAATAGACAGGTGATACTATGCTATAATGTGAATCGTAACAAAATCGCATGATTATGTGCAATGTTGTCTTGCGGAAATATGCTTTTTTCCTTGCAAGCGAAGGGAGGACTTTTGTCCGTGAGTGGGTCTCATTTGTTTCCGGGTGGCATTCATCCCCGAGAAGGCGTGAACGGGAAGGCAGTCACTGGTATTTCCCCTATTCAGGTATTGCCTCCACCATCACGTGTTATTTTGCCTATGCAGCAGCATATCGGCGTACCATGCCATTGCCTTGTCAAGCAAGGTGACTATGTGCGCATCGGGCAGGTGATCGGAGAAGCTGCCGGGTTTGTATCTTCGCCTGTGCATGCAAGCGTTTCCGGCACTGTGGTGGCGGTTGCACCAAGTATTATGGCAAATGGTTTGCAAGGGTTATCTGTAGTCATTGATAATGACTTTCAAGAACAATGGGTTCCGCTTACGCCGGTAAGCAATCCTGATAGCATGACCGCTAAGGAATTAGCAGAAGTTGTTCGGCAAGCAGGTATTGTAGGATTGGGCGGAGCAACATTTCCCACAGCTGTAAAACTGTCAATTCCCGCAGGGAAAAAGGTGGATGTGCTGCTGGTAAACGGTGCAGAGTGCGAACCTTACTTAACGGCTGATCATCGGTTGATGCTGGAAAAGACATCCGTCATAGTGGATGGCATTAACATTGTTCGTAAAGCGCTTGGAATTCCAAAGGCCATCATTGGGATTGAGAATAATAAAATGGATGCGGTTGCCGCAATGCAGGAAGCGGCGAACCGCTTGGCCGCAGATGCTATCACCGTGCGGGCTTTGCCTGTCCGGTACCCACAAGGCGGCGAAAAACAGTTGATCTATGCGCTAACCCGTCGCCGGGTGCCTGTGGGTGGGCTGCCGGTTGATGTAGGCGCACTGGTTATCAACGTGGGCACAGCCGCCGCTATTTCGCAGGCCGTACGGGAAGGGCGTCCAATCATTGATCGGGTTACAACCGTCGGTGGCCTGGTCGCAAAGCCAGGAAATTTCCTGGTACGTATCGGCACTACGGTTGAATCGCTGGTAAATGGTGCAGGTGGATTCAGCGGAGACGTCCGTCAATTTATTTACGGAGGTCCCATGATGGGTTTGGCCATCAGCCGGAAGGATATCCCCGTCACCAAGGGTTGCTCCGGCATTTTGGCACTTGGGCAAGAGGCGGAGGAACCAAAGGAAAGTCCCTGTATCCGCTGTGGCCGTTGTGTACATGCATGCCCCATGTCGTTGATGCCAACGACAATGGATCAGTTTATCCGCGCCGGCGCTTATGAGCAAGCTCAAAAGTATCATGTGATGAACTGCATTGAATGCGGTGCGTGCACATATATTTGCCCCTCAAAGCGCAGCCTGGTGCAGAGCTTCCGTTTGGGAAAAAAGATGATTAGTGATAAGCGGGCCAAAGAGGCCGCGGCTAAGAAAGGGGGGTGCTGATCATGCTGAAAAACTTGTCTGTTTCTTCTTCGCCGCATTTGCGGGATGACGCCACCACCCGTGGGATTATGCTGGATGTTTGCCTTGCATTATTGCCTGCAGGTTTGGCCAGCATTTGGTTCTTTGGGCTGCGGGCTGCGGTGCTGATTCTGCTGTCTGTAACCAGTGCCGTACTTGCGGAGCTTTTGTACCAGAAGGCTTCCAAGCAAAAGGTGAGCGTAGGGGATATGAGTGCGGTTGTCACAGGTCTTTTGCTTGCCTACAACCTGCCGGCAGGTGCGCCGTGGTGGGTGGCCGTTATCGGTTCAGCATTGGCTATTATCCTGGTAAAACAGTTTTTTGGGGGCATTGGGCAAAATTTCATGAACCCTGCTTTGGCTGCCCGGGCAATTCTCTTCGTTTCCTGGATGTCAATCATGACCAGGTATCCTATGGCCCAGGCGGGAAATTTCCTGGTTGGTTTTACCCCGGATGCTGTAGATACGATTGCTTCCGCAACTCCTATCACCGCGGGATCATCTTCTCTGTGGGATTTGTTCCTAGGCAACATCCCTGGCGTGCTTGGTGAAACCAGCAAGGCAGCCATCCTGTTGGGAGGAGCGTACTTGCTCTGGCGGCGAGTGATTGACTGGCGCATCCCCTTTACCTTTATCGCGACGGTTTTTGTTTGCTATCTGATTCAGGGCGGCGCGGAAAAGGCATTGCTTCAAGTGCTTTCCGGCGGACTGTTTCTTGGAGCATTCTTCATGGCAACCGACTATGCTACTTCTCCCATGACCAATTTGGGAAAGGTTATTATGGGCGTTGGATGCGGTGTTTTACTCTTCGTCATTCGGTCTTTCTCCACTTATCCGGAAGGGTGCTCTTTTGCTATTTTGTTTATGAATGTGGCTACGCCCCTCATTGATAAGTTGACTGTTCCCAAAACCTTTGGGGAGGTGAAGCAGCATGGCTGATAAAAGTTTTGCCAAGCTCCAAAAAACCTTTTTAAATGGTATCGTTACAGAAAATCCAACCTTCCGCTTAGTGCTTGGCATGTGCCCAACATTGGCGATTACCACCATGGCTGCAAATGGTATCAGCATGGGTCTAGCTACCACAGCTGTTCTGGTTTTTTCCAATCTGGCGATCTCAGCACTGCGCAACATTATTCCTGAGAATGTTCGCATTCCATCCTTTATTGTGATTATAGCCTCATTTGTGACCATCGTTCAGCTTTTGATCAAGGCGTTTCTACCTTCTCTTGATGAGACACTGGGCATTTACATTCCCTTGATTGTTGTGAACTGTATCATCTTTGCCCGGGCAGA
Organism: Bacillota bacterium; assembly: GCA_023392515.1. Classification (GTDB taxonomy): domain Bacteria; phylum Bacillota; class Clostridia; order Christensenellales; family Aristaeellaceae; genus JAEVYX01. Next base: position 55,454 of record JAEVYX010000041.1, on the reverse strand, counting down.
GTCCTTTGCATTTAAAAATCCGCCATTGGCTTCTATCATGGATGGTTTGGGCATGGGAATTGGCTTTACGCTTGCTATCACCATTCTTGCCATCATTCGGGAAATTCTCGGTAAAGGCACCTGCTTTGGAGTGCAGATTCTGCCGGAATCTGTACCGCCCATGGGAATAATCAGCCAGGCGCCCGGCGGGTTCATTATGTTGGGCAGTCTGTTGTTGGTGGTTAACCTCATCGTCAAGGCGTTTGATAAAAAAAAGGCGCTGAAAGCAAATAGGGAGGCGAATGTATGACTTCTTACTTGCTGATTCTGGTTGGTTCCATTTTGGTCAACAACTTCGTTATGTCTCAGTTTTTAGGCATTTGCCCTTTCTTGGGCGTTTCCAAGAAGCTTGAGACCGCCTTTGGCATGGGGATGGCTGTGACCTTTGTTATGGCGCTGGCATCCTTGATTACCTATCTTGTGCAGATGTTTTTGCTTGTTCCCCTGGGACTGGAGTATATGCAAACCATTGCATTTATTCTGGTAGTGGCTGTATTGGTGCAAGTAGTTGAAAGTGCACTTAAAAAAATCAGCTTTTCCCTATACCAGGCTCTTGGCGTATATCTGCCCTTGATTACAACCAATTGTGCAGTGTTGGGCGTTTGTGTTTTAAACATGACTGAAGGTTACAATCTGTTGCAGTCTGTTGTTAATGGCACTGGCTCCGCATTAGGTTTTACCCTGGCGATTGTGTTGTTTGCAGCTATTCGTGAAAGACTGGCAGTATCATCAATGCCAAAATGGATGGACGGCTTCCCTGGCGCCTTAATTACCGCTGGACTGATGGCCATATCCTTCCTGGGCTTTTCCGGCCTGATTCAGTAGAAAGGAAGGTAGCAAAATGAGTGGCATTGTCACGGCAACAATTGTCCTGGGCGGACTGGGGTTGTTGTTCGGAATTTTATTGACTATCACCTCTAAGGTTTTTGCAGTGCCTGGCAACCCTGTAAGAGATGGAATTCGGGAGGCACTTCCCGGCGCAAACTGTGGTGCATGTGGTTATCCAGGTTGTGATGGATTGGCCCAGGCTATTGCAGACGGAAAAGCACCGATAAATGCCTGCCCGGTGGGCGGCCAGCCGGTTGCAGAAAAAATTGCCGTTATTATGGGCGTCGAGCCTGCAAAGGATTCTGTGAAAATGGTGGCAGAGGTACTCTGCCAAGGTGGCCTTGATCATTGTAAAAACAAATTCAATTATACCGGCATTCATGATTGTGTGGCAGCAACGTTGGTATCTGATGGCAACAAGGCTTGTCGTTATGCATGCCTTGGGCTTGGCACTTGCGTGAAGGCCTGCAAATTTGATGCGATACATATTGATGAAAAGCTTAAAATTGCTGTGGTTGATCAGGAAAAATGCGTCAGCTGCGGTTTGTGCGTTGAAGCTTGCCCCAAGCATGTGCTTGCCTTACAGCCCGAGGATGTTCCTGTCCGGTTGTTATGCCGGGCAGCAGAAAAGGGAAAGCTTGTAAGCGACAACTGTAAAGCTGGTTGTATCGGATGCGAAATTTGTGCACGCGAATGCAAATTCGGCGCCATTACCATTGTGAATCATCTACCGCAGTTCGATATGGAAAAGTGCGTAGGCTGCATGATGTGCGCCGAAACTTGTCCCACATCGGCAATTTGGGGAGATTTCGAAAACCGCAAAATTGCAAAAATTGATCAGTCCGAATGCATTGGCTGCTCTATCTGCAAAAAGACTTGCCAATTTGAGGCGATTGCCGGTGAACGGAAATCCCCGCATGAAATCACCGAAGCATGCACGGGTTGCGGCCAGTGTGTGGCTAAATGCCCAAAGAAATGCATAACGTTGCATGTACGCGAACATGTACGGGATGAAAACGCCAAGGTTGGAACGACGCCTTATGTAGCCGCTGTTCCAACAAGCCCTAGGAATAATTCAACCAACGTGTAAATAAAGGCTGCTTAACAAAGTATTTACAAATGAAAAACCCCAATGGCGGTAAGGAATTTCCGGCGTTGGGGTTTTCCTTGTCTCTGTTTTCCTTCCTGTTTTTGTATCAAAGCCTGTACGAAATACTTGGCATTGTGGTATAATAACTAGTACCCCATGGACAAGCTGAAGGGGAGAAAGTATATGCATATGCCATCCCGTGTGGTTGTTCTTGCATCAGGTTCCCCGCGGCGAAGCGAGTTACTAACCCAAATGGGGATTCCGTTTGAAGTGATAGCCGCTGATGTAGATGAACAATGCACCGGTACACCACAAGAACAGGTATGTACATTAGCCCTGCGAAAGGCTATGGCGGTTCAACCTTTCCATAAGGAACGAATCATTCTTGCGGCGGATACTTTGGTTCATAAAGGGAATCAGACCCTTGGAAAGCCGCAAACCCCGGCGCAAGCCAGGGATATGCTCCAATTGCTTAGCGGTGCCTGGCATGAAGTATATACAGGCGTTTGCTTAATCAACGGAGCAGGTGGAAAACATAGCGTTGCATTTGAAATGACCCGTGTTCGCTTTTCACACTTGAGCGACCAGATGATTGATGCCTATGTCCGAACAGGAGAGCCCATGGACAAGGCTGGTGCATATGCCATACAGGGCCGTGGTGGCATGTTTGTAGAAGAAATTCAAGGAAGCCCTTCCAATGTTATCGGGCTTCCCATGGCGCTTGTACATAGCATGTTTTTGAAATTTGGCATCGACGTATTTTAGAAATGGATGTGTAGAAGCTATGGCCATTGTGGCTCCGGATATAGGCATCGATTTGGGCACGTCAAATACTTTGGTATATGTCCGTGGCAAGGGGATTGTGGTCAGCGAGCCAACCGTCGTAGTTGTGGAAAGCGATAACAAGCGCAATGTGAAGGCTATCGGTGAAGAAGCCCGGATCATGAAAGGGCGTATAACCGGAGGAGTCATTGATATTCATCCCTTACGGGAAGGTGTTATTTCTGATTTTGACATGACTAAGATCATGATACAATACTTCATTAGGGAAGCAATCGGCGTTTCACACCTGCTAAAACCCAGGGTACTAATCACAGTTCCCTGCAGCATTTCGAATATAGAACGTCACGCAGTTATGGAAGCTGCCAAGGTGGCTGGTGCACGTCAGGTACATATCATCGAAAAGCCTTTTGCTGCCGCCATAGGTTCAGGTCTTCCGGTATATGATGCATCCGGCAGCATGATTGTGGATATCGGCGGGGGAACGACGGATGTAGCCGTTATTTCTTTGGGTGGATTGGTGATTTCCCATTCCATCCGCGTGGGTGGCGTAAAGATGGATGAAGCAATCATCAATTTTATTAAGCGTGAATTTAACATGCTGATAGGTGATAGGACAGCAGAGGAAGTTAAAATGGACTTAGGATCGGCATTGCCTCTTGAGGAGGAACGCAAGGCTTTGGTGCGGGGGAGAGATCTGATCACAAGTCTGCCTCAAACGACGGAGATTTCATCCACTCAGGTATATGATGCGCTGAGCGAACCTTGCATGGCTGTTCTTTCCGCCATTAAGTGGGTTTTGGAAAGGACACCGCCAGAACTGTCTGCCGATGTTATGCGCACAGGGATTCATTTGGCAGGGGGCGGAGCGTTGCTGTTTGGAATGGACCAGTATATTGCTTCAGAATTGGGTATTCCAGTACTGTTGGCAAAAGAGCCCACGGATTGTGCGGCAATGGGTATCGGCTATCTAGCTGAAAACATAGAATTATTACACCGAATTGGTAAAAGTGGGTTTTTACAGAATTGATGATGGAAATGCATGGGGGACTATAAAGCGATGAGACTCAGGAAGTCCAAGAATGTGCAAAAGCCTGATCGAATCAAACAAGAAAAAAAAGAACGCCCCCACCTAAAAAAGGTGATGGCGTGGGGGATTTGTGTCCTTTTGCTTGGGTTAATTGCGGTGATGATTTTTGCCCGTATATTTCCTGATAATGGTACCTTGCGGATTCCGGAAAATATGATAGCCGACACTGTTACGCCAGCTCAAAACGTATTTTCCTCTATTGTGGACGCTGTAGTGGGGTATTTGCGCACATTAAAGCTTCGCAGCAATCTGGAATATGAATACAACCGCTTGAAGGATGAAAACGCACAGCTGGTCTATCAGGCGATGCGGGTTGATGAATTGGAAATCAAACTTTCGGCATATGCCGATATACATGATGAAATGATAGCCAATGCCAGCATGAATCCCATCATGTGTACGGTAATTGGCAGGGAATCAGGCAACTATTTCTCCGTGTTTACCATCAACAAGGGGCTCAATGATGGCGTGGAAGATTATATGGCAGTCACCATCTCCGGCGCTTTGGTGGGATACACTTACAGCGTATCTGCGAACAAAGCGCTTGTTCGTACCATTATCGATAGTGAGGCCAGCATTGCAGGACTGATTCAAAGCTCCAGAGATCAGGGAACTATAAGGGGCACCTTAGGAATAGACGGACAGCCAATGTGCCGCATGTATTATCTGCCTGATGATCGCTTGCCCAGGCCTGGAGACACGGTTGTAACATCGGGTATCGGTATGTCCTTCCCTAAAGGGATCCCAATCGGTACCGTTCGTGAAAGTACACGTGGTATGGATGCCAATAAGCAGTATATTGTTGTGGAGCCTACCGTGGACTTCCAGCATATTGAGAATGTGATTGTTTTGCGCTATAAGCCCGATGCCGGAGCAGTTGTTGCACAGGGTGGGGCAAATGGCGCAGACGAATTCCTTCCTCTGGAAACCAAACGCCCTTATCCGGAATTGCAGGTGGGGGGCAATATCATTACCTTTGGAACACCCAGTCCCTCTCCTGATCCAAATGCTACAACGACGCCGGAACCTACGCCGACGGCAACACCATTGGCGGGTGAAAACACCATTGTGCCGGACATAAGCCTTGAATATCAAGTGCCTGGTACGCCGCCAGAGGAAACTACAGTTCCCGCCACACCAACACCTTCTCCCGTGCCAACCTTTTCCCCTGACCAATTAACCGTGGAAGGGGATTGAGTTATGCGCAAAGCCTTTCATGCCTTTCTGCTGGCCATACTGGGATACTTTTCGCAGGTGTCCATTATGCCTTACCTTGCGTTGGGCGGTATTACACCTAATGTACTGCTCGCTGTAATTGCAATCGCTACAGTAGTATACAGCCGTTTTTATACCTTTGGCATTTCTGCAATAGCCGGCATCCTGATGGAAATCATGACAGCCGGCGTGCCCAACTTCAACTTGGTAATCTATCCCGCCATTGGATTCTTGGGCAGCTTGCTTTTTGCGGATAAATCGGAAAGGCGTCTGGAGCAGGAGTTGAGCGTTGGGAAAAAAGGGAGAAATATGCCCGCCCATTTGCGAACAATACTTTGCATAATAATGAACAGCATTATATTCGAATTGATTCATATCACTTTTATTTATCTTACCGGTGTGGATATTGGGTGGATACATATAGGGAGATCCTTATGGATGATCACATATACTGTTGGTATAACCGTTGTGATCATGATTCCTATACGTTATGCGCTTGGCATGTACAGCTGGAAAATTAAAAAGCAGCAGGCAGTGTAACAATCGGACGCAATGCTTCCCAAATGCGCAAATAGGCGTCTGGAAAGTAGCGAAAAGGGGGTTTGGCGATGAGAGGCGATCGAACTTGGAGTGAGCATCCGTTTGTTCGGGCAAACGGACGGTTTATTTTCTTTATTTTTTGTGTTTTTTGTATCTTTGGCTATTTAATTTGGGGTCTCATGAACCTGCAATTGTTTGCTTCGGATGAGTATACGAATAAAGCGGTAAGTCACCGGACTACCACCATCCCCTTGCGGGGCAGCAGGGGCATGATTACGGATGCCGATTCCGTCATTCTGGCTCAAGATGAATTGATATATAATGTAACATTTTATCGGGATGCATCCCAAAATACCACGAAGATGTACAAAACATATTCTGATACAATTGCGCAGACCATCAGCATCATTGAAAAGAACAGGGGAACGTTAAGCGTTTCCTTTGTAATTGAACGCGATCCGGAAACAGGGGAATGGCGTTTCAACTTTGGCAGCGGCGTATCTGATGCGGTGCTTGAAACACGGGAAAAGCAATGGCGTGGGAACCACTATCTCGGAGAGGTGGAGAATCCTACTGCAGAAAGTGTTATTAAAAAGCTAAAAGAGCGCTATCAGCTTTCGGATGATATGGATGAAGCCTTGATGCTGAAAATCATGGCTGTATACTCCGAGATGCAGATGAATTTGTTTAACTCACAGCCGATTGTGATTGCTAAAGACGTTGCCTATGAAACGGTTATCGAGGTAGAAACCCGCTCCATGCTTTTGCCGGGTATGGAAATCGCCGTGGGTACAAAGCGGGTTTATCCACGTTCCAATCTGGCGGCACAGCTCATTGGCTATACTGGTGCTATCCCGTCTGCAGAAATGTGGTCAGATTTAAAAGCAAAGGGTTATTCCTACAGCGATACCATTGGCCGTGACGGTATAGAAAGCTCTATGGAAGACTGGTTAACGCAAAACTCTTCCTTGCGGCAGGGCTCTCGGACGGTGGAAAGGGACCGAGTAGGTAAAGTAACCAGGGAAATATCCTACACAGAGCCTCAAAACGGCAATAACGTCAAGCTTACCATCATTGCCAGCTATCAGCAACAGGCAGAACGGGCGATTGCAAACAATGTAAAATCCACCCGGGATATCCAGGAAAACAAGATGGTAAATCCCAAGTGGCTTGAAGATAGTAAAGAAGACATACTGGACCGGAATTGGGAAAAGTATCCTCTAAAGCTTGCAGAACATGGCACGCTCATGGTAATAGATATGGAAGGCCGTGTGCTTGCCGATGCAAACTATCCAACGTATGATTTAAATGCGCTGGTATCTGGCGGAAAACAGGCTAAGGAAATTTTAAGCGATCCTCGGGGCTTGCTAATGAATTATTCCATTCATGCCAGAGGCACCCCAGGCTCCATTTTCAAAATGGTTACCGGTACCGGCGCCATGATAGAAGGCCTTCTGTCTACCACAGAAATGATCAGTGATATGGGGCCGTATACTAGGTATGAACAGGAACCGTCCAAGGCACCCAGGTGCTGGGCTACCGAGGCGATTCGAAAGAATGATCATCAAAATCAGACCATTGTGCAAGGCCTGAAAAATTCCTGCAACTACTTCTTTTACGAACTGGGCTCACGGCTTTTTGAAAATGGGGACAAGCTGTATAAGTATGCTTCTCTCTTTGGGTTAACATCAAAAACGGGCATTGATCTGCCTGGCGAATTGCGCAGCGTGGTGGGTACGCAGACAACATTGTATGACCAAACAAAGGCCATGGGGGAAGCGTATCAGGATACATCGATTCCAATTATCGTGTTCAATTCACTCAAGACACACTTGAGCAACTTTGGCGCCAGCAGAAATATTATATATGATGATGAGCGCCTGAATCGCTGCGTAAAGCGGCTGATGGATATGGCTGTAAACACCCCTCAGTCGGAAACAGTGTGGGTGCAGAACATGCGGTCTATTCTCATGGAAGAATTGAACATGACCAAGGAAATGGTTTACTTGCGGGCCGTCATCGGTGATGCTTACAATTTCCTCAACGACATCAAATGGGGCGGAAGCTACAGTATTCAGACTGCTATTGGGCAAGGTATTACGGTGCTGACGCCTGCTGCCGTATCCAGATATGTAGCCGCCATTGCAAACGGCGGAAATGTCTATAATTTGATGCTGGTAGATTCTATTATTTCACCGGATGGCGAAGTTCTCAGCCAGCGCACGCCTACGCTTGTAAATACATTGGAAAATGCTCAAGAATATTTGAGCTATATAAGAGAAGGTATGAAGGGCGTTGTTGATGAGAGCGGTACCGCGGCAAAATACTTCAATGGCTGGGCCTATCGGGAACAGATTTGTGCAAAAACAGGAACTGCCGAAACGTCTAAAATTGACCTTGAAAACAACGCTTGGTTTGTTGCTTTTGCGCCATATGATAGACCGGAAATTGCTGTCGTTTCCTTCGTTCCTAATGGGTTTTCAGGCGGCGAAGCTTCCTTGGCGGCAAAAGAATTCATCGAGTGGTATATGAACCAGAAAACGATGCGCACCGATGAAGCGGATTTGCCTGGCGGCAATCAATTGGCGCCATAACCTGAAAGGATGGATGGCATTGAGCCAGGCTTGGATGATAGCCTCAGGAAAAGGTGGCGTTGGGAAATCCACCTTGGCTGCAGCATTGGCAGTTGGGCTGGCCCGGCAGGGGCAAAAGGTGGTTGTGGTAGATGCAGATATAGGGCTTAGAAATCTTGATGTGATACTTGGCCTTCAAAACCATATTGTTTATGATCTGGTGGATGTGGTTACAGGCATTTGTAAGTTGAAGCAAGCCCTCATTCACCACTGGCGTTTTCCCACGCTTTCACTTTTGCCTGCAGCACAGCTTCAGGATGCTACCGCCGTAAAGGCTGAAGATATGCAGCGGATCATACAAAAGCTGAAGAAAAACCATGCTTATGTCCTGGTAGATTGTCCGGCTGGCATTGGGCGGGGATTTGAAAATGTGCTGGGTTCAGCAGACGATACCATCTTGGTTACTACGCCGGATGACGTGGCAATGCGGGATGTGGAACGGGTTTGTGGCTTGATTGAGGATCACAAGCTGCCAAGGCCCATGCTAATTGTTAATCGTGTTATTCCAGCATTGATTCAATCTGGAGAGATGTATACGCCTCAGGTGATAGCTCAGACGCTGGATCTGCAGCTGTTAGGCGTCATTCCGCAAGAAGAGCAAGTATACAGAATGCTTTTGAAGCATATGACGGCCATTGAAGGAAAACATGGAGCACAAGCAGCCATCGACCGGATTGTAAAACGCCTGCTAGGAGAAATGATACCTTTTCCAGATTTTCAGGGGGATACCCGGTCCCTCTTTCAACGCCTGTTTCAACGGCGAAAGAAAGGAGATGAGCGCGTATGATGATTAGCGAAAACAGACGGTCGAAAGCACACTTCGACATAATTCTGTGCTTGCTAACCTATGTGCTGGCTGTCTTTGGCGTATTGGCCGTTACTATGGCTACCTATTCGGTAAAATCAAATCCGGATAATGCGCTTCTCAATCATATCGTTGAATCTGTACATGGCTCCAGGCAAGCGATTTTCTTGCTTATTTCTCCGATAATTATTGGTGTTATTGTGTCTGTACGGTACGAGAGCCTGCGGCTATTATCCCGCTTGATTTACTACTTCGGTATTTTTCTTCTTTTTCTCGTATTAGTCACTTCACAGGTTAGAGGTGTGAAGGCCTGGATGGACGTGATATGGGGATTTACCATCCAGCCATCCGAGTTTGCCAAGCTATGCATGATCATGCTATTAGCGCGGATTCTAGCCAAAAATGATGAGCCTATGTCCACGATGCGTGAATTTTTAAGCATCATGTCCATACTCCTCCTGCCGGCGGTGTTTATCGTATTGCAGGGCGAGCTGGGTTCTTTGATGGTGATGATCTTTATCTTTGCGGTCATGCTGTACTTCGGAGGCGTTAAACTGAAAATCCTCATGGGCATGGGGGGGACGGCTGCACTGCTTGTGCTGGCTGTTTATGGGGTTGCAGTTGCCAGCGGCTCGGATAGCTACCGGATTCAGCGTATATTGTCTTTTTTTAATCCGGAGATATACTCATCCACCGATGCGTATCAGGCGATGCAGTCCAAAATTGCAATAGGTTCAGGTGGCTTGCAAGGGATAGGCATGTTTGTAAGTGGTTCCATGAGCCAATTGGATTATGTGCCAGAAGACTGGACGGATTTTATATTCTCTACAATCGGCGAATCCTTTGGATTTATTGGTTGTGCAGCCATTCTTCTAGTTTATCTTTTGATCATCTTGCGAATGCTCTATCTTGCGAGGTTTACCAAAGATAAATTTGGCCAACTGATCATCATTGGTGTAATGAGCATGCTTCTATTCCATGTGTTTGAAAACGTGGCCATGACGATTGGCTTGATGCCAATTACCGGGATACCTCTGCCGTTTCTAAGCTACGGCGGGTCAAACATGGTTACAAACATGGCTGGTATTGGATTGGTGCTGAATGTTGTAAAGAACCGCAGCTTGTCCCTTCCTGTTTATACACCTCAATTAGGAATCAATAAGTACCGATAAAAGTGGGGGAAAGAGACCAGTTAACCATATCCCACAAAGCATATACCAAAAGAAAATCCAACCGGAATTGGCTGGATTTTCTTGTTTCTACATATGTTTAAACCTCATTTTATATCAATCGATAAAGTGATACGACCTTGCCTAAAATAGTTACTTCAGGTACAAGAATTGGTGCCATATCCGGATTTTCCGGTTGCAAGCGAAAGCCGCCCTTTTCTTTAAAAAAGCGTTTAACAGTAGCTTCATCATCGATCATTGCGACAACAATATCTCCATTAACGGCATCAGGCTGCTTTCGTACGACCACAAAATCACCATCCATGATGCCGGCTGTAATCATGCTTTCGCCTCGAACAGACAATATAAAAAAGGTCCCTTCGCCCAGCATGTTTTCGGGCAAGGCAACATATTCATCGATGTTTTCCTGTGCCAAAATAGGCATACCAGCCGTAACACGTCCAACAACGGGGATCGTAATCGCCGATGAACGCCCCAGCCGGGAGTCATCAAGTACCTCCATGGCCCGAGGCTTCATGGAATCCCGGTGAAGAAGCCCTTTTTTCTCCAAACGTGTCAAATGCCCATGAACGGTAGAGGTGGATTTAAGGCCTACGGCATCACCAATCTCGCGGACAGAAGGCGGATAACCCTTGCTTTGAATTTCTTGCTTGATGAAGTTCAATATCTTCTGTTGATTATCGCCGCGAGGTTTTTTCATGATTGCAATCGCCTCTGTATCCCAATTTTGATTTTAGTATATCATAGGAATTATGCAATTGCAAGAAATAGTCAAACATTTGTTCGCTAATTCTGCAAATCGTTCTCTTTTATCGGTTCACTGTCTTTGCTCTTTTTCTCTGGGAAATGGACAAATTTGGCCGCTTCTTTGCGCCTAGCATCCGTCATTGCGGCATAATGTTTTCTGGTTGTGTTCACGTCAGCATGCCCAAGCACATCTGCTACCAGATAAATGTCTCCGGTTTCGTGATATAAGTTTGTGCCAAATGTGCTTCGAAGCTTATGGGGACTGATACGTTTTTTTAGCGGTGCGGCAATCAACGCATACTTTTTGACCAGGTTTTGAACAGCCCGCTGGGTGATTCTGCGCCTTTGCAAAGATAAAAACAATGCATCTTCATGCCCAGCCAGCGGAATGACATTCTTCCGTTCCTCTAGGTATACATGCAACGCATTAGCAACCTCCTGAGGGAAATATAGCATCACCTGATTGCCGCCTTTTCTTGTTACAAGGAATGCATTTTGCGAAAAATCAATATCATCTATTTGAATCCCGACGCACTCACTAACACGGATGCCGGTGCCCAAGAACAAGGATAACATGGCAATGTCTCTGGAGCGGGTCAGCCGCTGGTATTGCTGTTGCTTTGCGCTTAATGAGTTGCCCGTTTGGGCTGCATCCAGCATTTTTGCGATTTCGTCCATTTCTAACCGCAAAATGGGACGTTCATGCAATTTAGGAAGCGGAACAAGCGTCGTAATATTGCTTGGGATACGCTTGCTTGAAAAAAGATATTCAAAGAAGGAGCGCAGCGCAGAAAGCTTTCGCATGATGCCTAATTCGTGATTTTCTATTGGCTTTCGTCCAAAATCGGATTCATTTTCTGACGCTAGGGGCTTATAGTACATTGTTAAATATTCTACAAATCCTTCCAGATCATGTTGCGTAATTGCCGTAATATCCTGATCCTGAAAGCTGCGGATGTCCAAATCAGCATAACGAGGTATCTCTGAATTTAAGTAATGAAAAAAAATCCGCAAGTCATAAGCATAGGCCAAGCGGGTCAGGCTGCTGGTAATCGTGCTGATAGCCCGCAAAAAATCGCCACAGGCAAGGGGTAACTCTTTGGCTACCAGACGAATTTGTTCTGTGCGCTTTTCATTAATCTTTTTTTGATGTTCTGATTGTTGCATAAAAGCGCTCCTTTTTCGGGATTCTCAGGCTTTTTCATCAACCATTCATAGGGGAAGTTGCTATAATCCTGTTAAATCGCCTTAGATTGTCAATTTGGGAATTCATTAATCTTCAGCCAAGTGTATCATATGCCCGATTTCTTGTCAATACTATTCGTAAAAGTATCCTTTTGCGAATAGTAAAAACCAAATGGAAGATGGTCTCTCCTTCTTCTATTTGGTGTTTTTGGACGTTCCCCCATCTGTTCCGTTATTCGTATCTTCATTAGGTGGCGTATTGATACGAAGATATTCCTGAATCTGCTCTCGCGCCAGCGCATCACATCGGTTGTTTTCGGGATGATCGGAATGTCCCTTTACTTTTAAAAAAGCAACATCATGTTTTTTCAGCAAATGCAATAAAAGACGCCAAAGATCTTGGTTTTCTACTTGCTGTCCCCCAGCTGTTTTCCAGCCGTTCTTCTGCCACTTATCGATCCATTTTTCCGTGAAAGCGTTCACCAGATAGGCCGAGTCGGAATATAATTCCACCTTGCAGCCAGTCTTTAACGCGCCAAGGCCGCTGATGGCTGCAAACAACTCCATACGGTTATTCGTGGTGCTAGGCATATATCCTGATAATTCTTTTCGGTGTTCCCCAAAGCTAAGAATGGCTGCCCAACCACCAGGCCCAGGGTTGCCGGAGCAAGCACCATCCGTGTAGATTTGCACCGTTTTTTGCGGTGCGGTCTGCTGTTGCATGCGTTTTTACTCCTCTTTCGTCACTTGAAGGCCATTTTTTTTAGCTTTTCATTGCAAGCATCCATGGCTTCGATGACAGTGCCACGGAAACCATTTTTTTCAAGTATATACATGGCCTCAATCGTACTTCCGGCTGGTGAACATACGGCATCTTTTAATGCACCAGGGTGGGTTCCGGTGGAAAGAACCATTTTAGCGGCGCCAAGAACCGCCTGGGCTGCCATTTCATATGCCATTGCTCTGGGAAGGCCCAAGCGGACGGCCCCATCACCCATAGCTTCAATAAAAGCATAAACATACGCAGGACTGCTGCCGCTGACTGCAACCACTGCATCAAAAAGCCGTTCAGGAAGAACGTGAACTGTCCCCAAGGTTCCAAAAAGCTCCTTTGCCCAGGCCAAATGCTCAGGGATGAAGGTTGTTTCTTCACAAATAGCCGTTACGCCTTCTCCCACCAAGGCAGGAGTGTTGGGCGTCACTCGCAGCAGATGTATCTGTTGGGGAGAAAAAGCCTCCTTCAGCATGGCAAAGGACCACCCGGCAGCTACAGAAATGAAACTTTTTCCTTGGGCGTAAGGCTTAATTTCATGAATAACCTGCTCCAGGAAATAAGGCTTTACCGCTAAAATAATTACATCACATGCTTTTACGAGATGAACATTATCACCTGTTTCCAAAATACCGAATTTTTGGGCTGTTTGAACTCGCTCGGCAGCATTTCTCCTTGAAATCATGATGTTTGATCCATCTGCGAATCCTTTAGACAGCATACCTTGAATCATGGCCGTAGCCATATTTCCGGCGCCGATAAAGCCGATTTTCATATTCTGATCCCCCTTTTGTGGCATCTTCCTGATTATAACATAGCCCGGAATGGTTTGCAAAAGGGAGCGAAGAGAAATAATAAATTCTAGCATTATAGTTATAGTATCAACGTACTGTATGAATTTGATGCATGCAATACGCTACATTAATGAAGAGCAGGAAATATGCTGTAAAATTCCTTTTCCAGCAGCAGCGATCATATAATACAAAAGGAAATTCATGTTGACAGAAAAGAAGATCCAGTGTATAATCTTTCTTGTTCCGCATAAAGGGGCATGGTGTAATGGTAACACGTGGGTCTCCAAAACCTTTGTTGAGGGTTCGAGTCCTTCTGCCCCTGCCAAAAGACGCAAAAATGCGTCTTTTTTTATGTCCTTTGCTTTTTTAACAGATTTTCTACCGTTTCATTCGGCGTATCCAATAATGCATTAACTAAAACGCCGTCGTCTAGTTCTCCTATACTGGTTAAGCCATCCTCGTCCATTACAAATACCCGATGGTATTTCCCCGGAGACATGCGCCGAAATAGTGCCTTGACAGTTATTTTCCTTGCTACTCCCAGAGATTCCACCCGAAGTGCTTTTTCATGCTCCAATTTTACTTTCTTTGATATCACACTATGTATGCATTGTGCAGCGGCCATTGTTTTGGAAAGGTTGGCCGCATACATCAGATAACAGCCTGCGATCATAAGTGATAGATTCGCCACACCGTTTAGTGCGCCAAAGATGGACAAACCAACCAAAGCGAGCCCTAACAATATACCGGCGAAGGATAAGGCTTTAGCTGCCCTCTCCCAGCCTATTAGCGGCGATAATAGGGCTTGCGCAATACGCCCCCCATCCAAAGGTAATACCGGAATCAAATTGAAGCAAAGCAGCAGCATATTCCAATGTACAAAATGCTGCAGTGTGTAAGGATTGGCCCATTGCATTTGAACAAACCAGGCGCAAATAAGGCAGCAAACCCAATTTGCAAAAGGACCGGCCACTGCGATGAAAAATTGCTGCACAGGTGTAGCTTGTTGAAGATCCTCTATTTTGGCAACGCCTCCGAAGGGCGTAATCTCCATTTCTGGAACGGTGAATCGAAAGGCTTTTGCAGTTGCTACATGTGCGACTTCATGCAAAAGCAGCGCAGCAAATCCGCTGAGAACCATTTCCCCATTCCCAAACGCCAGGAAATATAAAGCGCCAATTAACGCAAAAGGATGAATGCGGACCAGCGTATCCTGTAAAACAAGCACTCTCACGGCGCTGCCACCACTGCTTTCATCAAGTAGGTGGGATCAATGGATCGCCCATCTTGACGCAATTCAAATAAAACAGGTTGGCTCTTTATTGTATTGCCTATTATATCCCCTTCATACACCTGATCGCCTTCTGATACTAAGGATTCTTCCAGGTTTCCATACATTGTCTCCAAACCATTATCATGACGGATGCGAATGATGCGCTCCTCTCCATCCCCGTGAGCAATATTCATCACTTCACCGTCTGCGGCAGCCCGGACGTCTTCAGATGCTCCCATTAGGGCAATATACGGTTCTGCCTCATGCCATACGTGAACAATATCACCCTGTACAGGAGCCATTACGCTGATGGTCGGTGAGGAGTTCCAGAATACAAGCGCTGTTTCTGGCAGCAAATTGCTTACAAAAGTCAATTTTCCTATGGATTCATTCAAATCAAGGGTCATACTCTGCTGAATGGCTTGAAATACATCCACTGTTTCAGGGCTTGATGCATTCCGCACGGCAACAACACAGAGTAGTAAAGCCGCAGCTACTGCTACATTGCGAGTTAAACGCTCTGCAAATGATTTTTTTCCGCTTTGAATCCAATTGAATCCAGGTTTATGCTCCAATGCTGCAGGCTTCTCAACCTCTCCTTGATCTTTTTGATGGATAAGCTGCATTGGCCCTACTTGTGCCCTTGGCAAAGATTGTTTCGGCATAGACCCCACTCCCTTCTGCAAAGTATATGATGGGAATAGGGTAAAACATGAAAGCAGGCTGCCTAATTTAGGCAACCTGCTTTTTGCATATAATATAGCGTTTCAGTGATAGCTATTTTCCCATGGCTATAAGTTAAACCACCTTGGAGATAAGCGATATATGGTTCCCTCATTGGTGCATCCGCACTCAATTCTATAGACGCGCCGGACACAAAGGTGCCGGCAGCCATAATGACCTGATGTTGGTAGCCCGGCATATCCCATGGCTCTGGTACCGCCATACTGTCGACTGGGGAATGAAGTTGTATTCCCTGGCAAAAAGAGATGAGACGCTGGGGTGTGCCCATTTTTATGGCCTGAATAATATCTGATCGTGGTGATAAAGCACTTGGTGTTGTTTCCATTCCAAGCCTTTCAAAGACCCTTGCCGCCAGAGTTGCCGTTTTAAGTGCTTGTGCTACCACATGGGGCGCCATGAACAGCCCTTGGTAAAATGGCTGATAACTTCCTGCATAAGAACCCACTTCCCTTCCAATACCAGGCGCTGTAAGCCTTGCTGCGATTCTTTCTATGCAGGCAGATGTGCCTACAATATATCCACCTGTCGGAGCTAGCCCACCGCCAGGATTTTTGATCAAGCTTCCTACGCATACATCTGCACCATAATGGGAGGGTTCTTCTTCTTTTACAAATTCACCATAGCAATTATCAACCATTATAGTAATGCCCGGATAATCTTGGTGCAGCATTTTGCTAAGGGGATCCATATCCTCCGGCATAAGAGAATTCCGCCAATCATATCCCCGGCTGCGCTGTAATAGCACGACCTTTGTGTTTGGCTGTATAGCCTTGCGAACAGCCGTCAGATCAATTGCTCCATTCGAATCCAAATTAACATGACTGTAGGTTACACCCATTTCTGCAAGAGAACCAGCACATTTCTCATTTATGCCGATTACGTTCTCCATGGTGTCATATGGTTTACCTGCCGCGGATAACAGATGATCGCCGGGTAATAGCAAACCAAATAGGCACAGGGCTAGAGCATGTGTACCCGATGCAATATGAGGCCGCACAATTGCCGCTTCTGTACCAAAAAGCGATGCAAAGATTTCTTCGAGGATATCTCTTCCCACATCCCCATACCCATATCCGGTCGTGGGGGCAAAATGGCGGCCGGCTACCTGATACTTGCGCATCACATCCAACACCCGGCGAGTATTATGAAGCTCAATGCTTTCAACGTGGTGAAAAACTTCCTGGCAGTCCTGTTCGGCTGCTTCTACCAATTTTTCAATTTGTGTCATCTATTTTGCTCCCCACAGCGTAATATAGTCTGCTTTTGTAAAAGATAACAAAGTCTATTTTCTAAAGCATTTCGAAAGGAGTTCGTTGGGAGAATCGGACCAAAGTATATCTTGCACGCGTCGAAACCAGGTCATTTGCCTTTTGGCATAATGGCGTGTCCCAAGCTTGATTTGTGCCACGGCCATGTCAAGGGTTATATCCTCGTTCAAAACCGGTATCAATTCTTTATATCCAAGTCCCTGCATGGCCTGAGCATCTTTTGATACGCCGTATTCCATGAGCTGTTTTACTTCCTGAAGCAATCCTTGCTCCATCATATTCTCTACACGGTTTTCAATTCTTTGATATAGAATCTCACGGTCCATCATCAGTCCAAGAATACACAGTTCATAGGGACAGTCATCCTCTTGTAAAGCTGTTTTTTGTGCGGAAAAAGGAACGCCAGTGATTTCAAAAACTTCCAATGCACGGATGACCCGCCTGACATCATTTGGATGCAGCCGGTTTGCTGTTTTGGGATCTATTTTGACGAGCATGCTGTGCAGCAAAATGTTTCCGTCTTTTTCATCGGCAATACGGTTCAGACGCTCCCGAACAGCCGGATGGCCTTGGGTGCTGCCCAAGGCCATGGATGTGGTCACAGCTTTCAAATATAACCCTGTTCCGCCCACCAGAATAGGAATCCTGCCGCGCTGATGGATATCCGCAATGCAGACTTTTGCATCCCGAACATACTCCGCTACGGAATATGAATCCTTGGGATCCACTACATCCAGCATATGGTGAGAAATGCCTTCTCTTTCTGTTAGGGTAGGCTTTGCAGTACCAATATCCATGAATCGGTATACCTGCATGGAATCCATGGCAACGACTTCCCCATCCAGTTTATGAGCCAACTGAATGGAAAGAGCTGTCTTTCCGCATGCTGTGGGCCCCACAATCGCGATCAAAGGTGGCTTTTCCACGATAGGAACTCCTTTTTATTGAATCCGCTTAAAGCGTTTGTCCAGATCCTGGTGGGTAATGGCAATCACTAGTGGACGGCCATGAGGACAGGTTGGTGTTGTACCGGTTTCCGTCGTCCTGCGGACCAAATCCTCTATTGCAAATTGAGACAACTGTTCTCCGCCCTTTACAGCACGTTTGCAGGCCATTTGAACAATCGCGGTTCTTCGCTTTTCCAGAGTGCTCAAGCCACGCATGGTTTCTAACTGATCCAATATCTCCAGCAAAAAAGTTTTAACTTGAGGTTCCCCCAAAATCATAGGAACAGAGCGAACCTGAACAGCAGTTTCTCCAAATGATTCAATATCAAAGCCGGTCTCCTGCAATGCCTGTTGGTTTTCAAGAAGTATTTCCATTTCCCTGTGGGACAATGAAAGTACTTGCGGTACAAGCAAAGCCTGAGAAGCAGCATGCCGATCCAATGCCTGCATCATTTGATCGTAAAGCAGCCTTTCATGGGCAGCATGTTGGTCGATAAGAAGCAACTGTTCTCCATACTCAATAAGAATATAGGTTTGAAATAAAACACCTAAAACACGCAATTGCAGCTTTTGATACTCTTTACTGATTGGCGGCAGCTCTTCTACTTTTTCTGACAGAATCGTGGACGCCTTTGGAGGATTCTTATCATGAATGGCGTATGTATCAGAACCCTTCAGGATAATAGGCGCTGTCATCATAGGAGCTATATTGGATTCCTGCAAAACTTTTGTCTGTGTACGCTCGCCAGGCGAGGGTAAGGGGATATCCAGCAACCTGGAAAGCGAAGAATTCGGTATGTTATTTTCTGCGGGGGTTTTATTATTTATAGACTTTGGTTCACTGTCTCGGCGGGTGATGCTTTCCGCAATAGACCTCGGTTCGATACCAACCGTTCTCCGCATTTCCGGATCTATTTTTTGTACATTGACCCTGTTATCTGACTTAAGCGGGTCAATTGCTGCAGATAGAGTCATTTCCGGAATTCTATCCAGCGTTGTGTCCCTTCTTAACGTATCCGCAATCATATCCCGCACGGATTCAAATACAGCTGTTTCATTTTGAAAACGGACTTCCAGTTTATTTGGATGGACATTAACATCTACTGTCTCATAAGGCATCGACAGGTGAAAAACACAAATGGGGAAATGACCAATTGTCACTCTTTCCCGGCATCCCTGCTCTACTGCCTGTGAAAGTAAAAGGCTCTTCATATACCGGCCATTGATAAAAAAGGACTGATGGCTTCTTGTCCCTCGGGCACTGTCCCCAATGCCCACGTAGCCTGACAATTGGATACCTTGAGATGTGTCTTGCAAATATCGCATGGAATTCAGCATTTCTCTTCCATATATGCTGAACACTGCCGATGAAAGTTTTCCATCACCCGGGCTATGATAGATGGTTTTCCCCTGGCTTAATAGGCGAAACGAAATATCCGGTCTGGATAGGATCAGCCGCATCACCAAATCCGATACAAGTCCTGCTTCTGTGGCCGGCTTCTTTAAAAATTTCAGCCTGACCGGGGTGTTGAAAAACAAATCTCGGACAATCATTGTAGTACCTTCAGGGCATGCCGCATCTCGGATATCTCGGATGATACCGCCTTCATTAACAACGATGATTCCGTGATCTTCCGACCGGGTCCGGGTTGTGCACTCCATCCGGCTGACAGCTGCAATGGATGCTATTGCCTCACCGCGAAAGCCCAGCGTTTGGATGTGATGCAAATCTTCCGCCTGAGAGATCTTACTGGTGGCATGACGTTCAAAAGCCATTCGGATTTCAGGGTGCGGAATTCCGCCGCCGTTGTCCGTGACACGGATGTAGGAAATTCCCCCATCCCGAATTTCTATCGTAACAGCGCTGGCACCTGCATCCATGCTGTTTTCCACCAATTCCTTAATCGCGGCAGCAGGACGTTCCACCACTTCACCGGCGGCAATTTTTCCAATCACCTCCGGCGACAGTCGTTCTATATGAGCCATGGCTTCCTCCTTTACAGCTTTCGTGCTTTTTCCCGCAAAAGGAATAACTGATTGATGGCATCCATGGGCGTCAGGGACATTACGTCAAGATTGCGCAATTCTTCCACCAGCTCGGTTTGGGCAAAGTTGAACAGTCCTACCTGCTGGGTACCGGATCGCTTGCCTTCTTCAAGAATGTTTTGTCCGATGGTGTTTTGGTTGATGTCTGATACTTCCAGCCTGGCCTGAATTTCATGGGCTCGCATTAAAACAGGCTGCGGTACACCGGCCAATCTGGCCACATGGATGCCAAAGCTCTTATCCGCGCCGCCTTTTACAATCTTTCTGAGAAATATAACATCCTCGCCGTGTTCTTTGACAGAAATACAGTAGTTTTCAACCCCATCCAGATGGCTTTCCAGCTCTGAAAGCTCATGATAATGGGTAGCAAACAGCGTCTTGGCGCCAATGTTTTGCTTGTCGCAAATATACTCCACTACTGCCCAGGCAATGGAGAGGCCATCAAAGGTACTGGTTCCCCGGCCGATTTCATCTAGAATGATGAGAGACTTGTACGTGGCATTACGCAGAATATGGGCCATTTCGGCCATTTCAACCATGAAGGTGGATTGTCCGCCGGCCAGATCATCGGATGCGCCTACCCTTGTGAAGATTCTGTCTACAATCGGGATGGTTGCTTCTCTGGCGGGAACAAAGCTGCCGATATGGGCCATCAGCACAATCAGAGCCACCTGGCGCATATATGTACTTTTACCGGCCATATTTGGCCCGGTGATGATCAGCATCCGTTGGCCATCATTGTTCATATAGGTATCGTTAGGCACAAACGCGCCTTCCCGAAGTGTCTGCTCCACAACGGGATGGCGGCCATCCAATATAGCCAGATTGCCATCGGTAACGATTTCCGGACGTACATAATGGTTATTCGTAGCAACGCGTGCCAAGGAAACCAAGGCGTCCAATATTTTCAGGCCCATGGCTGTCTGCTGCATCCCTGAAATCAGCGAGGTAATTCGCTCTCTGATCCCGGTGAACAGCTCCAGTTCCAGTCGGGTTGCCTGCTCCTGGGCCCCTACAATTTTTTGCTCAATTTCATGTAATTCCGGAGTGATATAGCGCTCACAGTTAGCAAGTGTTTGCTTTCGCTGATAGCGCAGCGGTACCAATTCATAATAGGATTTTGTTACCTCAATGTAGTAGCCAAATACCCTGTTGTACTGGATACGCAGGTTCTTGATTCCCGTCTCCTGACGCTCTTTTGCTTCCAAATCAAGTATCCACTGCTTTCCGTTGGTAGCAGCTTGACGCAGTTCATCCAGATGCTGATGATAGCCCTCTTTTATGATGCCTCCTTCAGTGATGCTGAGGGGGGCATCAGGGTGGATGGCGTTGTCCAGCAAATCCGTCAAGTCGCTTAAGGGATCAAGAAGGCCATATACCTCTTGAATAAGCGATCCTTCAAGAGGCTGAATCAGCTCCTTCACAGCGGGGACCTTTTTTAGCGACTGGGAAAGAGCCAGACAATCTCTGGCATGGATGTTTTTATAAGCCACACGGCTTAAAAGCCTTTCAATATCGTAAACGCCTTTTAATTCTTGACTTAAGGACATGCAAAGTACATGATGGCTTTGAAGGGCCGCCACTGCGTCCAATCGGCGGTTGATCTTATCCGGGTTGACCAGCGGCTGCTCAATCCAGCTTCTTAAAAGCCGCCCGCCCATGGCTGTGGAGGTTTGGTCCAAGAGCCAGAGCAGCGTTCCTTTTTTGGTGCGGCCGCGCAAGCTCTCCGTCAACTCCAGATTCCGTCGGGCGTTTTTATCCAGAAGCATCGTTTCGCTGCTGGGATAAATGCGTATGTTCGTGATATGCTCCAAAGCATTTTTTTGCGTATCGCTCAAATATTGCATGAGCGCTCCGGCTGCTTGGATACCAGCTTTGTAATCTTCAGCTAACCCAAGCGGGGATAAATCCGCCAATTTGAAATGACGCAATAGTGCCTCTTGGGAAGAGCCGGGTAAAAAGGCATTCTGAGGATACTCCGTTAAGGAGGCTTCTCCGCTCACGTAGGGCCGCAGTGCCTTTATGTCGTTGGTGATCATCTCATGAGGCCGTATGCGCAGTATTTCGTCCGCCAGCAGAACATCATATGGCTGCAATTGATGCACAAAAAATTCGCCTGTGGAGACATCTGCAAACGCCATTCCAGCAGTCAGACCGTAGATATAAATACAAAGCAGAAAATTGTTTTCCCGCTCTTCCAACATCGCACTGTCGATGACGGTTCCGGGTGTGATGATACGCACCACTTCCCGTTCCACCAAGCCCTTGCTTAAGGCAGGATCGGTCATCTGCTCACAGATAGCCACCTTGTAGCCCTTTTCAATCAGCTTGGTGATATAGGTGTTGGCGCTATGATACGGAATGCCGCACATGGGTGCACGTTCTTCCAGACCACAATCCCTGCCGGTCAGTGTCAATTCCAGTTCCCTGGAGGCGACATGAGCGTCATCGAAGAACATTTCGTAAAAATCGCCCAGGCGATAAAAAATGATACAATCTTGATATTGTTCCTTGATTTGCAGATATTGCTGCATCATGGGGGTGACGCTAGCCATTCTGTCCTCCTATGTGCGTTTCGCTATGCTTTCGTTTTTAATGGTGGCAGCCGCTGCAACTGTCGCAGGAACCGGAACACCCACCGCTTTGCTGTTCTTCGGTTTCTCCTGTTACCACAAATCGAATGATTTGATTTACATTGTTCATCATGTCAGTAAAGGCTGCCCTGGCGGATTGCATCCTTTGGATTAGAGGTTCTTCATTCATCTTTTTTTCCGACGTCTCCATTGCCTCTCCTGCCAAAGCCAAATCACCATGATTCAGGTCATTCTCCGCAAGAATGCTTTCTACCTTCTGCCGCTTTTCGATGAAGTCTGAGATCAGCAAAGATGCTTCTGAGCTTGTTGTAACAGCCTGTTCTGCCAGGCGCATCTGGATAAATTCTTCACTGTCCAAAATGGACTCGGCCAATTTTTCGGCCTGCTCCAAAACTTTCTTCATACAAATTCTCCTTTATTCAATCCGTTCTCCCCGAAGGGTATTGCTCCCGGAGGAGGTAATGCGCACCGGTATGATTCTTCCAATATCCTGTGGGCTTCCGGGAAAACTGATGGTAATATTCCGCATACCCTTGCCGGATACCTGCTTTTGATCTCGCTTGGACAAGTTTTCCACAAGAACCAGATCGTTCATGCCAATGAGACTTTCGTGAACAGCACGGATGGACGATTCCTGAAGGGCTATAAGCCGCTGGATGCGGTCGGCGGCCACTTCCTTTGTTACCTGTCCAGCCATGTCTGCAGCACGGGTGCCTGATCGTGGTGAATAGATAAAGGTGAAGGCTGCGTCATATCGTACTTCTTCCACCAGGGATAGTGTGTCCTGAAATTGTTCTTCCGTTTCCCCGGGAAACCCGACAATCAGGTCCGTCGTAAGCCCAATATTCGGAATTGCTTTTCGAAGAGCGGAAACACGGTTCAGGTACTGTTCCCTGGTGTAGCGCCGATTCATTGCTTTCAAAACGGCGTCATTCCCCGACTGCACAGGCAAATGAAAATGGGGACAGATGTGCTTTCCATCAGCCATTACTTGAATAAGCTCATCTGACAAATCTTTGGGATGGGACGTCATAAAGCGGATACGGGGTATGCCCAGCTGATCCAGTTCTTTGAGCAATTGCGGGAATCGCAATTCTCCCTGTTGGTCATTGCCATAGGAGTTAACGTTTTGTCCCAGCAGCATAATCTCTTTTACGCCGCTTTCTTTTAATTGCACCGCTTCTTCTATAATAGCCTGTGCGCTTCTGGAACGTTCTCGGCCCCGCACATAGGGTACGATGCAAAAGGAACAAAAGTTGTTGCAGCCGTACATAATGGTCAGATAGGCTTGATAGGTATTTGGCCGCTGAATGGGTACATCCTCTGCAATGCGGTTCTCATCGAAGCAGACTTCCACAACAGGATGCCTGGTTTCAAGCACCTTGTACAGCATTTCAGGCAGACGGTGAAGATTGTGCGTGCCAAAGGCAATATCCACAAAGCGGTATTGACTTAGTATTCTTTCCGCCATGCCCGGCTGTTGGATCATGCATCCGCATACACCGATCATGAGCTCCGGTCTTGACTTTTTAAGTTCTTTCAGCCAAAGCACATTACCGAGCGCCTTGCGCTCCGCATTATCCCGCACGCAGCAAGTATTGAAAAGTACCAGGTCCGCTTCCTCTTTGGAAGGGGCTTCTTTTGCCCCCATGGCTTTCAGCATACCCGCCAGTTTTTCGCTGTCATGTACGTTCATCTGACAGCCAAAGGTGACGATATGGTACTGCCTTGGCTTCTCCGTGTGCTGGTTTACTAAATCCATATAATGCGCTTGTGCCTGCATTTCTTCAGGCGTTACAAGTATCGGCTTTCTTTCACCCATGATCAGACTCCCCTTTCTCGCCACCGCCTTGGGTAAGAACCCAGCCTGTCCCCCTGCAAGCCGCACAAGGAGACATCAGCGTTTGATGCAGAGGAAGGCGTGATTTTTTGCGTGTCAATTCCATCAGGCCGAGCGTAGTAAAGCCATGGATCGCTGTCTTAATCCGGTCTTTGGATAAAGCTTTGGCCATAGCTTCCAAAATAGCCTGTCTGTGATGTTCTTTTTGCATATCAATAAAGTCTACCAATATAATGCCGCCCATGTTCCGAAGCCTTATCTGCCGAGAAATTTCTTCGCAAGCTTCCAGATTAAGGGCAAACACTGTTTCTTCCAGGAGCTTTTTTCCGGTGAATTTGCCTGTGTTCACATCAATTACCGTCAATGCCTCGCAGACATCTATGATTAAGTAGCCGCCGCTCTTAAGCCAAACCTTGCGCTGCAAGGCTTTTTCTACTTGTGCTTGTATTCCCGAGCTCAAAAAAGTATCCTGGTCTGAAAAAAACTCCACAGGGATTCCGGCAGTTGCGAAATCCGGTACGTTTGTTAATATCCGATGAATGCTCATTTCCGGATAATCCCTGAGCATTTCTTGAAAAGAATTCAAATTTTCATATAAGAGGCATGGCGCATTCTTTAGCGGATAGCGGTTCTGAACGCACAGCCAGGCTTCTTTCAAGTCTTGAAGCTCCTGTTCCAATTGCGTCTGATTCGCCTCCAGAGATGCAGCCCTCATCACCAGTCCTGCTCCATCCGGCGCAATCTCCCGGCCTATGGATAAAAGCTTTTCACGCTCTTGGGCTTCCTTTACACGCCTAGACACTCCGATAAATGTGTCCAGGGGCATAAATACCATATATTTCCCGGGAAATGTGATATCCCTTGTCAGATATGCACCTTTTTCACCGGAAGGATCCTTTTTTACCTGCACCAAAATTTCTTGACCAGTCTGTAAGGAGGGCCGAGGAGATGATGTATGTTCCTTTTGATCTTGATAAAAGGGGCTTTCGTCCAAAGGAAGGAATCCGTTTTTCGTGAACCCTATATGTACAAAGGCAGCGTGCATCCCGGGAACAATCCGCTCTATCCGGCCTTTATAAATCGCGCCAGTCAGAGAAGTATCCCCATCCTGTTCATATAGGAAGTATTCACAAAGAGCGCCATCTTCTAGCAACGCAACTTTGCGGATATTTCCTTCTTTCTGATAAAAAATCTCTCTCATAGCTACTCCAGACTATAACGTCTCCAACGCGGCAAGATTACCGTCTTTTCCTTTTCCCCAAAGTCCGGTACGTACTACATAAAATTTCGGATTTGGCACATTGGCGTGAAGGCAAAGACTGCTGATCAAAAGGTCTGTTTTTAGCGTGGCTTCTTCCCGTAACGCCAGCGTTGCATCAAGCATCCAATGGCCATCTTCTGCCCGGGCCGTCAGATTA
The DNA here is from genome assembly GCA_023392515.1 of Bacillota bacterium. Classification (GTDB taxonomy): domain Bacteria; phylum Bacillota; class Clostridia; order Christensenellales; family Aristaeellaceae; genus JAEVYX01. Next base: position 29,616 of record JAEVYX010000041.1, on the reverse strand, counting down.
TAGATCATCGGCCGGATATCACACAACTTTTCGCCGCTTTTTGTTTTACGCATTGCGAATATTTCATGCTTTTCCAAAAATGATGGAATGGCATTTACAAGCGTTTCCCCTACTGGGTCCATCAAGGATATGGTATAGGATGCCGCTGCCAGCTGTGCCATGGGTGCAGGATGACTATCCTCAACGGGGTAAGCCGCCAGTACCTGAAGCGCCGGCGGCAATGCAGAATTAAGGTTTTTGATAAAAACATCCGGCGTTATCGTTTCTGTTAGCGCAACATCCATGATCTCCTTTTTCCCGGCTACACCGACAGATAGCGCTGAGGCAAAATTTGCAAGGATATGGGGATTAAAGCCTTGGCTATAGGCAACCGGCAAGCCGCTGCGGCGCAAGGCGCGCTGCATTGTCCTCATCAAATCCAGGTGTCCGATATGCCGCAAAAGGGTTCCTTTTTCAAATACAACCAGCATTCTCATGGCAAGCATACCCCCTGGAACCTCGTTAAACCGCAGCCCTGGCAGCCGTTTCGGCAGTCAGGCGTGATCTGTGCGCTAACAGCCCGCTGTTTTTCACGCAAAAGGAAGGCTTTTGTAATGCCCGCGTCAATGAAATCCCAAGGCAGCAATTCTTCTTTATCTCTTTCACGGCTGCTGTAAAAAGCCGGATCCAAGCCACAGTTTTGAAAGGCCTGCATCCATAAATCATAATGAAAATGCTCGGTCCATCCATCCAAACGGCAGCCCAGGCGCCATGCCTCATACAAAACATCGGCCATTTTCCGGTCGCCTCTGGCAAAGCACGCCTCCATTACGCTGACTTCAGGCTCATGCCAGTGGAACGTTACGCCTTTAACGGACAAAGCCTTGCGTAAATATGCCTGCTTTTCCTTGATCGCTTCAAGCGTTGCTTGAGGTTCCCATTGGAAAGGGGTAAATGGCTTGGGCACAAAGCTGGAGGCACTGCAGGTTATTTTCAGCCCTCTTGCGCGCTGTTCTCTCGGCACGGAGAAATAGGCTTGTACCACCGCTTGTGCCAGTTCCCCTATGCCGTCCAGGTCATCATTTGTTTCCGTAGGCAACCCGATCATGAAATAGAGCTTCACATTGCTCCATCCGCCCTCAAAAGCGTCTTTCACAGTACGCAGAAGGTCATCCCTAGTAACACCCTTGTTGATTACGTCCCTAAGGCGTTGGGTGCCGGCCTCCGGAGCAAAGGTTAGACCGGATTTTTTTACTTTTTGCGTCTCTTCCAAGGATTCCTTCACGATGCTGTCAATGCGCAATGACGGCAAAGAAATGGAAACTTTTTCTTTATGAAATTCTTGTATCAATTCCTTAACCAGCTCCGGCAGGCAGGAATAGTCACCGCTGGACAGGCTCGACAGAGAGATTTCCTCATACCCGGTACTATGCTCCAACTGCTTTGCCAATTCCAAAAGGCGTGTTAAACTGCGTTCCCGGACGGGGCGATACAGCATTCCCGCCTGACAGAAGCGGCAGCCTCTGGTGCAGCCTCGCATAATTTCCAGCATAATCCGGTCATGAACGATCTCTGCATAGGGAACTGGAATCTGCTCCGGATAAAAAGCGCTATCCAGGTCTAAAACCACGCGCTTTTGAACGGATTTCGGCGCTTCTGGACAGGTGGGCTCAAAAGAGGCCAATGTGCCATCCTCGTGATAAGCTGCTTGATAAAGACTGGGCACATATACTCCGGGAATCCCAGCCAGCTTTTTAAGACAATCCGCCCGGGATGCGCCGCTCTTTTTCCACTCCCGGACCGCTTGCAAGACTTCCAGCGTTGCCTCTTCCCCATCACCCAGAACAAATGCATCAATAAAGGCATGCAGCGGTTCAGGGTTGTAAGCACAAGGCCCTCCCGCGATGACGATGGGATCGCTAAGAGCCCTTTCTTTGGAATACAATGGGATTTTACCCAAAGAAAGCATCTCCAGGATGTTGGTATAGCTCATTTCATATTGCAGGGTAAAGCCGACTATATCAAAATCATGAAGCGGCGTTCTTGTTTCTAATGAAAAGAGCGGAACTTCCAGTTCCCGCATGCCGGACAGCATATCCACCCAAGGCATGCAAACCCGCTCACACAATGCGTAAGGCTGATTGTTGATCAAGGCATACAAAATCTTCATCCCTAGATGGGACATGGCCACTTCATACGTATCTGGAAAGCAAAATGCAAACGTAATCTCGACTTCTTGACGGGATTTGATGATGGTGTGCATTTCGCCCCCGGTGTATCGAGCGGGTTTTTGCACCGTGTCCAACAGTGCTTCAATTTTCTGCAGCAAAAGGCCGCCTCCCCCAAAATAGTTTGCTCTTCAATGTATCATGAAGCGCATCAATGGTCAACTAAAATTCCAAAAAACAAAAAAAATACCCCCTTTGGCAAGGGGGCAAAACAGCATTTCCAACTTTCATTATGCCTGAATGCAAATTGATTTTTTCCACCCGATGGTTACACCCACACGAATATCCGCTGCCCGCCATGTGACTTTCTGGAATCCCACAGATTCCAAAGAGGCCAACATCTCATGCTTGCCATAGCAAATAGGTCTTTGGGGCTCCTCGACATAGCCGAAAAAGTAATTCAGAACTTGACGCAAAGGCATGGGATACCAGTCCGCAGCCATCAAAAATTCACCGCCAGGCTTTAGAACACGGATTGCCTCCTGCAGCACCTTACCAGGGTCTTCCATAAGGTAAAATGGCAAACTGCATAAAACTACATCAAAGGAAGCATCCTTCCAGGGAATGTCTTCCGGTTGAGCATACATAATATCTGCAGTAGGAATCATAGACCGAACGGTACGAACCTGTTCCATGGTAGGTACAATACCACATAATTCACATTCGACCTGTTTTCCAAGGTGAAATAGTAGCTCGCCATTACCGCATGCCATATCCAGTACCTTATCTCCTGCATCAATGGCAGCCCATTGAGCCAAGGCACGGACAGATGATGACATCCGCACCTTCGGGGCAATAATTGGTGTAGGCAAAACTGTGCGGTTCGCCGCTTTTGACAGCATGCAGACCCCTCCTTTGTAAGGTAACAATGACTTGTAACTTGTTCCACATCATTTTACCATACTTAAGAAAAAAATGCACGCATTTTCGTAATATAAATTTAATTATTTTACACTTCTAAGGATGCATATGCCGTGTTTGCCAAGCGCATGAGAAGATAGTGGCTTCCCCACGCCAATCCTGCAAGCACCAGAAGGTAAATTCCGGCTATTAAACCGGCTGATACCTGCAATTCCCATAACCCCCATCCTAAAAAACCAAGAGCTATCACAAGTAATGCGGAAAGGAACATGGAAATCATGGCATTCATATTTTGCTTAATTGCTTCCATTTCACTGCGCCACTTAAATTTGGGATGCATTATATCAAGGGCCAGACTGCCTGCATTGGAGAAATAGGCAAACAGTAAACCATATACAAGCGCAGCAAGAATATATAATGTGAAAGATGGAAGGGCCAACAGCAAAACGATAGTAAAGAACAAGCATGATAATGCCAGAATGGAGAAACCAAATAACTGTTTCGCCAAAACCTGCTTTCTGTTGCTGACAGGCAGCATCCTGAACAATTCATGCCGGTTTCCTTCCCTGGATACAGCCGTGGCACCTGCAGGATTTATGCTGCTCACTAGCGCCATCGCTCCCGCTGCACCCAAGGTCATAAAAACCGGCGGAAGGGCGTGAAGAATCTGGTCAATAAAGGGTTTGATTTCCTGAAAAGCCTCCCCTTCCTGACCTAGCATAAAGGCAATTGCCATAATGGGCAGCATAACGATACCTATCAGCCCATTTAGTGCGTAAGCAGGTGTGCGTAAAACTTCCCGCCACTGCAAAATAAACAATGCCCATGTAGGAGAATGCATGGTAGAAAGCCGTGCGTGTTTCTTTTTGCCCCGGCTGGGTTGGGCATAAGCTTCCTGCTGGGAGATCGCCAGTTTTTGATAGCGGCCGCCTGTCCATAAAAGCGCCAGCCCCATAAGTGCACAAGCAGACGAAGCAAACAAAAGATAGTACCAAAAGTGCTGCAGGGATGAACCTGAAAGGCCAACTGTAGCCCATAAAACGGGAGGAAAGCTTCCGGCAAATGTTTGTAGAAGACGTTGATTATCCGCCAATAATCCGATAAAAAAAGCTGCTTGCGCATCATCAGGAATGGTGGAGACCATTTTCATCTGCAAGAGAACTGTTCCTGCCAAAAGTGCAATCCCGCCGACGACTGCAATGCGGTCACGATGTCTAAACAGGGATGAAAACCTGATCAAAAGCGTTGAACCCAGCGTGGAAATGGCCATCGGGATCAGCGGAATAAACAATACGCATAGTATGGCCTTTACATAGAAAATTGCTGATTGCGCTGTGTGTATGCCATACAGAATGCATGCAGGCAAAAAGACAAGAAAGGTAATACCTATTTCTCCAGCTAGAACTATTGCCAGTTTTGAAGCCATTACGGCCTTGGAAGAGGCGGGCAGATATGCCAGGAAACCGCTGTCCCTGCTAAAATACAGCGTGCTGGTTACATGAAAAAAGCCAAGCACCAGCGTCAATATCATACAAAGCATCATGGTGAGGGATAAAAGCATTTCGGGCATAGCAAGGGACGAAAAAGCTATCAGAATTCCGTTTTCCATAAAGATGATCGTGCCTACACTGATCCCTATCAACGCAAGATATACAAGCCCCATCAGAAGGGGACGCCATTCCTTCCATGCGTTCCATTTAGAGGGCAACCAGTGTTGTGGCTTTAAAACCGCAATTCGAAGCTTACATTGCAGCTTCAATAGGGTAAGAAAAGCGCTCATTGGTTTTCCTCCTCCGCTCCATCCTGCGTCATTTCCAGGAATAGCTGCTCCAAAGTAGCGCCCTGCTCCCCTGAACGTAAAGATGCCATGGTGCCTTCCGCAATCAGCTTGCCATGGGCAATAATTGCAATCCGGTCACACAATTTCTCTGCAACATCCAATACATGAGTAGAGAAAAATACGGTATTTCCCGCATGGCAATGGGCCCGCATCTCTTCTTTCAGCAAGTGAGCGGCTTTGGGATCAAGCCCCGTCATGGGCTCATCCAACACCCAAAGTGGCGGCTGATGAATCAAGGCGCCAATTAAGGTAAGCTTTTGCTTCATTCCTCTTGAATAGCTGCGAATTTGCTGATATGCCGCATCTTGCAATTCAAAAAGTGCCAAGTATTTTTCTAAATGCGCTTTTCTTCTGATTGCGTCCACTTGATAAATATCGGCCAAAAAGTCCAAATACTCCATACCTGTCAGCCGTTCGTACATCTCCTGGTTATCTGGCACGAACCCAATCAGCCGTTTTGCATCCAGGGGATTACGCGCCATATCATAGCCGCCGATGGTGATATTGCCGGCATCCGGAGTCAAAATTCCTGTCAGCAGCTTGATGGTCGTGGTCTTGCCGGCGCCGTTAGGCCCGATAAAACCAAACACCTCTCCTCTTTGTACATGCAGTGAAAGTGCATCTACCGCTTTCACTTTGCCCTTGGCATATTGCTTTGATACTTGATCAAAATCAAACATTCCGTAATCACTCCTTCCAACATACGCCATCATTGTAGATGTTTTCACGATCATAGGCAAGAGAATAACGGTTAACTTGACGTATTTTTTGTTTCTCTTGTCAATATTTCTGCTGCCCAAGATGCGTGAGCAGAAACGGTCTCAGAAGGATGATGCAATAATTCTTGCAGAATAGGAAGATATCTTTTATCTCTGCTGTTACCGGCGCATATACAGGCCTGTGCTAAAAGGCGGTTCGAAATAACCATGTTGTTGCCGATATTCTGTCCTAATTCCTTTGCGGAAACCTTAGGTTCTGCAAGCAGCCTGTCAAGGGAATAGTTGGTATAATTCGATTTGGGTTCTTCAATAACATGGGATGCGTTCCAAGGGCATGCTTCTTGGCAGATATCACACCCAATCAGACGATCTTCCATCCATTCACGGATTGATTCCGGAACTATCTGGCCGCTGATCATATGCTGACGAATACAAAGATTACGGCTAAACCCTTTCCCATCAAGGGCATGGGAGGGGCATGCGTTTGCGCATTTGCGGCATCCCCTGCACATATCGGGGGCTGGCCCGGTCCGGCGAAGTTTATCCTCCATAGGATAGAAGTGAAAAAGCCCAACCAATTGCAAATGAAACCTGGAACCATAATCTCTATGGTATAACAGTGTGTTCCGGCCCATGGCAAAAGGGGATAATTGCATGCAAAGGGGTTTAAGCTCCACCTGGGGCAGCTGGACTGCCTTTTCCCCATCCTCTTCCAAGTGCCTTTTAAGTGCTAACGCCGCATGATAAGCGGATTGCGCGGTTGCGTAATAAGGGCTGATGCGAACAAAGCCCGGTTTCGTACTGCTCCATGAGCCATATGCCTTTAAAAGCAGCATCAAGGTACAAACACCCTGGGGTGCATCTTCACATAAAGAAGCGTCGACTAAAAAGCATTGGTCAAAGCCATAAAGCTTTGCCAGATCAAGAAGATTTTTATCTTCCATGCATCAGCCCTCCTTTTTAGGGAGATAAAAAGAAACTGCCTCAAAGAAAGGGGCCCACATACGATGGGCCCATCTCTTTTTGGCAGCCTCACGGAGCTTACGCTTCCCGGTTTGCGATCATTTCCTTAACTTTCATTAACCTTGTCAGTGATCCCCGCTCATTTTCGTCCAGCTTCATGGTAATAAAGCGTATTGTTTCGATGAATTGGGGAATCATGACATATTCCAACGCATTAACTCGGCGGCGTGTCTTTTCAATCTCATCGGCCAATAGATTACATGCCTTTTCGATTTCCGCCAGCCGCACAAGTTTCGGCAATACTTCAGCCAAGGTGGCAATCGCTCCATCCAATTGCGCGGATGTTTCAGCAAGCCCATAAGACAATTCTGTTTCCACCAAGGAAGACTGATCAACTGAAATTGTGGGAACGCGAACCGACAAAATATTCTTTTGCCCAATGGTAAGGGATACTTGCCTTGCAGGATAAAGCACAGCTTCTTCCAGCGATTTGGGGTCCATAACCGCCCGTGCCATGGCAAAGTCCTTCAGCGCATTGCTGAGTTCATTTTCCACTTCCCGCCGCAGCGCGTGATTTTCCCGGATCAAGCCTATAAACTGACGCACCATTTCATCCCGCTTGTCTTTAAGCAGTTTATGGCCGCGCTTCGCTGTGACCAGCCTGCGCTTGATGCGGGTCAATTCCATGCGCGTAGGATTTACGCGAAGGGTAGACGCCATTACGCATCCTCCTCTTGGTGCTTAGGCAAAAACTCGTCCAGCATGTCGTCGCGGATACGCTTGAGTTCAGTTCTGGGGAGCATGCTTAAGAGCTTCCAGCCCAATTGCAGTGTATCCTCTATGCTTCTGTTGGCCTGATAGCCCTGGGATACGTATTCCTTTTCAAAGGCGTCTGCAAAGGCGGCATACTTTTTATCGATATCCGTCAGTGCTGCATCACCCAGAATGACAGCCAATTCTTTTGCATCCTTACCGCGGGAATATGCTGCGAAGAGCTGGTTCATTGTTGCGGCATGGTCCTTACGGGTCTTGCCTTCCCCTATTCCTTTGTCCTTTAAGCGGGACAGTGAGGGCATTACATCAATGGGGGGCTCTATGCCTTTACGGTACAGCTCCCGGCTTAAAATGATCTGACCCTCGGTAATGTATCCCGTAAGATCCGGGATAGGATGCGTTTTATCATCTTCCGGCATGGATAATATTGGAATTTGGGTAATGGAGCCCTCTTTACCAATAACCCGGCCTGCCCGCTCGTACATGGAAGCCAAGTCAGTATACAGATACCCCGGATATCCCCGACGGCCTGGAACTTCCTTGCGGGCTGCGGATACCTCACGCAAGGCTTCTGCGTAGTTGGTGATGTCGGTCAAAATCACCAATACATGCATACCCTTTTCATAAGCCAGGTATTCCGCGGCAGTCAGCGCCATACGGGGAGTGGCGATACGCTCAATTGCCGGGTCGTTGGCCAAATTCATGAAGAGAACGGCCCGTTCGATAGCTCCTGTGCGGCGAAAATCGCTTATGAAATAATCTGCTTCCTCAAATGTGATACCAATGGCACCGAACACTACTGCAAACTTGCTGTCGGTACCCAACACCCGGGCTTGCCGGGCAATCTGGGTAGCCAACTGGGCATGAGGCAGGCCGCTTCCGGTGAATACCGGCAGCTTTTGTCCGCGCACCAGGGTGTTCAGTCCATCGATAGCGGAAATGCCTGTTTGGATAAACTCGCTGGGATAGTCTCTGGCGGCGGGGTTAAGAGGCTCGCCGTTGATATCCATCCGCTTTTCTGGGATAAGGGCGGGTCCACCGTCCCTGGGAATGCCCATACCGCTGAATACCCTGCCCAGCATATCCATAGATACAGAAAGTTCAATGCCACGGCCCAGGAAACGGGCACAACTATTGTCAATACGCAGGCCGTTGCTGCTTTCAAACAACTGCACCAGTGCCTTATCACCGTTTACTTCCAGCACCTTGCCATTGCGAATTTCGCCATTTTGCTGTTGGATTTCCACCAGCTCATTATAAGTCACCCCGGAAACGCCTTCCACCAGCATCAGGGGGCCCACCACTTCTTTGATGGTGCGATATTCTTTCAGCATCCCTTATAGCCCTCCTTGGTCGATCAACGCGGCCGCCTGGCTTGAGAGCTCCGATTCGATTTTCGCAAACTCTTTCAGGTCCGCTTCAGGGATATATTTGGCCCGGCCTATGCGCTCTCTTACCGGCAAGCCTATAACGCCGGAAAGGTTTGCTCCCGCATCCAAGGCCGCCCTTCCGCGATCCTGATACATGAGAATCAGCCGGAGCATTTGGAATTGTTTTTCCAGGGAGGTATAAGTATCTACCTCATCAAAAGCGTTCTGATGCAGATAATCCTCACGGATAGAGCGGGCCACTTCCATGGTGAGCCGGTCTTTCCAACTCAGCGCGTCGATACCCACCAACCGGACGATTTCGTCCAGTTCCGCCTCTTCCTGCAAAACCCGCATAGCTTTGGCACGCAGTTCATTCCATTCCGGTGAAACGCTGTCTGAGAACCAGGAGGACAGTCTGTCGATATACAGGGAATAGGATTGCAGCCAGTCAATGGCTGGGAAATGGCGCTTGTAAGCCAATTGTGCGCTCAATCCCCAGAATACTTTCACGATGCGCAGCGTAGCCTGGGATACGGGTTCTGAAATATCACCACCCGGAGGCGATACGGCTCCGATAGCGGATATAGTGCCGGTTCTTCCATCGGAGCCCAGGCAGCGTACAGAGCCTGCACGCTCATAAAACTCCGCAATACGGGAAGATAGATAGGCTGGGTAGCCTTCTTCGCCGGGCATTTCTTCCAGACGGCCGCTCATTTCACGAAGTGCTTCTGCCCAACGGCTGGTAGAATCTGCCATGATGGCGACTTTATAACCCATGTCCCTATAATACTCTGCAATGGTGATGCCGGTATAGATAGAAGCTTCTCGGGCTGCTACAGGCATATCGGAGGTGTTGGCAATCAACACCGTGCGCTTCATCAAGGATTCACCAGTGCGGGGATCATGCAATTCGGGGAACTCCATCAACACGTCGGTCATTTCATTTCCGCGTTCACCGCAGCCGACATACACGATGATATCCGCATCAGCCCATTTGGCCAATTGATGCTGCACAACGGTTTTTCCCGAACCAAAGGGGCCTGGCACAGCAGCCACGCCACCGGAAGCAATAGGGAAAAATGTATCAATGACCCGTTGTCCGGTAACCATGGGTGCTTGAGGCGCCAGCTTTTCCTGATAGGGACGTCCTCTGCGGACGGGCCACTTTTGCAGCATGGTAATGGTATGTTCCTGACCGGCATCATCACGAATGGTGCAGATCACATCTTCCACACGGGCAGCACCATTATGAATACGAACAATCGTACCGCTGATACCGTTCGGCGTCAGAATGCGATGTTCAACAACCGCGCTTTCCTGTACAGTGCCAAGGATATCACCCGGTACGACCTTGGCCCCTGCTTGGCAGCGGGGCTCAAAAGCCCACTGCTTCTCCCGGTCAAGGGAAGGAACCTCAATTCCGCGGGTAATCCGCTCCCCCACCTTTTGACGGATAGCCGTCAAGGGGCGCTGGATTCCATCGAAGATAGACTCGATAAGGCCAGGTCCCAATTCCACAGACAGCGGTGCGCCGGTGGATTCCACAGGTTCACCAGGCCCAAGACCAGAGGTTTCTTCATAAACCTGAATGGATGCTTTGTCGCCGCGCAATTCAATGATCTCGCCGACAAGGCGGTTCTTGCTGACGCGCACCACATCGTACATGCGGGCATCCGCCATGTTTTCCGCCACAATCAAGGGGCCGGCAACCTTTACAATGGTTCCCTTTCCCATGTTCATTCCCCCTCTTTCCTATCATTCTGGAATAAAATGTCCGCGCCGATGGCCTTTTCCACATTGGCTTTCACACGTTGCATACCAAAGCCATCTGTGCCCCGGCTGCCCGGGATGGGAATGATGGCGGTTTCGGGGGACGTTTTGTATCTTTCCAAAGCCTCCGGCGCCTGGCGTGCAGCAGATTCCGTTATGAATATGACCGCAACGCCCTCCTTCACCAATTTAAATAAGGCGGCGGTTGTTTCTTCAGGCGTATGTGTGGGAATTACGCGCATGCCAATTGCTTTAAAAGCAAGTACGGCATCCCGCTCCCCTACTACGCCCATCATCGCCTTAGCGGCCATAGAGATCACGCATCCTTTCCCGGATGGCTTCAGGCGCAAAACCGTTGGCCTTCCCGGCCATAATTAGCCTCACGGCGGCAGACTCCCGCTCGCAGGCCAACAAATAGCCTATCAAAGGTTCCAAGGAAAGCGGCTCCAACCGATAGGGCAAAAACAAGGAAAGCAGATAATCATCCATCGCTTTTTCCAGTGCGGGCAGCGACCGGTTAGACTGAACCGCAGCTTTGACGGCCAGTGTTACGCGTTTTCCATAGGCTTCCAACGAATGGGCAAGCTTTTCCGGATTTGAAAACAGCTTGCTCCACTCCCCTTTGGGAATCGTGCCATTTTCCAGCAATACTTCCTGAAAAAAGCTTTCTTCCCGCCCCATCGCCTTTGCACGCAGCAGCATGACAGCGTTGGTCAAGTCTACTTTCCCTTGAAAATACTTACGCACAACTGGATAGCGCTTATTATGAAGGGACTCAAAGATTATGCGGTACATGGCATGATCCAGCATCACATCAATTACAAGGGCATCAACCTGTACTGCCAGTCGCTTTTCCAGTGCCTCCATGGCAACCGAAAGGATGGGAGGCAATTTCTTATAGGTATGATCCGCAACGGCATGCTGCAGAAGAGTCACAGGCAACGTGCCACAAGGGGAGAGAATTTCTGCTTTTTCTCCAAGGCAGCGGGCCTTTAGCAGCGTTTTCAAATTATGAATGTCATATCGTATTAAGAAGCAATCGGTGACCGCAGGCTCCGGGCTTATTTCCTTGATTAAGCTGCACGCTTTTTCAACGTGCTGCATGGTAGCCTGCTCATATTCCAGCCCTTCCGCTCCCGCCCATCCAATCTCCGACAACGCCCGTGTAGCTTCCTGCAGCGAGGCGGTGGAAATCAGCCTTTCCAGGCGGCCGGAATCCAGGGCATCCCGCTGTAACACGCGGATGCGGCCTACGGCATAGGGAATGCTCATCTGTGGCAATGTCCAGCCCTCCTTCATGATAGGGTCACGGGAAAAGGATGGCAGCCACTTCAGCTTCCATCTCCAGTCTTTTTGCTTCCAGGAGCGCTTCAAAGGTGCAGTTGATTTCCATACCCGAAGAAGCCAGCAAAAATCCCGTACATCCGGTCCGCTTTTCAGGAGCAGCCGTCAATTGACCGGGTTTACCTAGAGCAATCAAAGCTTGATTTGCTTCTTCCAAAAAATCTGGATTATACCATGCATCATGTTTTGCGCCAATGACCAACGTTTCCTGGCCGCTTGCAGACTCCTTTACCAAAGAAAGGAGGAAAGCACGGGCCGTTTGCATCGGCATGTTTTCCATTTTAGCGAGCGCTGATTGAAAAGCCTTATCAATCAACTGCCGTTTTGCTGCAAGCATATGCTTGCGCTCATCCAGCTGCGCCATGCGGTACATACGCTGTTCCAGCGCGGCAGCTTCTGCTTTTGCCTGGGAAAGGGTTTGCTCTTTGGATTTAGCGATTCTCTCCTCCGATGCGGCCCGAATGGCCTCCGCCCGCTCCCCGGCTTCCCGAAGCAGGGTGGCGGCGGCTTCCCGGGCCTCCTCGTCGATCTTCGCCAGGATGGCTTGTGCGTTCATGGACCTTCTCCTTACAGCTTGATGGAGTTGACCACCAGGAAGGAAACCAAGAGGGCAAGAACGGCGTATGTTTCCACCATAACGGTCATGGTAATGCCTTTACCGGACATTTCAGGGCGTTGACCGGTCATAAGCATGCCGGCGGCTGCCACTTTGCCTTGGCGGATTGCCGAATAGTAACCCACAATGCCAACCGGCAAGCAGCCGACAATATAGGCTAAGCCTTGCATGACGCTGATATCCTTCATGGCACCGCCCAATACGCCAGTGTTGATCAATACGATAACAGCGATGAGGAAGCCGTAAATACCCTGGGTTGCAGGCAGCAGCTGAAGCACCAAAAGCTTTGAGTTTACTTCCGGGTTTTCGGTCGAAACGCCGGCATTGGTTTCGCCGGCCAAGCCGACACCTTTGCTGGAGCCCATACCGGATAAAAGAACAGCGATGGCGGCACCGAAGAGCGCGAGAATTTGACCAAGTGTCATGGGAATATCCTCCTTAAAATGGTGTTTTTATAACCGTCGCATCATTGGGCTCAAGAGGCATCTCTGATGCGCACGTAACGTGAATTGTCCCCCATGGGAGCAAAGGGCTTTCCACCCTCTTCGTAAAACTTTCCAAAGAATTCAATATACTGCAGACGGCAGGAGTGGACATAAGCACCCAGGATATTGATTCCCGCATTAAACAGGTGGCCGCCGCAGAAAAGCGCCGCGCCAATCACCATCCCGATGGGACCCGCTTCAAACACCATGCCCACCAGCTGGTTGATAACCATGCCGATAACGCCCGTAGCAAGGCCCATACCGAACAGGCGCATATAGCTGAGCAAATCGCTTACCCAACTGGTAATGCCGTACAATGCGCCCAGTCCGCTGATAAGCCTTTTGATTGGGTTTTTGCTCTTGCTGCGTCCGGCTGTAAGCAATATGATCCCAGCACCCGCAAGGGCCATGATTTGACCCACTTGGGCTGTGGCTGGAAGGAGGAGAAGGCCCAGGCCCACAATAAGCATGAACCAACTTGCCTGATCAAATAGAGCATCCCAAGGCTTGCCGCGCTTGATATTCATATAAGCGCCCACACCAAGCCCGGTGAACAAATGAATAGCGCCAATACCAATGCAAAGCGCCATGACAGGCAGTGCGTTGTTTACCGGGTCAAAATAGACCGGCAGCGGTGCAAAACCGAACCAAGTATTGTACATGAAACCCCAAAACAAGGTGGATACGCCGCCGATAGCCAGGATCCACATCAGCTTTTTGGCACCCGTGGAAGGTTTCAATAGCTTGATGGCTAAGGGGATAACAATGGCCATCAAAAGCCCATATCCAGCATCCGATACCATCATGCCAAAAAAGATGGCAAAGAAGGGCATCATCACGGCGGTAGGGTCTATGCCATAGGGAGAGGGCAGCGAAAAGCCGGCAACTACTGATTCAAAAGGGGAAGTCACCTTGCCGTTCTGCAAAAGAACCGGCGGCTCATCTCCCTCTTCAGGCACATCGAATGATACGCTGCAACTGGGAGACAAAGCATGAAGCTTGTCCGCCACCTTGTCCGTCAAAGCAGCAGGAACCCATCCCCTCATGAAAAAGGTACTTTCTGTCTGCGCAAAACGTCCAGCGGCCTGCAATCGATCCTTCTTTGCCAAAAGGGCATCGTAAAGTATCTTGATCCCAGGCAGTTTCTGAGCATAGGAACCCAGCTCAGTTTGAATTGCCTTTTGTTCTTCTGCAATACTTCTTAGCTCTTCTTCATAAGACGCCAGTAATTGAGCCGGCGTTCCCTCCATATCGCCAAATGGAACTTGGGTAAAGCCAGCCGCTTTTAAATCGGAAAGAAACGATTCGGCAATAGAAGCGTGAGCCATCAGCCATATGCAAGCCGTTTCCCGAACCGTACCAACCAATTGAAGTACAACAGGTTTATCTGCCCAGGCCTGACTTTTTTCTTCCAAAACCTTTTTGGGCATGGTTCCTGCCATTTGCACGGTATCATGCGTATTTGTGATTTCTTTGGCAGGAATATCCAAGGATGCCCAAGGCTGCCATTGCTCTTTAGCGGCGTGAATTCTAGCCGCCTGGCCGCGTAAATCGCCACTGCGATGCTCGCAGTTTTCCACAGCGGATACGACATCCAGGTATTCTTTTTGATTCTGAAGGATTTCCTCCACCGTATCCATGGAGATTTCGGGCTTCCCGCCTAATAGAGGCGCTTTTGTGGTATCAAACCTGCCCAATTGATCAATCGTCCAGCGGAGCCGGGAAAGGGTTTCTTCCACATGATCCAGCGAGCCTTGCTTTTGTAAGAAGGGCTGCACATTGGGGTCAGGAATATCCGTAACCTGAACACAGCCCATGCGCTGCATGCCATGGAGAAGCTTTTCCTTGTCCTTCAAAAGGGCAAGCAGGGTGATCCGCTTCATTTCAACGATGGCCATTGTTCACAACCCTCTCAAAGATCCGGGTAGCTGCTAAATCCAAGCGCTTTTCAGCATCATGGCAAAGGGCGATCCGCTGCTTTTCCTGCTCCTGGGACTGTCCTTCCAAGGCTTTTTGCACCTGTACGCGCTTTTCTTCCAAAACACTTTGAAAAAGAGCTCGATGGTCTTGAGCTGCCTGACGTTCGTGTTCGGTGCATGCTGCCTCGACGGCTTTAATCATCTCGCGAGCTTCACGTTGCGCGTTCCCACGCGTTACATCGGCGCGGCCTTCTGCTTCCTGAATGGCTTTAAGCAATTCCAGCGACAAATTTTATCACCGCCTTATGCGTAGTTCTATTTATTTTGTGCCGAACAAGCGGTCTCCCGCATCTCCCAGACCGGGAACGATATACCCATGATCGTTCAGCTTTTCATCCAGACACGCTACGTAAATGTCTACGTCGGGATGCTCTTTTTGAACCCTCGCAATTCCTTCCGGAGCTGCAATCAGGTTGACCAGACGGATGTTATAACAGTTGCGCTTCTTGATAAACGTAATAGCAGCACTTGCGCTTCCGCCCGTAGCCAGCATAGGGTCAAGCACCAACAGTTCCCGGTTTTCCGAATCAATTGGCAATTTGCAGTAGTATTCTACAGGTTCTAATGTTTGCGGGTCACGGTATAAGCCGATATGTCCAACCTTGGCAGCCGGAATCAACTTCGTAACGCCGTCTACCATGCCAAGGCCTGCCCGCAGAATGGGAACGATGCCGAGCTTCTTTCCGCTGAGCATCCGTGTTTTTGTCCAACAGATAGGAGTCTCTACATCCACCTCCTCAGTGGGCAGATCCCGAGTTACCTCGTATACCATCAGCATTGAAATCTCTTCCAGCAGTTCTCTGAACTCCTTGGCGCCGGTGTTTTTGTCCCGCATCAGGCTCAGCTTATGCTGAATTAGCGGATGGTCGAAAATGTGGACTTTGCTCACGGAAGGTATCCTCCTTTTCACAATAAACACGCGGCCCCAAAAGGCTGCGTGTTCAGAACGGATAAGCGCCTGGCGTGATGGAAATGGAGACTAAGGACAAGTGGGCCAAAAAAAAGGAACGAAAAAGGATATGGCTTTTTTTGTAAAAAACCTCCCATCCCGTTTCAAGAAGCGCCCCGAAAATTCCATCAGATATTATCCACTTCGTCTCCATGGAAACCTCACGCTCAATTCCCGATTATTATAGCGTACATTTACCAACATGACAACCTGTTTTTCGAATTTAGTACAGGATCAAAGCAAATCTTTTTTCTATTGTTTGTCAGGTGGTTTGAAATAATTCTACAATTCGTGCATGCTTGACATGCAAATAGGCCATGAATATAATGAAGAAAATGGTTGGGAGGAAGACAATGGATGGGAGCAATGCCAACAAACCGCCTGGCCTTTGGGATATTACCCTGGTATAGTTTGATTATGGTATGCGCTATTTCATTGGCAGTCTTCTTATGCGCAAGAGAAGAAAAACGCTTGAAACTTCCTAAGGATACTGCTGTTGATGTAGCGCTAATGGCTATTCCACTGGGGATCATAGGAGCCAGGCTATACTATGTCGCATTTTCATGGGATCAATTTGCTTATAATCCCATACGCATCCTTTATGTATGGGAAGGCGGCATTGCGATTTACGGCGCAATTATTGGTGGATTTGCAGGGATGGCGATTATAGCAAAGCGTAGGAAATTCCTCTTGCGAACGCTATTGGATATGGCTGCACCTGGATTAATCATCGCCCAGGCTTTAGGCCGCTGGGGAAATTATTTCAATATGGAGGCCTATGGTGTTGCGGTGACCAATCCACAGTGGCAGTTCTTCCCTTTTGCGGTGCTAATTCAGGAAAATGGCCAACCTGTCTGGCATTTGGCCACTTTTTTTTATGAATCTTGCTGGAATGTAATTACTTTCTTGCTTCTGATGAGCTTTCGCAGTAAGATGAGCCATAAGGGGGATGTATTTTTATGGTATGTGCTTTTATATGGCGCAGGCCGTGCTGTGATCGAAGGGCTGCGTACAGATAGCCTGATGTGGGGTGGCAGCGCTGTCCGTATCTCTCAATGGTTAAGCCTTGTGGCCTGTGGTATTGCACTGATGGTGCTTTTGCTGCGCAGCCTGCATTCCAGAAAAAAAGTGACCGAAGAGTCCCCCAAAAAAGCGAATCTTTTTCCCTTTGCATCTGGTGTAGCCTGTATTCTGTTGTGGGCATACTTCTTGCTTGCAGGTGCTTATTTAAACCGTGCTTTTCCTATTCCGGTTTTCCTGGCTGTTTTGCTCCTGACCTGCGTGACAGGTATTTGCGTGCCTGTTGTCCGCAGCAAATGGGGATTCGTTCCATGTGTTCCCCTGATCTTGATAGGCATTGGGCAAGTGGTGTTTCTGTTTTATTATAAGGGTGCCCAATCTCCTCTTTTGCTACAGACATGGTTTATAACCTTTCTGGCTCTGGGGTTTCCGGCTATGGCGCTGGCGGTTTATCCGCTGACAGGTGAAACCGATGATTAAACTTCCCTATACACACATAGGAGGCATTGTTATGAGAAACTTAACGATGATGACGGATTTATATCAATTGACCATGATGTATGGCTATTGGAAACACGGCATGAAGAACAACAAGGCTGTGTTTGATCTTTTTTACCGTAAACAAGGTGATGTGACAGCCCATGCCATTGCAGCGGGTCTGGAGCAAGCCATCGATTATGTAGAACATCTCACCTTTGAAAAGGATGATTTGGATTATCTTCACTCCTTAAACCTGTTTGATGATTCCTTTTTGGAGATGTTATCCGGCCTGCGCTTTACAGGCGATTTGTATGCTGTTCCCGAGGGTACGGTGGTTTTTCCTGGCGAGCCGATCGTGCGTGTGTATGCACCTATCATGGAAGCCCAATTGATTGAAACAGCGCTATTAAACATTATCAACCATCAAACGTTGATTGCCACGAAAGCAGCCCGGGTTTGTCAGGCGGCTCAAGGCACCAGTGTGCTTGAGTTTGGCTTGCGCCGGGCTCAGGGCCCGGACGCAGGAATTTATGGTGCAAGAGCAGCCATTATTGGCGGTTGCAGTGCAACCAGCAATGTACTTACAGGACAATTGTTTGGCATACCTGTCAAAGGCACGCATGCCCATAGTTGGGTTATGTCCTTTCCCAGCGAATTGGAGGCTTTCCGTGCATATGCCGAAACTTTTCCGGATAGCTGCATGCTGCTTGTAGATACCTATGATACCCTGAAAAGCGGCATGCCGAATGCACTTACCGTATTTCGTGAGCTGCGGAAAAAGGGATATGAACCGGTGGGTATTCGTTTGGATAGCGGCGATCTGGCATATTTAAGCCGTGAGGCCAGAAAAATGATGGATGATGCAGGATTCCCCAATGCGAAAGTATTTGCCAGCGGGGATTTAGATGAAGAGGTTATTTGGGACTTGAAGGCCCAGGACGCCAGGATAGACGTATGGGGTGTAGGCACCCGGCTGATTACCAGTCAGGATAATCCCGCCTTGGGCGGCGTATATAAACTGGCTGCGGAGGAAGTAAACGGCGTGATGTATCCTCGGATTAAAATATCTGAAAACCCTCAAAAAATCACCAATCCAGGCATGAAAAAGCTTTACCGGATTTTTGATCGCAAGACTAACAAGGCTTTGGCTGACTTGATTGCTTTGTCTGATGAAGTGTATGATGAGCATCAGCCCCTTACGATTTTTGACCCAGAAAACACATGGAAAACCATGACCATTACCGATTATTACATGCGGGAAATGTTGGTGCCTGTCTTTGAAAACGGTAAGCTTGTGTATAATTGCCCAACCCTCATGGACATACAACGCTATGCCAACGGAGAAATGGACTCTTTTTGGGCGGAGTACAAACGCCTGCATTCGCCTCACCGCTATAAAGTTGATTTGAGCCGCCCTTTGTATGACCTGAAGCAAGCTCTTTTGGCCACAAGTTCAAAACGTGCATGATTTGTCTCTTTTTATAAGGGAAACCATTTTATACAAAAGGAGAAATCCCATGCCTGTCATCCCGTGGAAAAATCTGTTTTATCAATGGACATTACCGATATTCGGTCTGCACATTCCAGGTGATATTGCCTGTGACATGCCCATTCCGGAGCATAAGCTTCATAAACTAAAAAAAATCTTTCGGCGTCAATGCGTGGTTGGGGCTACTTTGCAAATAATTCGCCATGGGGAGCTCGGACCATTGGTAACCTATGGGTTTTCCAGACTGCCTGATAAACAGGCAGCCCGAGATACAATCTACCGGACAGCGTCTATCACAAAGCTTGTAACGGCATTAGGTGCAATGCGGCTAATGGAACAGGGAATGCTGGACCTTGACGCAGATATTGGTGATTTACTGGGATATGCTGTTCGAAATCCCCATTACCCGGATCAGGCAATTACGCTGCGGCATCTGCTTTCCCATTCCTCCGGGATCTGCGATGGGCCTATGTATGAAAAGGCCCTGACAGAAGCCATTCCCCTAACGCAGCTTCTAGAGGATACACAGAATTATGTTGATACACCACCTGGAAAAACCTTTCTTTATAGCAATCTTGCCGCCGGCATGGTGGGGAGCATCATGGAGTGCGCAACAGGTAAATCACTTGAAGCATTGATGCAGGAACTCGTCTTTCGTCCATTGGATGTTCAGGCTGCCTACTCATTAAAAAATCTGCAGGACTTAAGCCGTGTCGCACATATCTACCGTGTGCTTCCCAATAGAAAAGAACCCCAGTTCCATGTGGAAGAGCGATATCAAAAAGCGGATCCCATGTCAAGCCCAGATCCGCAATTCCATTACCGCTGGGCATCCGGCAATTTGTTTACTGACGCTGTTTCCCTTGGAAAGATTTTGTGCGCATTGTGCCGTGGCGGAGAACCTATTGTAACGAAAGAAAGCCTGCGTTTCATGG
Organism: Bacillota bacterium; assembly: GCA_023392515.1. Classification (GTDB taxonomy): domain Bacteria; phylum Bacillota; class Clostridia; order Christensenellales; family Aristaeellaceae; genus JAEVYX01. Next base: position 9,815 of record JAEVYX010000041.1, on the reverse strand, counting down.
GTACACCGTTGGTTTCTTACGGCACGGCTGCCCCACATATGCAGCACGGGCTGGGCATGGCGATCATTGATGACCCTACCCTATACCATGGCAAGCTGTATGGCCATCAAGGTTCTGCCTATGGTGCAATGGAAGGCATATTTTACGATCCGGAAACCGGCAATGGCATAGCTTTTCTTGATAATGGCGCAAGTGAAGCAAGAGGCGACCATCTTGCACAGGTGAACCGGGAAGTTATTACATGGGCCTTATCCCAGGGAGATCAAGCATCATGGATGTGATTACCGGCTTATGCAAGGTTCGTGGAAAAATACGGATCACCGTGAATATGGAACGAGAAATTAATGTTCCGCTCAGCCTGTTTAGAGAACGCCCTTTAAGTGATGGCCAGCCTTTGGATTTGGAAGAGTATGAACAATGGCTCATGGTCAGGCAGTATCGTCATGCCCTGGATAGGGCTGTTTCATGCCTTGCAGTACGAGCCAGATCAAAAAAAGAAATAGAGTCAAAGCTCCTGCAAAGCGGATATCTGCCAAATACCATTGAAATGGTAATATATAAACTGTCAAAGGAAGGCCTGCTGGACGACGAAGCGTTTGCCAGGCAATGGGTGCAGGTCCGCACGCAAAGATCACAGGGAAAAGGGAAAATTGCCCAAGAACTGTATCGTAAAGGGATCGAAAAAGACACGGCGGAGACTGCGCTGGACAGTCTTGAAGAGGATCAGCAGCTGCAGAGCGCAAAAGCTGTTTGCGAGAAATGGAGAACCCGCCATCCGAACGATGATCCCAAAGCGATGACACAAAAATTGATGCAAGCCCTTGTGCGGCGAGGATTTGGATGGGATATTGTCAAAAAGGCTGTAAATTCAGCTGAATACGATGAGTAAAATATAATTGTTACCCCAATTAACAAAACAAAGTGGTCAATGAAAAAGCAGCTGCCCGGCAAAGGACAGCTGCTTTTTTGAATTTTACATTTATCGGCTATACTTGGGCCTGGAAGTATAATGGGTGTGTAAAAGCTCATGGGCTTTGTGGCTATTGGGCTTTTCAAGGAACTCAGCATAAAGCTGCTTCACGCCCTCGTTTTCATGGCTCTTGCGCAGGGCCTTATCCTGATCCTCTCCATACAGGGCAGCAGCACGAAGCACCTTGGGATCGCACTCCATCAGCTTGCGTGCAGATACGATCGGCTGCCCGCCGCCGGTGACACACCCGCCAGGGCAACCCATAATCTCAATAAAGTGATAGGTCTTTTCGCCGCTCTTTACCTGTTCCAACAGTTTGGATGCGTTTGCCGTGCCATGGGCGACTGCAACATGAACGGGCAGATCACCGACTTGCACAGTAGCTTCCTTTACACCTTCGATGCCGCGTACCGCCTCAAACTCCACCTTGTCCAGTGACTTCCCCGTAACCACTTCATAAGCGGTACGAAGCGCAGCCTCCATAACACCGCCGGTAGCGCCAAAGATGACGCCCGCGCCAGTGCTTTCACCCAGTAGATCGTCAAAAGCTTCGTCCTGAAGGCTTACGAAGTCTATTCCGGCTTCCTTGATCATACGGGCCAATTCCCTTGTGGTGATTACTGCGTCCACATCAGGATAGCCGGTGGCACTCAATTCCGGCCGATCAGCTTCAAACTTTTTGGCTGTGCAGGGCATTACGGAAACAACAGCGATGTCCTTTGGATCGATTCCCGCTTTTTGCGCGTAATAACTCTTTATCAGCGCTCCCAACATTTCGTGGGGGGATTTGCAGGAGGACAGGTTTGGAATAAATTCCGGGTAATAGTGTTCGCAATACTTGATCCAGCCTGGAGAGCAGGAGGTAATCAACGGCAAAACACCGTCCTGATTGATCCTTCCCAACAGCTCCGTTGCTTCTTCCATAATGGTCAGGTCCGCGGCAAAATCAGTATCAAAAACTTTGTCAAAGCCCAGCCTACGCAAAGCAGCCACCATTTTTCCGGTAACGCGGGTGCCAATCTCCATGCCGAATTCCTCGCCTAATGCAGCGCGGACGGCCGGAGCAGGCTGCACGACCACGTGCTTTTTGGCATCGGACAAAAGACTCCAAACCTGGTCGGTTTCATCTTTCTCCCGCAAGGCTCCTACCGGGCAAGCAACGATGCACTGACCGCAGTTAATGCAGGCCATTTCACTGAGGTTCATTTTCCAAGGTGATTCGATGGAGGTTTCAAAGCCGCGGTTCACTGCACCGATGACTCCGACTTTTTGAGCCTTCGCACAGGCTGCAACGCAGCGCCGGCATAGGACGCATTTGTTGTTGTCACGGACGATAGAGGGAGAAAAGTCGTCTACGGCATATACGTTTTTCTTTCCTTCAAAACGGCTTCCATCCTCTACACCCAACTCCAGGCAGAGCTTTTGCAGTTCACAATTCTGGCTGCGGGAGCAGGTAAGGCACTTTTTGTCATGATTGCTCAAGAGCAGTTCCAGGTTTATCTTTCGTGCTTCCCGGATAGCCGGCGTGTTGGTTTTTACAACCATGTTAGGGGCCACCGGCAATACGCAGGAAGCTTGAAGTGCCCGTCCGCCTACATCCACCATGCAGATACGGCATGCGCCGATTTCATTCAAGCCCTTCAAATAGCACAGGGTGGGGATATTGATATGGGCTTTTCGGGCAGCCTCCAGCACAGTGGTTCCGGCAGGTACTTCCACCTTCACACCGTCAATTGTAAGGGAGACAAGTTGTTCCATTTGCATATCCTCCTTGTGCGGTCAGTTCTTGGAAATAGCGCCAAAGCGGCACTTTTCGATGCAGGCACCGCACTTTAAGCACTTGCTGGTATCAATCACATGCTGCTTGCGTACTTCGCCCGTGATAGCTCCCGCCGGGCAAACCTTGGCGCAAAGTGTGCAGCCGCGGCATTTGTCGCCGATCACGAAATTCAATAAGGCCGAGCAATGATGCGCGGGGCAGCGCTTTTCCCGGATATGGGCCTCATATTCATTGCGGAAATACTTCAAAGTAGACAAAACAGGGTTGGGAGCCGTCTGGCCAAGGCCGCACAGCGCCGTTGCTTTAATGTTTCGGGCCAGGGTTTCCAGCTTTTCGATGTCGCCTTCCTCGCCTTTGCCTTCCACAATACGCTCTAGGATTTCCAGCATACGGCGGGTACCAATACGGCACGGAGTGCATTTGCCACAGCTTTCATCCACGGTAAAGTCCAGGAAGAAACGGGCGATATCCACCATGCAGTTGTCTTCATCCATAACGATCATGCCGCCGGAGCCCATCATGGAGCCAATTTCCACCAGCGTATCATACTCAATGGAGATATCCAAGTGCTCAACTGGAATGCAGCCGCCGGAAGGCCCGCCGGTTTGTACGGCTTTAAACTTTTTGCCGTTTGGAATGCCGCCGCCGATATCATAGATGATTTCACGAAGCGGTGTACCCATGGGTACTTCCACCAAGCCCGTATTATTGATCTTCCCGCCCAGAGCGAAGACCTTTGTGCCTTTTGATCGCTCTGTGCCCATGGAAGCAAACCATTTAGCGCCTTTAAGAATAATTTGCGGCACATTGGCATATGTTTCTACGTTATTGAGCATGGTCGGCTTTTCAAACAGCCCTTTCACTGCCGGGAAAGGAGGACGGGGCCGGGGCTCGCCACGCTTGCCTTCGATAGAAGCCATCAGCGCCGTTTCTTCACCGCAGACAAACGCGCCTGCGCCAAGCCGGATGTGGATATCAAAGTTGAAATCCGTGCCGAAAACATTCTTGCCCAATAGACCGTATTCCCTGGCCTGATCAATCGCAATAGCCAGCCGCTTGACGGCTATGGGATATTCCGCCCGGACATAAATATATCCCTCCGATGCGCCGATAGCATACCCTGCAATGGCCATTGCCTCCAATACGCAGTGAGGATCACCTTCCAACACGGAGCGGTCCATGAAAGCGCCCGGATCGCCCTCGTCGGCATTGCATGCCACATATTTTTGGTCTGCCTGGCTATTGTAGGTAAATTTCCACTTCAAGCCGGTGAGGAATCCCCCGCCCCCACGGCCCCGAAGGCCGCTTTGCAGCACCTCATCGATGACCTGTTCCCTTGTCATTTCTGTCAAGGCTTTTGCAAGGGCTTTATAGCCGTCAAAGGCGATATATTCATCAATATTTTCGGGATCGATAACACCGCAGTTCCGAAGGGCAATACGCTTTTGCTTTTTATAAAAGCCGATTTCTTCTAAGGATTTGGTCACGCTGCTTTCCTGGGTAACATGATCCACATATACCAGGTGCTGCACCTTACGGCCCTTAAGCAGATGCTCGGTTACGATCTCATCCACATCTTCCGCTTTGACATGGCTGTAAAAGGTACCTTCCGGATAGACAATGACTACTGGCCCGGCTTCGCAAAGACCAAAGCAGCCAGTACGGACGATCTTGACTTCTTTTTCAAGGCCGTTTTCCTTTAGCTTTTCATCAAAGCGCTTGATTAATTCCCCGGAGCCGGATGAGGAGCAGCCGGTTCCGCCGCAAACAAGCACATGAGCGCGATAAAGATCCATGTTTTTTCCTCCTAAGCTGCTTTCATCCTTGAGCGCCTTCGGCGGCGCCAATGGTAAATTCCTCTACAGGGCGGCCGTTGACGATATGTTCTGCCACGATGCGCCCTACCATTTCCGGTTTGACCTTTACATAAGTTACCTTTTCCTGGCCTGGGAAGTATACATCTACCATGGGTTCCAGACGGCACATGCCGATACATCCCGTTTGGGATACGGTAACATGATGTAGCTTACGCCGGTTCAATTCCTCAACAAAGGCCAGCATCACAGGCCTTGCGCCGGCAGCAATACCGCAGGTAGCCATGCCCACCACGACGCGGGCACTTTCCTTTTCCTCTTTGCGCAGCATAACCCGGTCCAACGTTTCCTGCCGGATGGCTTCCAATTCAGCGATGGATTTCATATTCAGTACCTCCCACGATCGGTTCAATCTCTTCGTACAAGGATTTTCGCATCCAATCAATGACCTCAGGTGTATTCAGCGGCACTCCGCCCAAAGCATTTCGAATAATCCGGGTGTCAAATGTGGCTTTCTTTTCCTGGGCAACGATTTCAAATGAAAAATCGGGCTGATCCGGATTGGCAATAACCAGTGATAAAAGCGTTCCGGCCAAATCTCCCATGGGTAGACAGTCAACATGTTCTGCATAAAAAACAGCGGTAACCTGACATCCGTGGCCCGGCGTGCTTTGTATCGTCACATCGCCGCCCGTCAACCTTGCATTGGCTGTCATAAGAGGAATTCCCAGGCCCACTTTTCTTTCCGTCCTTGTGGTAGAAAACGGACTTTGAACCTGAGCCAGGAGTTCCGGTGCCATTCCTTTGCCATTATCAGTTATGTGGATTGTCCAAACGCTTTGCGTGAGCGAAATCTGCACAGATATAAGCGATGCACCAGCCGTGATGCTGTTTTGTACAAGATCCAATATATGCAGTGATAGCTCCCGCATAAGCTATCCCTGATATTTCGCCAGGATACCCGGAATATCGTCCGGCGTGAGCCTTCCGTACACTTCTTCGTTAATCATCATTACAGGTGCCAAACCGCAGGCACCAAGGCAACGGGTTGCCTGCAGGGTAAACTTGCCGTCAGAACTCGTCTTTCCTACCGGCATCTTTAGTTCTTCGACGATCTTTTCAAGTATTTTGTTTGAGCCTTTTACATAGCAAGCCGTTCCCAAACATACGCCCACCACGAACTCTCCCCTGGGCTCCAGGGAGAATTGAGAATAAAACGTGGCTACACCATATACTTCGCTGAGGGTGGTTCCAAGACCGTCCGCAATAATTTCCTGCACGTCCATGGGTACATGGCCGAAAATCTCTTGCGCCCCTTGCAATACGGGCATCAGTGCGCCTTTTTCCGCTTTATGCGCCTCAATGACCTCAAGCAATTTTTGATACTTTTCCTTCATGTCGGGCATTTAGGGTGCGACCTCCTTTATTTTCTGCACAAGGCAGCGTATGGCACAGGCCATACGCTGATATAATTTTAACATACTCACATCAAAAAAGCACGTGTAAAAACAGTAAAAAAACCGATTTTGACAAATATTTAACGCGAAAATGTAAGTTTGTGAAAACTGCACAAGCGGAATTGGTATCATATTCCTTTGCTTAAAGTATTTTTAAGACAGTCCGATTGATTTTAAAATACATACCGCAGATCGTTGTGATACATCCATTTGAAAAACCGGTTCCAAAATATCACCTAAGCAGTGCGCGTCTGAAGCGTGCAGAATAACCTTATTTTCACATACATGATCCGGCACAGGAAGATGATAATCCACCTCCAGTGCAGGAAAAAACAAATCCTTTGGCAGAAAACCTAAATTTGCCAAAATACCATTATGTCCCCGGTTAATATGGGCGGGCACAGCGATCCCCCCCATTTGTTTCGTTTTCTCAACAACACGGTCCAGGCTAAGATCAGTGGCGCCAAGAAGCATGCGTTCCTCTTCATATAGAACTTCTTCGCTTTCATCAACCACAACTTGCCTACCAAAAAGTTTTGAAACATTCGCCATATCTGGTAAGTGTTCAAAGAAAAACGATCCGGCTGTCATGGCCAAATCAACCGTCGGGAAATAGGATAACACATGCACCTCTTCCCGTGTTGTTATTTCCAAGCCTGGCACTAAAATAAGGCCATATTTTTGCGCTGCAATTTGCACTACAGGCAAATGATGTGTAGCATTATGATCCGTTATGGCAATGGCATCCAAACCTTTTAAGGCGGCCATGGCGCAGATGTTTTGGGGCGTCATGTCGTCTTGGGCACAAGGTGACAGGCAGGAATGGATGTGCAGATCCATGTAGAGTTTCATTTCTTCTCCATTGGGGCCGCTCCAAGGCCGGATGCGGCCATCCGCGCACAAAGCTCATAGGCAGTTAAAGGGCTGCGCAGCACGATAATTCCCTCATCCTTTGCCTTACGAAGAGACGGTTCCTCCATTTGCGTGTTTTCCGGCAGGATAACGCAAGTAAACTCCATTAAAACAGCTACGGCAATTACATTGAGATGTGTCTGTACTGTAATCCAAGCCATACCCGGCATGCCATGAGCCATGACCCAGCTAAGTAGATCGCAAGCATATCCGCTGGTGATCTCGCGATCTGATGGAAGGTCTGGCGTGCAGTTCTCAGCTTCAATAATTGGTATCAGCTCTTGTATTGTCATATATTTTTACTCCTTCTGATTAAGCTTGTTGTTTTGTGCCAAATCTACCATTTGCTGGGCCATAACCTTCAACTGTTCCTTTAGCTTGTGCACGCAATCCATTTCCCGGGCGTATCCGCGGACGATATCCTCCGCCAAAGTCCGGCAGGTAGGCGACCCGCAGGAACCACAGTCATAACCCGGAAGTCGCTGAAGAATTTCCTCCATGCGTTCCATTTTGCGCATGGCTTCCACAATATCCTCATCCAACTGCATGATGCTGTTTGGTAAAATAGGCTTGGGGCTGTAAAGCGGATACTTAACTAGCAAAGAAACTTCCACCTTTTGGTCGGGGTGAGGCGTTGGGAGGTTTTCAACAAGTTTCCGAATGGCGTTTTTTGCTACATAATTATTTTCAAATGTCAAAGGGCCGCCTACGCATCCGCCGGTGCAGGCAGAACCTTCAAAAAAGACCAGGTCGCTAAGCTTGTTATTTTCGATCTCTTCCAGCACCCGGATCACATTTTCAATACCATCTACTGCCAGGCTGTTTTCGGGGCATACAGCATGAGCTTCCCCACCGCTGTTGGCCCACCCAACGCCATAGGAGGTAGCGGTCACCAGGTCTGCCTGCTGAACATGGCCTTTTGTATGGCTGGATAAAAGGCCGTAGATTTCCATAATGGAAATAGCACCGTCCACCGCCGATTTTTCATGGCCGATCGGGTTACGGATCGCCGTTACTTTCGCGGCGCACGGGGTGATAAAAAAGCAGCCCACTTCTTCAGGAGAAACACCATGCTTTTTGCAAAACTCCCTCCTGGCTATCAGGGCAGCCACTTCCATAGGCTGACGAATATCTACAATATGGGGAATGAGGCCGGGAAAGCGCACTTGAATAAGCCGGACAATTGCCGGACAGGCGGCTGATATAAGAGGTTTAGGCAAATTCGGCTGCCTAAGCTTTTCCCGAATTGCCCGTGTGACCACATCTGCCCCCCTGGCCACCTCAAAGACGTCGTCAAACCCCATATGCTTAAGCCCCGTAAGAACCTGAGCAATGTTCGTCAAGCTTTTAAACTGTCCGTACAAGGATGGGGCCGGCAAAGCTATTTTATACTTGAAACGGCTGATGGAGGACAATGGATCGGTCTGCGCAACCTTGGCATGATAACCGCAAACCCGAATGCATTCGCCGCAATCGATGCAGCGCTCATTGATGATGTGCGCCCGCCCATCCCGGACACGAATCGCTTCCGTAGGACACCTTTTCAAGCAATTGGTACAACCCTTACAACGGGATTTATCTAGCTTAACTGAATGAAATCGTTTGGGTTCCATGATGCGAGACCTCCATAACGCGGGATGCAGCAGCATCACGTTTCCTTTAAATCAAATCCCATGCGGATGCTTGTCCCTATCCCGGGCTGGCTCTTTATATCGAACTGATTGGTATTCCGCTTTATGTTGGGCAGCCCCATTCCTGCACCAAAGCCCAAATTTCTGGCTTCTTCATTGGCTGTGGAATAACCTTCCTGCATTGCTTTGTCAACATCAGGTATTCCCGGCCCCGTATCCTGGCTGAAAAGCCAAAGATAGGTCGGCTCTACCTCAAGAGATAATGTTCCGCCCAAGCTGTGGATTACCAGATTCATCTCGGCTTCATAAGCCGCTACCGCAACCCGGCGCAATATAGCGCCACCAATTCCAAGCTGCTTGAGTTTATATTTAATCGCCGCGGAGGCTTCCCCGGCACGCTGATAATCACCGGAACATATGGAAAATGTTTCGCGGATGAACAAGTGCGTCCCTCCAAACCCATAATCCTTCAGGCTTTTTCCGTACCCGGCAAGCCGCTTATATACAGCATGCCACAGGTTGTATAGGTGGTTTTGTCAGTCGCCAGCACGACAAGATCAAGTGCCTTGGCACGCTGTAAAACCTCTTCCTCGGGCACCTTGCCCCTTGCAAAAATGATGCAGTTTATATCCAGCATTTCCGCTGTCCGGATAACATGCGGGTTGGTCAGCCCTGTGATAAGCACTGTCTTTTCCTTTACAAAAGCCAGTACATCGCTCATCAAATCAGATCCGCAGGCGCTTTCTACTTCCCGATCCATGTGCGCTTCGCCCAAAAGCACCCTGGCATTTAGGAGCGAGACGATTTTTTCTATTGTCATATGTTATCTATGCCTTTCTTATTTTTCTGGTAAACTGTACAGGTTGGCTGGAATCTCCATAATAAATCCTCAATACAGCCTGTTATAAAAGAACTCTGTATGCATTTTCGTATGCTTATATTGCTTTCCGTACGAGTAAAATACCACAATACAAAATCGATGTCAACACACGGCACATGTATAGACCTAATCCTGAAACGAACTATAAGAAAGAAAGCGCTTTTTTGCTAAACGAAAAACCCGTATCTGAACAGATACGGGCCAGACTGTCAAAAAACCTCTGGGAGGTGTCGGAGGGGCGACCCCTCCGACTTTAAATCCGAAGCCAGCGACATGTGCGGTGGCTTCGGAAGCCTTGCACAGCAAGGTTTCCTTACACCCTTCACCGGCCGTGAGCATGGCTCACAGGTGAAGGGTGCAGACTCGAAAAA
>JAEVYX010000120.1 GCA_023392515.1 Bacillota bacterium | reverse complement strand
CTTTCCTGTAATGGACAAATGGCGTACTCTTTGCCGCTGTCGGTGCAATCCGCCAGCTATACGATTTCCGCCAATCCTACCAGCCTGGCTTTTGGAAGCGCTGTTGAAAACTACACCACCGCCCCTGACGCCCAGACGGTGACCATCACCAATGACGGAAATTCCACAGTAACGCTGACTCCCCCCACCAGCACAAAGTACACCATCAGCCCGTCGAGTGCTAGCAGCCTTTCCGCGGGAGCTACCTCCTCCTTCACCATTCAGCCTGTGACCGGCCTGGGAACGGGGGCGCACAACGAAACCCTTACCTTCACAACAGACCATATCACCAGTGTGGATGTAACCGTATCCTTTACGGTGCAGGCTGCCAGCTATGGAATTTCGTCCAATCCTACCAGCCTGGCCTTCGGGAGTGTTATTGAAAACTATACCAACGCCCCAGGCTCCCAGACGGTGTACATCACCAATGATGGTAATTCCTCTGTTATACTCACTCCCCCAACCAGTACAAAGTACACCATCAGCCCGTCGAGTGCTGACAGCCTTTCCGCGGGAGCTACCTCTTCCTTCACCATTCGGCCTGTGACCGGCCTGGGTATTGGGGCGCACAACGAAACCCTTACCTTCTCAACTGACCATAGCACCAGTGTGGATATAACCGTAACCTTTACGGTGCAGTCCGCCAGCTATGCTGTTTCCGCTAATCCCACCAGCTTGGCCTTCGGGAGTGCCGTTGAAAGCTATACCACCGCCCCGGCCTCCCAGTCGGTATCCATTACCAACAGCGGCAACTCCCCTGTTTCGCTGACTCCCCCCACCAGTACAAAGTACACCATCAGCCCGTCGAGTGCTAGCAGCCTTTCCGCGGGAGCTACCTCCTCCTTCACCATTCAGCCTGTGACCGGCCTAGGCGTTGGAGCGCACAACGAAACCCTTACTTTCACAACAGACCACAGCACCAGCGTGGATGTAACCGTATCCTTTACGGTGCAGTCCGCCAGCTATGCTGTTTCCGCCAATCCCACCAGCCTGGCTTTCGGGAGTGTTATTGAAAACTATACCACCGCCCCGGACGCCCAATCAGTGTCCATCACCAATATCGGTAATTCCACAGTAGCGCTGACTCCCCCCACCAGCACAAAGTACACCATCAGCCCGTCAACCTCTGCCAGCCTTGCCGCGGAAGCCAGCACAAGCTTCACCATTCGGCCTGTGACCGGCCTGGAAACGGGGGCACACAACGAAACCCTTACCTTTACAACTGACCACAGCACCAGTGTGGATGTAACCGTAACCTTTACGGTGCAGTCCGCCAGCTATGCGATATCAGCAACGCCTTTTTTGAAAGCATTCATGAGTGTTGCCGAGGGGGAATCTCCCCCTGCCGCGGAAACCATCACCATTACCAACACAGGCAATCAGCCGGTAACCCTCACCCAGCCCACAGCAACGAATTACACCATCGGTACATTGTCGTCCCACACGATTCATCCTACGACCACGGCTGCCTTTACTATTCGCCCCAGATTTGGCCTTTTGGAAGGAAGCTATGCCGAAACCATAGCCATTCAAGGGTCCGGCGGAGCCAGCGCCAATGTGCAAGTAAGCTTTACCGTGACGGAGGCGGCATCCTATTCAATTGGTGCCAGCCCCTCCAGCGTCGATTTCGGCACGCTGGCCCAGGGATATATTCAGCCGGACGCAAAAACCGTTACGGTAACAAACACCGGCAACCAAAGCATTTCCCTGTACCAGCCAGCAGCTTCCCATTATGCCATTGGCACGTTGAGCGGTACCGCCCTTGCGCCGGGAGCATCCGCCACATTCACCGTTACGCCTAAGCCCAGTCTTTCAGAAGGCTCCTGGAATGAGACAATTCATATTCTGGGCTCCAATGGCGTTAATGCCGAAGTGAATGCCGCCTTTGCCTGCACGGCCCCACTTGAATACTACATCGTCAGCGGCAACGGCAGCACTTATCAGCAGGATGATTCCAGCCCCTCCCCCCTTGCCATTACCGCCAACGGCAACATCAACAATTTCACAGGTCTTACTTTAAACGGGGTATTGGTAGATGAAAGCAATTACGATGTACGGTCGGGCAGCACCATCGTTACGCTTCACCAGGATTTCCTGGACACACTGACACCAGGCACCTATACGCTGCTCTTCCACTACACCGACGGTCAGGCCGAAGCCGAATTTGTGATACAGGATCGCATGCCCGCAACAGGGGACAACGATACGCTTCTGATATTTGGCACGTTGATGGCATTGTGTATCCTGGCCCTGATACTGCTTCGGAAAAAGCAGGCTGTCAGGTAGCACAGGAAAAGAGACCTGCCCCGGCAGCGTGAAAGTGGCATCCTTCCAAGCAATAGCACAAGGGCTTGCCGTCCCAAGAATATGGGCGGCAAGCCCTTTTCGTTATCGAAACCTATTTCCGCTTTGTGCTAAGCCGCGTCGGGCTGTATGCCCGGCTTATAGAAAGCGCGGATTGTCGCAAGGCCGGTCACAACGAGATACACGGAGACGATAATTGATCCGCCCAGATCCATATACCGTGCCGCGGACGACTGGGGGGCTACGGCGACAGCCGCCAGCGCAATGGTCACGCATGCATCCACCAGCGATTTTGCGCGATAAAGCTTTTTTTGCACGGCAAGTATCGGGTCCGGTTTATCAAGGTCGAGTTTTCTATAGCGCAGCCAAAACCAGGTATTGGTTGTCACACCCAGCACCGCGATCACGAGGCCAGGGATGACATTCCCTTTTTCCGCGCTATGGGAAAACAGCGCAAGAAAAAGCATCGCGATTCCAGACAGGCACATGGCCGTGCCCACGCACAGGTTTGCTGTGCGCTCCAGCTTCAATTTGCGCGCCCCATCAACCTCGCCGCTGCGGTGCAATGCTCGAAATACAATCCACGATACAATAATGGCAGCCAATTCCCCGGTGCGGCGGATGAAATCCGCATACTGTGTCGATGAGCGGCCCAGAAAAAGCCCAATGCCCACAACGACAGGCCCTGGCGAGCTTAAAATCACCGATGCAAGCAACGTCCGTTCGCCTGGTTTTCTTTTCATAGCTGCGCTCCTCACAAATGAACCAGCGGGATCAGGACAGCCGCCGCCGCAAAAGGGCAGGTCAGCGTATCCATACCGCCTTTCGTATAAAGCTCCACTGCGGCGCAGGCTGCGGCGGTCAAAGCGGAAATCAGAGCATAATTGTGCTGCGTATCCGGGTGCTTTATTACAAGCACGGCCATTACGGTAACGAAGGATACCAGAAACATGGCAAGGGTTCCCTCAAGGCTCTTGCGGCCTTCTACCAATTTCCCCTCAATGTAATGGCGGCCAAAGCGCTTTCCAACAAGCGCCGCCGCAGCGTCACCCAGCCCCCAGGCAAGCACCGGTGCAATAACAAGGTATTTTTCCCCTAGCCAGCCCCAGCAAACGCAGATCATCGTCGCAAACATGCTGAACACCACCACAAGGCTTTTCTTGATCTCGCCATGATGGCGCTCCGTAAGCAGCTCGGAATAACCGGGGATGCGCTCTGCCAGCGTGAGCAGGGGGAATACCATACCGATGAATACCACCGCCGCAATGGCTGAAATCCACCACGCAGCAAAGGCGTAAGTCCATATGAAGATCGAACCCAGAAGGATGATGTGCAGGGTTTTGCGAAATACCTCCTTGGGCATCGCTACAAATCTCCGCAAGAGGAGCGCGCCAGACGCGCAAATTGCAAAATAGCCGAGCAGGATTCCATACCCCGTGAGAAAATCAGAAAACATTATTCTTCTCCCGCCGATTGCAGATTTTGAGCGACACGGGATAGCAGCGACGCAATATGAAGTAGCTCCTCATCGGTGATGCCGTTTTTCGCCAGCGTAAAGAGCCTGTTGTAAGCGCCCTTGATCGCCTCCCCAATCGAGAAACCCTTTTCGGTAAGGGTAACGCTGTACGCTCGCTTGTCCTTTTGCCGGCGCATCCGCGTGACATACCTCTTCTTTTCAAGGGAATCGACCACCCGCGATATGGCAGCCTTCCCGATATCCAGCTGCCCCGCCAGCTCCTCCTGCTGAAAGCCGTTGCTGCCTGTCAGAAGGTGAAAGAGAATATCCCCTTCCGCCCCTGACAGATTCAGCGATTCAAGCTCCGCGTTAATCATCTGCCGCGATGCGCGAAGAACTCCCTTCATATCCAGCCAAATGTTGCGAATGGATAACACGGCACTGCAGCCCCTTTCATGCAGCCGCATTATAGCATAAAGTAGTTGATGAGGCAACTATTTTGAGATTAAGCAATAGCACATCCCTTAACGCCGCCTTTTTTCAGCCCACTGTTTTGCTTCTTCTCTCTACGATTACCACATCATGCCATTTTCCATTATCCATTTGCCCAAGCCGCTCCCGAATTCCCACCTCCCGGAAACCGCATTTTGCATGCAAAGCCCGGCTGGCGGTATTCTCTCTGATGATGCCGGACTGCAGCGTCCAAAATTCTTCTTTCTCTGACTGCCTTATCAGTTCATTCAAAAGTGCCGTGCCAACGCCACAGCCTTTGTATTTTGTTCCCACATAAATGCTGACATCGGCGACACCGGCATAAACACATCTGCTTGAGACAGGTGAAAGCACGGCCCATCCCAGTATACGGCCGTTTGCCCGGGCCACCAGCCGGCAAACCTTTAAGTGGCTTGCATCCCATTTTTCCCAAGCAGGCACTTCATCTTGAAAGGTTGCAATCTTCGTGTTGATGCCATCAAGATAAATAGCCGCAACCTCATCCCAGTCAGACGGTTTCATTGCTTCTATTGTAAAATCCATATCGTCATTCCTTTCATATGCAGCCTACCTTGCCTTAAAATCAATTACTGCTTTTTACTGCCTCTGTCAGCAGCAGCAAGCTTTCAAGCACCTGGCTCCGTTTTTCCTCCGGGATCGCCTCAAAGACGCTTTTGAAATAGCCATTCATGCTTTCCTCAATGCTCCTGAACTCTTTTTGACCGGCATCAGTCAGCTGGATGATAACATACCTGCGGTTATTGACATCCACATCCCGAAGCGCCAATCCGGCCTCCACAAGGTTGTTGACCGTCCTGCTCATGGTGCTTTTGTCAACATCCAGCATGTCAGCCAGATCAATCAGGGAGACTTTTCCACGCCTTCCAATCTCAACAATGGCATGGCACTGTGTAATTGTAATGGAGCTTTTGCAGACGTCGCCTTTTTCAAGAATGCCTAAGCTTCTCACCAGCATCCGGATCATTTCCCTCAGATTTTGGCTTCCCTTATCAATCATTTCATCACCTCGGCTTAAATTCTACCATACAACTGTTGTAACATGCAACTATTATCGAATATTTCATCTGTACTCACAGAATGACCTGAACGTTCAGCGCACAATCAGCAGGAACAAATCATAGAGATAGCCGGATATGATGCCACCCAGAACGATATACTGCACATATAAGGCAATCGCTCGCTTTTTCATGAGGGTTGTCAAGCCAGCAATGACCCATGCACGCCAATCAAGAATGCCAAAGGAACGGCCGCGATATTATTTTTCAAATAGACGGAGACGATTGATTCAGGCGCGAAATAGTTCACCAGATATCCTTCTATGCTCCGGCAGCACGCAGCCTTCCATCTGATCTTCGTAATAAAATCGCTACCAGTAGGAAAGTGAGAGAAAAGATGGTAAAATGGGATAAGAGAAAAAGATACGAAATAGCGGCATACACAGAAAAGATCGATGCGTATTATCAGTTGTCCGTCATCAAAGTTGATAACTTTTTACCCCCAAGTTTCTTCTTTTAGCTGTCTTGGGCGTTTCGTCGGCTGATATGTATTCCATATATTATCCATAATGCAAAAGACTTGGAGGCACTTGTATGCGGTATGACGCAGCAGTGATCGGCGCCGGGCTTTCCGGCTTAACGGCCGCAAGCTTGCTGGCTAAGCGCGGGATGAAAGTAGTGGTAATTGAAAAGGGAAACACTCCGGGGGGCTCCTGCGGTATTTTCAAGCGGGATGGCGCTATTTTCGACCAAGGCTCATCCATGCTCTTTGGATTTGGCGAACATGGTTTCAATGCGCACCGGTTTGTATTCAATTGTCTTGAAGAGCCGATCGACGTCGTGCGCCACGAACTTTTGTACACAGTCAACTTCAATGGGCGGCGCATCAGGTTCTGGCCAGATATTGAAAGGTTTGCTGATGAACTGTCTGACGTGTTTCCCACAGAGCGGCAAAACATACACAGGTTTTACC
Organism: Bacillota bacterium; assembly: GCA_023392515.1. Lineage (GTDB taxonomy): Bacteria > Bacillota > Clostridia > Christensenellales > Aristaeellaceae > JAEVYX01. The sequence continues at coordinate 20,862 of JAEVYX010000120.1, read as the reverse complement.
GCGATATGGGGAAATTGTATCACCACGTCATGGTGGAAAACCCCAGCTACACCACCCCCGATGAAACAGAACCAGCATTGGCATTCAAAAGTATTCTGAAGCACCCCGTTTCCTATATCCGTTTTTTGAGCTGCCTGAATCTAAGTGCCCGCAACCTCCTCAAACGCTATTTTACTGATCCTGAAATTTTTAAATTCTTCGACAAGCTGACATCCACCTATTGCTACACAACCGTTGAGGAATCTCCAGCCATCCTTGCGGCGGTGATGTTTGTCGATAACCACGTGGGTGGCAGCTATTACCCGGCAGGTTCCACACTTTTTCTGCCTGGCAAACTGGAAAAGGTGATTGAGGAACACGGCGGAGATATGCTGTATGGGCAAGAAGCCGTAAAGATTGAATTTGAAGGCGGCAAACCAAACGGCGTATTGACCGACAAGGGAGAATTGATCCAAGCTGATGAATTGATCTATTCGGGAACCGTATGGAATTTGTATGGGAAATTGATTGCCCCAGAGTACACGACTGCTGAAAGAATCCTTTGGGCAGCCTCGCAAAAGCCAACCTACCCCAGTGTGGTTTTATATGCTTTGGTAGACCGGGAAGCCATTCCGGAGGGAACCGCTCCCGTCGAAATGCATGTTGGAAATCCGGACCAGATTGACGAAAGCGAGGTCACGGCTTACATTCCAAGCATTGATGACCACACGCTTTGCCCGGCGGACATGCACGTAATCGAGGCCATTGGACCAACGTTTGAGCCATGGTTCAACCTCAATCCCACACAATACCATGAGATGAAGCGGAAGGAGCAAGCCCGGATAATCTCGGTGCTTTCACGGCGTTTTCCAGGCATTGAAAACCACATACGGTATGCAGAAGTTTCCACCCCGAAAACTATTGAGCGCTATTGTCACAAAAACGGCGGTGCTGTTGCTGGGCCAAAACAGATGCTGGGACAGCACATGTTCAAGCGGCTGCATACGCGCACCGAGTGGGATAACCTCTTCTGCTGCGGCGAATCCACCGTCATGGGGACAGGCACGCCTACGGTGACTACATCCGGGATCAGTGCTGCCAACGCAATCTTAAAAAAGCATAAGCTTCCACCCTTTGTTTACCGAGCTGATATGAAGAACTATGTTCGGCTTCTGCCCCCGCCTATCGGCATAGGCGATGCATACAAGGATGTTTCTCAAAATCTCAGACAGGTCATGCAATTAGCCTCCGCTTGTCAATTCTGCGAACACCCGCGGTGCGCTGCCGGAACGAAGCTGGATATTCCCGGCATCATGCGCCGCGCCGCGGCAGGCAATATTGCCGGTGCACGAAAAGCCCTCGCAGATTTTAAAGACCCAGAACTCTTCAAAGCCTGCGAAGCTCGCTGTGTGGAAAAAGCCAGAATCGGCCAGCCGGTACAGATCCATGAAATGATCAAACTCTTGAAGGAAGTTGAGGAATGAGTGTGGTCAATACGTATGATGCTTTGGTAGTAGGAGCCGGCATGGCAGGGTTGACTGCAGCTTCCTATCTGGCAAAAGCAGGACTTGAGGTACTGGTATGTGAGCGTGCGCAAAAACCAGGTGGTTTGGTCACGGATTTTGTACATCAAGGGTTTCATTTTGATGCGGGGCTGCGTGCAGTCGAAAATTCCGGAGTCATCCGCCCGATGCTTCGTGACCTGGGTATTAAGCTGGAGTTTATTGCAAATCCGGTTTCGATTAGAATTGGGGACAGGATGATCCGCTTTGATAAAGCCGGACTTAACGATTATGGTGGGATGCTTACCCGAATTTTCCCCGAAAACGCTGATGACATCCAGGCCATTTTTCAGGAAATTCAGCGGGTTATGAATATCATGGATGTGCTTTATGGCATTGACAATCCGCTGTTTCTGAACGCAAAAATCGATCCTCAATATCTTCTGCATACCCTCCTGCCCTGGCTCTTGCGATATCAGATGAATATACGAAAAATAAAAAGGTACAGGTTTCCCATTGAACAATTTCTATCCAAACTGACCAACAATCAAGCGCTCATTGATATGTTTGCCCAACACTTTTTCCGAAATACACCCAGCTTCTTTGCATTGAGTTATTTTGGCCTGTATATGGATTATATGTATCCCAAAGGCGGTACAGGCGCCCTGTCACGGGTCATGACGGACTTTGTTTCATCCCATAGCGGAGAGATTTCCTGCGGAACAGAGGTTGTCAGAATTGATCCGGCAATGCGGACCGCAGCCTTCCAGGATGGGAGAACAGTGCATTATAACAAATTGATCTGGGCAGCGGATACCAAATCCCTGTATCGGGCCGCCAGAGCCCCCTTGAATGCAGACCCTGGATACCGGGTACAGGCTGACCTTGTAGCTGGCGGACGCGGCGGAGACTCCGTCCTTTCGGTATTCTTAGAGCTTGATCTTGATCCGACCGAGATTGCAGAAGCTTTTGGTGCCCATTGTTTCTATACCCCTTCCACTGCAGGACTTTCAAGCCTGGGCCTTGACAGCTGGACAAAAGCCGGGAATGTAAGCGATGATGCAAGGCAAGAGATGCTGGAAGATTGGCTGCGCCAGTATTTTGCTTTGACCACATACGAAATCTCCTGTCCCGCGATTCGGGATACCGCGCTTGCGCCAAAAAAACAAACGGGATTGATCGTCAGCACGCTGTTCAACATAGATTTGGTGAGACAAATCAAACAATCCGGTTGGTATCAAAGATTCAAAGAGCTAAGCATGCAGCAGATCCTCATGCAAATGGAAAAAGCATTGCCCGGCATCAGCAAATACCTTCTTGATTCGATGTGCGCAAGCCCACTTACGATCGAGAGGCTGACAGGCAACTCGGATGGTGCAATAACAGGCTGGTCATTCACAAATCCTATACCGGCAGAATCCCGGTTTCAGAAGATCGCCAGCTCTGTACGCACGCCAATACCCCATGTGTATCAAGCCGGCCAGTGGACATTTAGCCCTTCGGGGCTTCCGGTATCTGTGATGACTGGGAAGCTGGCTGCGGATGCTGCAATGAAAGGGTTAACGAGGGAAAAACATGATAGCTAGCCTGATTACGGGACTGACAGGATATATTGCAAGCCGTTTTCTGTTTTCTGCCTTTCCGTGTCTTGACGAGTGCCCGCCGCGATTGGATACCAATGATGTTTCTGTAATTATACCCGCCAGGAATGAGGCGCTCACATTGCCTTACCTGCTGGATGATTTGAAGCAGCAGAAGGCACAGCCGCTGGAGGTGATTTGTGTAGACGATGATTCAACCGATGATACAGGCAAGATTGCATCCTCGTACGGCGTATGTGTCATCAAAGCTCCGCCAAAACCAGATGACTGGCTTGGCAAGCCTTGGGCATGCGAGGTTGGCGCACAGGCAGCTCGCGGCAAGCACCTGCTGTTTCTGGACGCTGATGTACGGCTGGCTCCAGATGCCCTGGTTTCATTAATGAAGGAGTACGGGAATGGAAATCGAGTCATTTCAGTTCAACCGTTCCATACAGTGCCCATGGCTTACGAGCAGATGGCGCTCATATTCAACATACTCCAATTTGGAGCAAACGGGGCATCGCTGCCGCAGCAGCAAGGGGTCGGCCTATTCGGTCCGGTGATTCTCATGAGCCGAAGCGTGTTTAACAAAATTGAAGGATATTCCAGTGTTCGTTCCAGCATCATTGAAGATGTGGCATTAGGCGAACAGCTTAAGAAGGCGGACGTAGGGTTTCGTTTGTATGCCGGCGGCAAAATGATTTCCTTCCGAATGTATCGGGATGGTATTGGTTCCTTGATTCAAGGGTGGACAAAAAACTTTGCCTCAGGTGCTGTAAAAACTCCTTTTGGGTTGATGGCTTTGGTTTTTTTATGGGTAACAGGTTGCTCATCGGTTCCATTTTATGCGGTTCTTTCTATTGTGCATGGCGATTGGCTGATGACAGTGCTTCAAGTTTTCCTTTATGTTTTGTGGACCAAGGAGCTATGGCGGATTGGGAAAAGGCTGGGAAGCTTCTCGCTTTCGGCTATCGTCCTCTATCCTATTCCCCTTTGTTTGTTTCTTTGGGTGTTCACGCAATCCGGTATAAAAAGAATTTCTAAAAGCCCCGTTCAATGGAAAGGACGGATTATTCGCTGGGAGAAGTGAACGATGCAAATCCTCTATTTGCCTGCACCGATAACGGTTTTATTATGCTTTGCCATGTGGTTTGTGATAAATCTTGGCGCAGCATTGATCTGCCTAAAAATACCTGACAATTGGCTGTCACCGGAGCGGTTCTTATTTCGAACACGCAGATGGGAAAATGGAGGGCGGCTGTATCGAGCCTTGGGTGTTCATTACTGGAAGAAACTACTGCCGGATGGGGCCTCCATTGTAAAAGGCGGGTACCGGAAGAAAAACATAACAGACTATTCTTTGGAAAATATGAACAGGTTTGCAATGGAATCCTGCCGTGCAGAGCTCACCCATCTTCTTGCAATCTTTCCGTTCTGGATTTTTGGCTTAATCGTTCCTCCTCCCATCCTATTGTACATGCTTATTTATGCACTTATTTTTAACCTGCCCTGCATCATAGCGCAAAGATATAACCGGCCCAGAATTACAGCATTAATAGATCAAATGAAAACAAGGAACTATTTTGTATAAAAATTAAAAAGAGAAAAGATAACTTCGAAATATTTATTAAATGGACTTAGTAAATGTTATAGCGTTGAATTTTTTGGTATATTAGAAATACTAAAATTTCGAACAACAAACCATATGAAAAGGGGTGTACAGGATGAAAGCAAAAAGCAAAAGTACATTATTGAAGGTCCTCGCAGCAGTTGCCTTCCTTGCAATGGTTACCGTCAACTATCTGGCACAGGCCTTTCCTATCAACGGCGTAACCCCAGGGCAAGTATCCGATTCACTTCCCAATCTTTTTGCCCCTGCCGGCCTGACCTTTTCAATTTGGGGATTGATCTATCTTTCGCTTGCGGCTTTTGTGGTGTACCAATTTGGCTTCAGCAATAAAACACCTGAGGCTGGTTCACTTGACAAAGTGAGAATTGTTTTTGTCCTATCATCTCTTGCCAATATCGCCTGGATTTTCTCATGGCATTATGGCAGCATTGCACTTTCAATGCTTTTGATGATTATGATCTTGGTCAGCCTGATCATCATTAATCTCACCCTGGACAAGAAGCAATTGACCCTGGTAGAAAAAGTGGTCTTTCGCCTTCCGTTCAGTTTTTATTTCGGCTGGATCACAGTCGCTACCGTTGCAAATGCTGCGGCGCTGCTGGTTCAGTTAGGGTGGGATCGTTTTGGCCTGGCGGAGCAAACATGGGCAGTCATCATTCTTGTCATAGTCATGGGGATTGGAACCGTAACAATGACAAGGCGGAAAGACGTCGCCTATGGGCTCGTGCTTGTTTGGGCATATGTTGGGATACTGATTAAGCATGTATCTTCCAGTGGTTTTGCCGGTTCATATCCCGCAGTCATTGCAACAGTTATTGCATGCCTGGTCATTTATTTGGCTGCAATAGGATATATCATTCTAAAAGCACGCAAGCATCCGGCTGCGTGAGATGAACCAAATTCCGCATTGTGTGGAAGGTGGTTTTGCTGAGCTATTCAGGCAGTCATTTTATCGCTTTGCCTGTAAAAATCCTGCCGCACTCACTGCATCTCTGATGATGTTGGTCAATGACACTACCGCATGATTTACAGGCAAAGCGCTCTCTCTGAGCCTGCAAAAAAGCATCCATGTGTTGCCTTGCATCCAAGCCATTTTGTATCAAATCTACATCGTAATTTTGCCGATACCGTTGGCCAATGCTTTTTATTCGAGTACAAGGAAAGCATCTGCATTCAAAGCACCATTGAAAACCCCGCTTAAAGGCACATTGCTTTTTGACGCAATTACGGCAACTTTTTCGAGTGATTTTTTCTATCGATGCCCGGCATCCGGGGCATGGATTTTTGCTGTCCAAGTGTACGCTGCACGCAAGACAATTTACACCGCATATCGAAATCATGCTCGCCTCTATCTTTTCCGGCATTTTCATATAGCAAGTCCCTCACAATGTCAGAATTGAAGCTCCCCACTCTTTATCAAATTCATGCTTCTCATTGTTTCATGATATCAGGCATATTTCCATTGGTAAAGAGAGCTGCATCATCATAGCCTACGTTTTGGGTTGCTGCATTTTGGAGAATATCACTTGTTAAGCGTTCCTAATGATCCATCATACCATCATCTGAACCTTGAACACACCGCCCGAAAGCTCATACACCAGTTCGCCGCCGCACTTCATTACGAAATTGGCCACGCTTTGCGTGCCCTTGCCGTGACCCTCCTTGTGCGATATAGGTAAGCCGCTTTCATCCAGCAAGACCTCGCCATCGTATGGGTTGCAGAGTTCAAGAATGAGCTGACCCGTGTTTACGGCAGTAAAGCGCACCTCGCGCTTCAGCTCCGCAGGCAGGGCGGAGACGGCGGCAATAGCATTTTCCATCAGGTTGGATACTGCCATTGCCAATGATAGCTCGTCCACATGAAGCTTCGCGGGAATATCCAGCCGAAGTACGCAGCAAATGCCCTGCTGCCGCGCAAGCTCGGCATAATATGATACCGCGGCATTCACCGACACATTCTGGCAGTAACTTTGGGGTTTTTGAGGCATTGCCTCGCTCTGCTTCTGTATGAGGCTGGCGGCCTTATCCGCAGCATCCTCCTTCAGCAGAGAAAGCAGCGTGTTGTTGAAGTGGCGGCGGTCATGCTGCACGATGCTCATCTGCCGCACAGTCTCATCCATCAGGCTGAGCCGCTGGCGGGTCAGTTCGCGGTCGGACTGGATTTTTAGGTTTTCCTCCCGCAGCGCCGATTCCCGCAAAGTCTTTCGCAGCGAAAAAAACATTGCGAGATAGACAAGCGTTGTTAGCACGACGAGCAGCAGAAGCGGAGCAAAATCTTCCGTGAGCGTCTGCTCCACATCGTCACTTGACATAAAGTACCAGGCAAAATTTGCAAAGAGGCCGGCTGCCACAAAAAGGTAAACGCTCCAATGCTCTGCTGCCTGGCGATAGAGCGGCCGCAGGCGCTTGTGAAACAGGAATATGGCTGCGGCGAAAAGGAGAAAGCGCAGCGCCGTAATGGCGTAAGCCGGGTACGGAAAAAACCCGCAAAGGTAGTAACTCAAAATGACCGTGACAGCATAAACGTTCATAGCGGTGAGACAGTTAAAGAGCCATTGCACGAGCGTTTCCAGAAAGAGGGGCTTTACAGCGGCGCCTACAAGAATGAAAAAAAGGATATCCAGCTTTCCCAGCGTTGTATAGTCGTTTCGAAGATAGAAAATGACATTTAGCATAAGATCCAGCAGCACGATGGCCGTCAGTGCTGTGAGCAGCGTCCGCGGGCGGCATTTAGGCCTGGCCAGCGTAAACAGCAGCGACACCAGCATGGCGTTTGTGACGATGGAGCGCAAAAAATCATGGAATTGCATCCTCATGCTCCCCCCAGACGATAGCTCATATAGGCGTTTCGGGTTGCCGCGAACTGCTTGCCGGACACCGGCACGAAAGTACCGTTTTGCAGGGTAAAGCCTTCCTTTGTCAGCCGCTCCACGCGGCTCATGTTAACCACAAAGGCGGCGTGAGGCTGGATAAAACGCCGATCGCCCATAAGCGGTGCAACATGCTCGGTAAAGCTGCCTGGGATTGTGATGGTTTCTACCCGCTCGCCGCTTGCAAGCGTATATGCTACAGCGTGGCGTGCATATTCGCAGCAGGCAATGGCGTCGATAGAGAGGGTACGCAGGCCACCCCGCGTTTTGACCGTAATGGTGGTTTCTTCGCCAAAGCCCACCTTCTCCGCCGCCAGATCCATAGTGGCAAACAATGCTCCCGCATCCACAGGCTTGAGAAGATAATGCAGGGGGTTGACCGAATAGGCATCCAGCGCAAAGCCGGGTTCGGTGGTGATAAAGATGATCTGTGCGTCGGTGCTGATACGGCGTATGCTCCGCCCCAGTTCCAACCCGCTGATCATGGGCATCACCATGTCCAGCAGGAATATATGAAAGGTCTCGGTTTCACAGGCATTCAGCAATGCGTCCGGGTGGCTGAACTCCCGGATTTCGGCGTTTACGCAGCGCTCGGTCAGGTATTCGCTGGTCAGTGCGGCGATATGCCGAAGCTCGGCTTCAATATCGTCGCAGATAGCAATTTTCAACATAATGGCTGCCTCTCTGAAATGGATTGTCTCGGTGGAGCAGTGTACTTCTCCCTATCGAGGGAGATGCGCATCAGGGCACGGTATGGATTGGTCCACCCCTCCATCATGCTCCGGCTGGAGGTTGCCCCTATGCCGGAGATGTATCCGTTGATGCCGCTCAATCGCTTCGCCTCCCCATAAATACAACATATTACACCAAATCATATACGGTTATTTGCAGCTTTTCAAGAGTTGGAGGAAAAGGGCTTTCTGAAAGCGGACAACGGCGTTGGTACTATATATGAAAATACTTGTTGACAAGCTGGTCGACCAATGATATATTAATGACATGGCAATGGTTGCCCAGTTTAACTGGAAGCCAAAGATGTGTTCTAAACGATAGAAGATTTGCATAGGTGCAGGGTACGCAGGTGAAACGCCCTCGTCGCACGAAGCAATACATAAAAGCCTCTCACAACGGCGCGAGAGCGACTGATTGTTTTGCGTACCCTTCTTCAAACCACAACGATGCAAGCGGCTGTACATAAGCATACAGCAACCGGAAAGAACACATCGCACAATTGATGAGGAGGGTTTTCCATGATCCAGAACATCGCTAACCCCGTGGAGGAAATCGTAAATGTCAACCGCTCACAAATTGAGCATCGTGCTACCTGGATGGGCCTGATCTACGATGAGATGGTCAAGGCCGGCATCGACGCCGAACCGATCATTCGCCGGGCGATTAAGCGCTGCGGCCTGATGCACGGCGAGAATTTCAAGAAGCAGTGTGCGGATCCCTCCAGCTGCGTCGATTTCAAGGATGCGTTTTTGGGCGACGAAACCAAGGTCGGCCCCCAGACCTTCCATATGACGGATATTCAAGCCGATCAGGACAACGTGACGGTGAATTTCCACTACTGCGCACTGGTAAACGCGTGGAAAAAGCTGGGCTTCAGCGATGAAACCTGCGCGCTGCTGTGCGATATGGCCATGGACGGCGACCGCGGCATTGCCGAGGCGATGGGCCTTACCTTAAACCTTAGCGACACCATCGCCAAGGGCTGCGCCACCTGCAAGCTGCACTTCCACAAGTAAGCAAAGGAATCCTTCGCGGCCTGTGCGCTTAGGGGCCGCGTGGAGATATACGTCGGTTCTTTATTAGAAAGGAGAGGTTCCCATGAAAAAATTCACCGCACTCCTCCTGACCGTCGCCATGCTCCTGACGCTTGCCACGCTGCCCGCTTTAGCGGAAAGCAAAGGCACCATCAAGCTGGGCGGTCTCGCCCCGTTGACCGGTAACTATGCCGAGTATGGCAAGGGCTTCCAGATTGCCTGGCAAATGGCGATTGACGAAATCAATGCCAACGGCGGCGCCAATGGCTACCAGCTATCCATCGACGTGAAGGACTCACAGGGCGATCCGGTGGTCAGCTCCACCATGGCAACTTCATTTGCCGAAGATGATGAAATTATGGCAATCCTTGGCGATTTCTCCTCCGGCGCCTGCAAAGCCAATGCCCCCATCGTGGATCGTTACGGCGTTGTGCAGCTGTCGCCTACCGCGTCTGCGCCTGACTATGCCGGCATGAGCCCCTTCTGCTTCTCCATCATGGGCCGTCAGGATAAGGAAGCGCCCTTCCTGGCCACTTATGTGCTCAAAAAGTACCTGGGCGTAACCAATGTGGCTGTCATCCGTGTGGACAGCGACTGGGGTATGGCCGCTTTCAACAACTTCAAGGCCCAAGCCGATATCGAAGGCCTGGTAGTTACCGAAGAAAAGTATAAATCCGACGAGACGGACTTCAGCTCCATCATCACCAAGGTGAAGGCGACCAACCCCGATGTGCTGGTGGTTATGGACCAGGGTCTGCCTGTATCTGCCATCTTCAACGCCGCCGATTCCGCCGGCTGGGACATTAAGCACGTGGCACTGGGCCCTGGCACCTCTGAGCAGCTTCTCAAGCAGCTCATCAACCCCAACAACCTGATTGTGACTTCTCCGTTCTTCTTTGATCCCGACAACGCCGAACTGACCGCGTGGAAAGACAAGTTCGCCTCCCTGGCCGGGTTCCAACCCACCGTACACCCGGCTTGCGCGTATGATACCGCGTACCTCGTCAAGGCGGCTATCGAATCTATCGGCGATGGCGAAATTACCCGCGAAGCCATCCGCAATGCCCTGCAGAGCATTGACATCACCGGTCTCACCGGCCACATCCAGTTTGAAGAAGCCGGCGACATCACCCGCGATTACCTGATCTGCGGTGTGGTAGATGGCAGCTGGAAGGTTCTGGAAGGCTTCGACTACGGCAAGAAATAATTCAAACATCTAGCTTTACGGCGGGGGCGGCCCAGGCCGCCCCCGCACAATACCCGATAGACCCCATCGCTTCTCGGCATCGGAGGAGGAAGTATGGAATACTTACTCAATCAGTTGGTTAACGGAATCTGCCAGGGATCGATTTATGCGCTGATGGCCATCGGGTATTCGGTCATTGTGGGCGTGGTCGGCATGGTAACGTTTACCTACGGCGAAATTATGATGATTGGCGCCTTCGGCGCATTTTACAGCTTTCAGTTTTTCGGCAACAACCTTGCGCTGGCCATCTTTATGGCATTTGCGAGTTCTTTTCTTCTGGGCATTGTGGTGTACAAGGTATGCTATGAGCGCTTCTTTAACGCTCCGCGGCATATCGCGCTGCTGTGCACCATCGGATTTAGTATTTTAATGAAAAATTTGGTGCAGATCGTGTTTGGGCCGGAACAAAAACCGGTCATCAACATCATCAACAATGCGACCTATACGCTCCGCCTGGGTTCCATAGCGGTGGATTTCAAGCTATTGCAGATCGTGGTCATGCTGTTGGTGATCCTATTCGCGGTCAGCCTTACGCTGTTTTTTAATCGCACCCGCTGGGGCGTGGCCCTGCGCGCAGTCAGCCAGAACAAGCAGGCAGCGTATATGATGGGCATTAACGTCAAGCGCACGGCGATGCTGGGCAACTGCATCGGTTGTGGTTTCGGCGGTATTGCGGGCATCCTGTTGTCCATTTATTACTACACGGTATCCTCCACCATTTGGGGCAACTTCAGCATGAAGGCGTTTTCCGCATCTGTGCTGGGCGGGCTGGTGGACCTGCGGCTGTCGGCGCTGGGCGGGCTGTGTATGGGGATCATTGAAAACCTGGGCATCACCATCAGCTCCGCGACCTTCCGCGACGTATTTGCCTTCGGGTTCCTTATTTTGATGCTGGTCATCCGCCCGCAGGGCTTCGCGGCCAAGAAAGGGAGCAGGGTATGAGCAAAGCGCTAGCTTTTTATAACAAGCATCGGATCATCTTCCTGTTGGCCGTTTTCGCAGTATTGTGCGTGCTGCCCTTCGTGGTTACCAAGGCGCTGTATGTGCGCTACGCCTGCAACATACTGATGTTTGCGACGCTGGCCGGGTCGCTCAACGCCATTAACGGCTACAGCGGCCAGATGTGCCTTGGTCAGGCGGGCTTCTTCGCCATCGGCGCGTATGTCTGTGCTATCTTTTCCACCCGGTTCGGGGTCAACTTTTGGCTGCTGCTTCCCCTTGCCGGGGCGGTGGCCGCGCTGGTAGGGTTGCTGGTATCTCTGCCGACGCTCAAGCTGCAGGGCATTTATCTTTCCATCGTGACGCTTGGAGCATCGGAAATCATCCGTATTATCGCACAAACATGGGAGCCGGTTACGGGAGGCGCGCTGGGTATCAAGAACATCCCCTATCCCTGGCTTTTTGGGTTGGATACCTTCCGCCCCAAATATTATTACTTCATCTTCCTGATTATCGGCGTGCTGTTTCTGTTTGTGACCAGCCGCGTGCTCAAGTCCCGTGTGGGACGCGCGTGGATTTCCATCCGCGAGGATCAGATTGCCGCCAAGTCGCTGGGAGTGCAAGCCAGCTTCTACAAATCCCTCAACTTTATGTACGGTGCTTTCTGGGCCGGGGTCATCGGCTGTGCGTACGCCCCGTTTGTCAACTACATTGAAGCCTCCCAATTTTCCACCGATACAGGCTTTAACGTTCTGGCGATGATCGTCATCGGCGGCCAGGGCACGCTGGTTGGGCCCATTCTGGGCAGCATGATTGTGACCGTGCTTACGGAGTCGCTCCGCTTTTTGGAAAACTGGCGCTACGTGATCTACGCGGTGATTATTATTGCAATGATGTGGCTGCGCCCGCAGGGCATCGCCGGTGCTTCGCATTCGGTGCTGGCCGGCGGCAAAATCAAGCGCAAACCCTCACAGAAGGAAGGGGCGAGGAACCATGGCTGAACAGGAAACCGTACAGCGCGTCCCGCTTCTGGAGGCGCGGGGCATCTGCAAGTATTTCGGCGGCCTCAAGGCGGTGGATCATGTGGATATGACCATCTGCCAAGGCGATATCTTTGGCATCATCGGCCCCAACGGTGCGGGTAAGACGACCTTTTTCAACATCTGCACCGGCATCTACCCGCCCACGAAGGGACACATCCTTTTCTGCGGCGAGGATATAACGGCCAAGAGCCCCGAAGGCGTGGCGCAGAAGCGCATCGCCCGCACGTTTCAAAATTTGCAGCTGTTCAAGTTTATGACTGTGCTGGAAAACGTGAAAAGCGGCTGCCATATCAAAACCAAGTCCAACATGGCCGATGCCATTTTCCACACGCGCACCTACAAGCAAGACGAAGCCTTCACCACCGAAAAGAGCCTGGAAATTCTCAAGCGCATTGGGTTGTACGAGTACCGTGACACGCTGGCAGGCAACCTCGCCTACGGCATGCAGCGCAAGGTGGAAATTGCCCGGGCGTTGGCGCTTGATCCCAAAATCCTTCTGCTGGATGAGCCCGCCGCCGGTATGAACCCGCTGGAAACCAAATCGCTGATGGAGTTTATAAAAGCGCTGAATGGGGATGGGTATACCATCGCCGTAATCGAGCACGACATGAAGTTTGTAATGAACTCCTGCAACCGGATTCTGGTGTTGAACTTCGGGCAGAAAATCCTGGAGGGCACGCCTGCGGAGGTTAAAACCAACCCGGAAGTACAAAGCGCCTACTTTGGCAAGGGCATGGTGGCGGGGGAGGCGATCAGATGAGTGAACCGATGCTGAAGGTTGAAAACCTGACCGTATATTATGGTTACATTAACGCACTCAAGGGTGTGAGCATTGAGGTTAACGAGGGCGAAATCATTACGCTGATCGGCGGCAACGGCGCGGGGAAAACCACCACGCTGATGTCCGTATCCAATCTGGTGGAAAAATCTGAGGGCCGCGTCTACTTCCGCGGCGAGGATATTACCCGCAAAGCGCCTGACAAGATTGTGAAAATGGGCCTGAGCCATGTACCGGAAGGGCGTAAGATTTTTCCGCAGCTGACGGTGTATGAAAACCTGATCGCGGGCACCTTCGGGAAGGCCAAAATGAGCAAGCAGAGGATTGCCGAGCTGGTGGAGGAAAACTACACGCTGTTTCCGCGCCTCAAGGAACGCATGAAGCAGCCCGGCGGCAGCCTTTCCGGCGGCGAACAGCAAATGCTGGCCATCGCCCGGGGACTGATGATGGATCCGGCCCTGATTATGCTGGACGAACCATCTTTGGGGCTTGCGCCGATCATTGTGGAGGAAATCTTTGAGTTAATCTCGAAAATACGGGGGATTGGCAAAACAGTGCTGCTGATTGAGCAAAACGCCTCGATGGCACTGTCCGTTGCCGACCGCGGCTATGTGCTGGAAACCGGCAGCGTAACACTGACCGGCACCGGCCAGGAACTGCTGGTAAACCCCGAAGTCAAGCGCGCCTATCTGGGCGTGTAAACCCAGTATGTCCAACGGGTAAAGAGCCAAATTTCGTAGCAGTAAGGGCGATAACATGGAAAAAGCAATCTACGATGCGTATGTGCGCATTATACACGGCGAGCTGGTCGCGGCAATGGGGTGTACCGAGCCGATCGCCATCGCCTATTGCGCAGCCAAGGCGGCGCAGGCGCTGGGGTGTCAGCCCGAACGCCTGCGCGTTGCCTGCAGCGGCAACATCATCAAAAACGTAAAGGGCGTTGTGGTGCCCAACAGCGGCGGCCGCAAGGGTATCGACACGGCGGCGGTACTGGGCGCTGTCGGCGGCGACCCCGAGCGCGGGCTGGAAGTAATCGCCGGGGTCAGCCGCGAAGCCCGGGAAAAGGCCGCCAGCCTATTGGGAAACAAGGGCTATTGCCAGTGCGAAGTGCTGGCGAGCCCCGATAACCTGCATATCGTGGTGACGGCAGAGGCCGGGGATCACCGGGCAACGGTGGAAATCCGCGGCGAACACACCCACATTGTGCGCATTGAACGGGACGGCGAAATGCTCTACTCGGCCCAGGCCCCCAATGCGGGCGGCACCGGCGGCGCGGACGAGCTGGCACGCCTCAAGGAAACGCTGTGTGTGGAAAATATTCTCACTTTCGCGGATACGGTTGATTTGGAGCTGGTGCGCGGGCCGTTGGAGGCGCAGATCACCAACAACACCCGTATCGCCATGGAAGGGCTGAAAAACGATTATGGCGTGCGTGTAGGCAAGGCGCTTTTGAACCGCGCCCAGGAGGATGACGTGGCAATGCGTGCCAGGGCTGCCGCCGCTGCGGGTTCCGACGCGCGTATGAGCGGCTGTGCGCTGCCGGTGGTCATCAATTCCGGCAGCGGTAATCAGGGCATTACAGTGTCCATGCCGGTAATTGAGTACGCCAGGGAAATGAATTCGCCATATGAAAAACTGTTGCGCGCGTTGATTGTTTCCAACCTGATCTCCATTCATCAGAAGCGGTTCCTGGGCAGCCTGTCCGCCTACTGCGGAGCCACAAGCGCCGCCTGCGGCGCGGTGTGCGGCGTTGCTTACCTGTGCGGCTACGGGTACGACGCGATTGCCAACACCATTACCAACACCATTGCCACCATCGGCGGCATGGTGTGCGATGGAGCAAAGCCATCTTGTGCGGCGAAAATCGCCTCGGCGCTGGACGCGGCCTTTATGGCATTTGAACTGCAGCAGAACGGCGGCGTATTCGCCCCCGGGGAAGGGCTGGTGCAATCCGACGTGGAGAAAACCATCCGTGCCGTGGGGCAGATGGGCCGCGAGGGCATGAAAGCAACCGACAATGAAATTCTGGATATCATGATGGGCGACTGACAGGCGGACAAACCGTTTGCAGTACAACCCCTGTTTTGATATGCTTTGGGAGGGATGAGCCTGAATCTGCAACTGACAGGAAAAACCGCCGTAATTACCGGTGGAAGCCAGGGCATCGGGCTTGCGACCGCGCAGGCGTTTTTGCGGGAAGGCGCGAGGGTAGCCATATGCGCCAGGGATATGCAAACACTTTCGCAGGCGCTGGAAACGCTTACCCCCCTGGGAGAGGCGTTCGCCATGACCGCCGACGCCACCGACCCCGAATCCTTGGATGCTTTTGCGGACGCAACGGAGCGCCGGCTGGGGCCGATTGGATGCTGGGTAAACAATGTAGGGGCAAGCATCCCCCGGGCAGGGGCGCGTTATACGCCGGAGGAAATCACCGCCACGGTGGCTGTGTGCTTCCATTCAGCTGTATATGGGTGTCAGGCCGCGTTTCGCCATATGAAAGAAAACGGCGGCGGCGCGATTGTCAACGTGAGCTCGCTGGCCGCGCGCTGCGGCACTGCAGGGCGAAGCACACTCTACGGCCCGCTCAAGGCTGCGGTGCGCGAGCTTTCGGTGATGTTTGCAGCGGAATACGCTGCTTATGGCATACGGGTGAATGCGGTATTGCCGGGTTTTACGCTCACCCCTGCGGTGGCGCGCACCATACCGGAGGCGGGGCTGGCAGACCGCACCAAGGATACACTGCTGCGCAGGCCCGCCGATCCGCGTGAAATAGCCAATCCAATTGTATTCCTGTGCTCACAGAGCGCATCGTATATCACAGCCGCTTCGCTGGAAGTGTCCGGCGGGAGCAACGTGGTGCTGAACCCCGCTTACTCCTATGAACGGCGAGAGAAAGGGCTGTAACAAGCATGGAATTGTATACCAAACCCATGATCCAGCACGATATTGTGCAAGATATTATCAAAGGTGAATACCTGCAAACAGGGCTGTTGAGCGAGCGCCAGTTGATGGAGAAATACAGCGTGAGCAAGTCCATCGTGCGGGAGGCGCTGGTTGAACTGTGCAGTGAAAACATACTGCGCAGCATACCCCGCTATGGATATGAGATCGTTACGCTGACAGAAGGGGAAGTGCGCGACATTCTCAAATTCCGCGTGTTGGTGGAATGCAACAGCCTCCCCGCCGTGCTGGAGAAGGCCCGCCATGACGAGCTGGAGGAACTGGCCGAATACACCCGGGACCTGTCTCCCAACGGCGACCAAGATGTGTGGGACGCGTGGGATAATAACTCCAAATTCCACTTGCAGCTGATTGCCCTGGGCGGCAACCGGTATTGTTATGACCAGCTGAAGCGCAGCCTGTCCATTTTAAAGCGTGCCTATGCGCAGTTCTATTGGGATAAGTGGCGGCGCGTGCGCTTCCACTTTGACAGCGAGCATCACCTCCAAATTACCGAGGCTCTGATCAAGGGTGATTTGGATACCGCCAGCCGTGTGCTGGAGGTGGATATCTATTCTTTTGGCAACAAGCTGTAACATGCATAGCGTTACGGCATGAATACATCGAAGATAAGGGAGGACAGAATATGAAAAAAATCATCAACACGCCAGGCCGTTTTGTGGATGAAGTCATGGAGGGCATTGTAGCCGCATACGGCGACCGCGTAAGGCTTTTGGACGGCGACCGCCGGGTAATCCTTTCCGCGATGCCGGTACGGGAAGGAAAAGTGGGCATTGTGACGGGCGGCGGCAGCGGCCATCTTCCGGTGTTCCTGGGCTATGTGGGCAAGGGTATGTTGGACGGATGCGCCGTGGGCAATGTGTTTGCCTCCCCCTCGGCAGAAAAAATGGCCAAAACCATTAAAGCCTGCGACCGCGGCAACGGCGTGTTGTGCCTGTACGGCAACTACGGCGGCGATAACATGAATTTCGACATGGCTTGCGAAATGGTGGAGCTGGAAGATGATATTCAAACCATGAGCGTACGCGTGAAGGACGATGTAGCGTCCGCGCCCGCCGATTCGGCGGAGCGCAGGCGCGGTGTAGCGGGCATGGTGTACGCGTTTAAGGTAGCGGGTGCGGCGGCAGAGGAAGGGCGTACGCTGGAAGAGGTTGCTTCAGTGGCGAAAAAGGCCCTTGGCAATATCCGCACGATGGGCATCGCGCTTTCACCCTGTATTGTGCCGGATGTGGGCAAGCCGACGTTTTCTATTGCCGATAACGAGGTGGAGATCGGCATGGGCATCCACGGCGAGCCGGGCATCGAAGTGCGGCCGATGATGAGCGCCGACGAGCTGACCGACACCATCTTAAGCAAGCTGCTCGGGGATATGCCCCTTGCTGCGGGCGACACGGTATCGGTGATGGTCAACGGTCTGGGCGCCACGCCGAAGGAGGAACTGCTGATTGTGTACCGCCGCATTCACGGGCTGCTCACCGATAAGGGCGTAAAACTGGTGATGCCCCACATCGGCGAGTTTGCCACCTCCATGGAAATGGCGGGCCTGTCCGTGACATTGTTCCAGCTTGACAACGAACTAGAAAAGCTGCTGCGCGCACCCGCCAGCACGCCTTTCTACACCAATGAGAATATTTGAGGGGGAACGGACGATGCTGAACGTGCAAACCCTGCGAATGGCCATGGGGGAGATTGCCGCCGTGATGGCTGAGCAGCGCCAAAACCTGATTGAGCTGGACCAGCGCAACGGCGACGGCGACCTTGGAATTTCGATGTCTGATGGCTTTGCTGCCGCCAGTGCTTTTGTGAACGGAAGCGAGGAAACCGACCTGGGCAAGCTGCTGGTAGGAGCCAGCAAGGTGTTTAACGAAGCCGCGCCTTCGTCCCTGGGTACCATCATGTCCCTTTGCATGATGGGCATGGCCCGTATCCTAAAGGGTCACGAAACAGCGGATACCGCACTGGTAGGCGAGGCACTGGTGGCTGGCGTTGCGAAAATTATGGAGCGTGCAAACTCCAAGCCAGGTGAAAAGACGGTGTTGGACGCTCTCGATCCTGCGGCGCGGGCGCTGTGCGACCATGCGGGCCAAGGCGCTTCAGCCGCATGGCAGGCTGCCGCCAAGGCTGCCGCTGAAGGCTCGGAGAGCACCGCTAACATGAAAGCCGTACACGGCCGCGCGGCGTACTACGGCGACAAGGCTATCGGCCTCATCGATGGCGGCTCAGTGGCCGGCAAGCTGATATTTGAAGCGATCAGCAGCGCCGTACAAAAGATGAACTAATCCGCAGGTTTCCCAATCGGAGACAAAGTTAAATATATGGTTTGCCAAACAAGGCCCGTCTGCCATTTTGTCTCCTTTTCGAGACAGTATGGCAGGCGGGCCTAAAGCTTTAGATATCGGTCGGGAGGAAGCGTACAAAGAGGCCTTTTTATTCCGAAGGCGGTATTTGACCCGTCATAACCCCTGTTTATCGCTTCAAGTCAGCTCCGGATATAAACCCTAATACGCCGCTGCGGTTCATTGATTTATGTGGCAAGTAAGGTACCGTGGCCTGCTTTGCACGCCTTTTCGCGTTCTGTCTGATTACAGACCATCTGCGCTGCACGCCTTTAGGGACAGGGACTTAATGATATGCCGGACATTTCCAGCTGATGGAGCGCTGGCGTGGAGCCCGTGCCTACACACAAATAGCTTCACAGATTTCTCATATATAAACCAAAGAAGGACGGCTCCTTGCTCTCGGGCAAGAAGCCGTCCCTTTTGGTTTATGCCTGGATAATGAATTTTTCGGAGATTTTAAATGAGTGCAAGAAGCACAAAGTTCAATATGAAGAGGATGGTGGATACCCAAAGGATGGGATGGATTTCCTTGGTTTTCCCCGTGCAGATTTTTGTGATGCAGTAGAAGATGAATCCTGCGGCGATGCCATAGGAGATGCTGTAGCAAAGGGCCATGAACACGCCTGCAAAGAATGCCGGAACAGCTTCAGAAAGCTCGGACCAATCGATTTCTTTGAAAGAAGACATCATCATAATGCCGACAACAACCAATGCTGGAGCGGTGGCGGCATAAGGGATTGCGCTGACAAAGGTGGCCAGGAAAGCGCTGGCAGCAAAGCAGAGGGCTACCACAACGCTCGTCAGCCCCGTGCGCCCGCCCGCGCCAATGCCGGCTGCACTTTCCACGTAGGTTGTTGTATTGGAGGTTCCCACAACAGATCCGATAGAGGTGGCAATGGCGTCGGCAAAGAGGGCCTTATCCATCTTGGATTTAAAGCCGTTTCCGCTTTCCATGGCCAGCTCATCTTCCTTGCTGAATATGCCGGTGCGGCGGCCTGTGCCAATAAAGGTTCCAATGGTATCAAAGGTATCGGAGAGGCTGAAGGAGAAGACCGTAATCAGCACCAAGGGAATTTTGGATGCATCGTTAAACAGCGAGACAAGACCCTGACTGGTGAAAATCGCCCCAAAGGTGGAAGGAAGTGAAGCGCAAGCTTCGGCAAAGCTTACCGAGTTTGCCATGGTGGTCACCTTGAAGGGGATCCCGATCAAAGTGCCGGCGATGATGCCAATAAGAACCGCGCCTTTCACTTTCAGGAGCAGCAGCCCGATTGTAATGACAAGGCTGATGAGGAAGACCCAGAATGCGGGCTGATTGAGGGTGGACAAGGCCGGTACGCCGGCGCCGAAATTGATGATGCCCACATTCAAAAGGCCGATATAGGCAACAAAGATACCAATACCGCCGCCAATGGCATTTTGAAGGCTGGCAGGAATCGATTTGATGATATGTTTGCGGATTTTAGTAACGGTGATAAGAATGTTCAAGACACCGCAGATAAACACCATAGAGAGCGCCTGCTGCCAAGTGAACTTAAGGGTAAAGCAGACTGTGTACACGAAGAAAGCATTGAGCCCCATGCCGGGGGCTTGGGCGTATGGAACATTTGCAAAAAGGCCCATGACAAGCGTGCCGATCACTGCTGAAATAATTGTTGCAAGGAATACCGCACCCCATTCCATACCGGCTTGGGATAAGATTGACGGGTTGACAGCAATGATATACGCCATTGCACAGAATGTTGTGAGACCGGCCAAGATCTCAGTGGATACCTTAGTGCCGTTTTTCTTTAGGTTGAACATGAAAGGCCCCTCCCGATCCATCATTTTGTTCCATACATCGCATGCCATTACCTATAATACCACATGAGAATAAAACTTTGTAGTTTGTTTTCTTATATTATGTCAATTTTTATCGCAATTCTATAAGGGAAAAATGATGAAGGGCTTCACCGTATTTTGGCTGCAAAGGTATAAACATGACCGTCAGACAAGCGGAGGTATGCATAAGTTCAAGAAAATCACCGATGTAGCATCAAGGCATGATGCAGCAGAAAAAAGGGGAAAGCAAAACCCTTGCAACAGTATGTGTCACAAGGGCTTGGTCAGGCTGTCTCGAAACATCGGGAATCAACGAGCAAAACAAAAACCGTCCTCACTAAGTAGTATAATATTACCATAAAAAAAGCGCAAGAGAGATGAAGCAGCATGCGGGAGCACCCATACATC
>JAEVYX010000114.1 GCA_023392515.1 Bacillota bacterium | reverse complement strand
CCTGAAGGACCCACCGGGCCTGAAGGACCCACCGGACCTGAAGGACCCACCGGACCTGAAGGACCCACCGGACCTGAAGGACCCACCGGACCTGAAGGACCCACCGGACCTGAAGGACCCACCGGACCCGAAGGGCCCACCGGACCTGTTGGTGCTACCGGACCCGAAGGACCCACCGGACCCGAAGGGCCCACCGGACCTGTTGGTGCTACCGGACCCGAAGGACCCACCGGACCCCAAGGGCTTATTGGACCTGCTGGCGCTACAGGACCTGAAGGGCCCACTGGACCCGAAGGTCCTACCGGACCTGAAGGACCCACCGGGCCTGTTGGTGCTACTGGACCCGAAGGACCCACCGGACCCCAAGGATCTACTGGACCCCAAGGGCTTATTGGGCCTGCTGGCGCTACAGGGCCTGAAGGTCCTACCGGACCCGAAGGATCTACCGGACCCCAAGGGCTTATTGGGCCTGCTGGCGCTACAGGGTCTGAAGGTCCTACGGGATCCCAAGGGCCCACCGGACCCGAAGGACCTACCGGACCCCAAGGGCTAATTGGACCTGCTGGTGCTACAGGGCCTGGAGGCGCAACTGGTACCGGTGGCTCAACCGGACCTGAAGGGCCCACCGGACCCCAAGGACCTGTTGGCCCTGCCGGAGCCGACGGAACTACCGGACCCCAAGGACCTGATGGCCCTGCCGGACCCACCGGAGCTACCGGACCGGGCGCCATCATTCCATTTGCTTCCGGCACCCCCTCCACTGTAACGACCGTATTGGGCGGACTTTTAGGCACAACGAGTGTACTTGGATTTGGAAGTTCCACTTCCGGCTTAAGTATAGTAGGTGGCGCAATTAATATCGTCGGTCTGACAAACATGGCTTTCTCCATGCCCAGACCTGGCGTGATTGAATCCATCTCCGTCTACTTCAGCACCTCCGCAGCCCTCTCCTTGGTCGGCTCCACAGTGACGCTTACAGCCCAACTATATGAATCCACTACACCAGATGACATCTTTACTCCCATTCCCGGTGCATCCGTTGCACTCTCGCCACCCTTGACAGGGGCTTTAGCTATTGGCACCACCAGTATCGGCAATATCACCGGGCTTAGCATTACCGAGCCCGCAGGGATACGCCTATTGTTGGTTATCTCAGCAGCAGTTACGGCCGGTGTCGATATCGCAACAACTGTATCCGGCTATGTCAGCGCTGGAGTTGGTATAAACTAATTTGTTTAGCAGCCCCCGGTATTTCCGGGGGTTTACATACACAAAAAGCCCGGTATGCCCGGGCTTTCATCAATATGCTTTGTTGATGATCTTCAGAAAAGATGCAGGGTCGTCGCCTTAGCCAGAGAAGGCTGGCTTTTAGGCATCATGGAAGCCAGAAAGCTGTAGACATGCTGAGTGGCCACTTTCTCAAAAGGAGCCACTTTACGAAGGGTAATCAAGCCAAAACACACCAAGGTTATTGGAATCAGCGCCACATGGGATATCTGAAAACTCAAAGCCACCAAAGCGCATAGCGCAGCTTCCGAAATAATGGACAGGGCGAATGGTTTGCTTATTTTAGCACGCTCCCCTGGCGAAACCTTCATAAACGTCAATACCAGAAGTAACGTTCTCAAAGCGACAGAAGCACATACCACCCAATATCCTGCGGTGAGAATCCAGGTTACGATTTCCTGCATTTTTCCTTCCCTCCTTGCATCATTTGCCTTAATGATAGATTGTAAAAATTTTAGGAGCCGGCCACCGCCATTTCACCTATGTCTACAGATGGGCTGCCAATGCCGCTGCCAGGAAATTTTAAATCATTCGCAATTTCCCGTATATTCTTCAGCATTGTATAAAAATTCCCCGCTATTGTAATCTGTTCGACCGGCTGGGCCTTTTTTCCTGCTTTTACTGCATATCCCTTTGCAGATAAAGAAAAATCACCGCTCACACCGTTAGCTCCGCTATGCAACCCTTCCAGTTCAGTGATAACAAGCCCGTTGTCCATTTGCGCCATAAGCTCTTCCAGGCTTTTTTCTCCCGGTGCAAAAAAGAAATTGGTAGGTGCCACGCGTACAGGAGCCGCATAGCCCCCTTTGCTGGCATTCCCCGTCGTCTTGACTCCATCTTTTTTTGCTGTTTTCAAATTATGCAGCAAAGTACATAATACGCCGTTTTGTATGACAGCCTTCGTTCTTGTAGCCACACCCTCTGCATCAAACGGTCTGCTGTCCATACCATGGGGAAGCATAGGATCATCCATAAGGCTGACACAATCAGAGGCAATGGATTCTCCAACCCTGCCCTTTAGAAGCGACAATCCATGCTGGGCATTTTCTGCAGAAAATATGCCGCTGAATGTATCCAGGATTTCAGCGCAGGCTCCGTTTTCCAGAATAACGCGGTAGGTGCCGCTTTTTATGGTCTGTCCCTTTAAGTGAAATACCGCCCGCTCCACCGCGCTTTGAGCCAGTTTTTTCCCATCCATCTGGGAAAAATCGTAGGTGATGGCAATATCCATGCCTGTAGAAACCTTTTCTCCTTCCCGGGCGATGGGTTCAAGATATGCACCGCAGTAATTGCTCCGATAGGAGACATCCAAGCCATAGGTATTGACAATGCGGATTGCTCCCTCACCGGTTAATATCGTATTATGACCAACCTTGTCTACTCGGAGATCCGCTTTGAATGCCGCCTTTTCCATATCCTTTACAAATTGCAGCTTTTCTTCGGAGGTTACGGTATTCAATACTGGGTTATATCCATCTACTTGCGGATAGGAAGTGTCTCCCCCATAAATTTCGGGAACATCCTCTTCTTCACTCAATTGAGCGCTGTCCAGCAACCCCTCAACAAGCTGTCCGATTGCTTCCTCATCCAGCGCTTCTGTAGCTGCATACCCCATTTTACCCTTATAGATTCCCCGCAGCGATAGGCCGCAGGAACTGTTGACGGCATATTGTACAATTTCCCCTTGAACAGATACCGCCTTAAAGCTGTCACCGGAGGCAATATATGCTTCCGCAGCTTCAATTCCCGCGGCTTTCGCGGCCTGCATCAATGCCTTTACAAATGCGTCCATAGTCATCATCCAACGCCTCCTTTTGCCTTAGCGCCCGCCCACGGTCAAACTGCTGACACGAATCATCGGCTGACCCACGTTGGCGGGAATGCTGCCGCTTACACTGCCGCACATGCCCTGAGAGTGCTGCAAATCCTTTCCCACCCGGTCAATGCGCAGAAGGACTTCAGAGCCCTTTCCTATCAAGGACGCGCCCCGGACTGGAGAAACAATTTTCCCGTTCTTGACCAGATAGCCTTCCATTACGCTGAAATTGAATTCGCCTGTAGCAGGGTTGACCGAGCCGCCGCCCATCTGCTTGGCATACAGCCCATCACCCATGGTAGAGATGATTTCGTCTTCGTCATCCTTTCCTTTTTCAAGAAAGGTGTTGCGCATCCGTGATGTGGGCGCATAGGCATAGCTTTCCCGGCGGGCGCTGCCGGTGACAGCCATCCCCATACGCCGGGCATTTAATTTATCGATCATGTAATTTTTCAGAATGCCATTTTCAATCAGCACAAGGCGGGTGGCAGGGGTTCCCTCATCGTCAATATTTGAGCTGCCCCACTCATTGGGGAGCGTGCCATCATCTATGGCTGTTACACAATCAGCAGCTATCTTTTGCCCCAACTTCCCGCAGAATTCACTCATGCCAAAGGCCACGGCGGTAGCTTCCAGGCTATGGCCGCAGGCTTCATGAAAAATAACGCCTCCAAAACCGTTATCAATCACTACCGGCATCACCCCCGCAGGGCAAACCGGCGCATGCAGCATGGTAACTGCTGTTTGCGCAGCTCGGCGGCCTACCGCCTCCGGGTCCACCCGCTGGTCAAACAACTCAAAACCTTGCATGGCTCCCGGGTGAAAAGAACCGGTTTGATTCTCTGTTTCACTGGAAGCGACGGCAGAGCAGGTCATGCGGGAGTAAACCCGGCGGTCTGAAGTATAAAGACCTTCGCTGTTTGCAATCCATACATCCTGTTCGCTGTCCTGATATCCCAGAACCACTTGGCTGATTTCGGGGAAGGTTTTTGCTGCAACATGGGCAGCCCGAAGCTTCTCCGCCTTTCTGGCACTCTTCACCGTGCTCGGTGCGTACAGGATGGGATGAATGTTTTGGACGTCTTGATAAGCAAGCGGAGCCGGAGAAACCGAGCCATCTCCTTTCACCGCCGCCGCGGCCCTGCCTGCGCATTTGAGAAGGCCTTCCCGCGAGGTATCGTTTGTGTATACGTAAACGGCGCTCAAGTTTTGAAAAACACGTATTCCCGCCCCATGCCTACGGTTGTTGTTGACCGTGTCAATCTTGCCTCCCCGCATCTGGATCAAGTGATTACGCCTGTCCTCCCAGTAGATTTCAGCAAAGTCGCCGCCGGTTTTTAAAGCTTCCTGCAATACGGCCTGTGCCGTTTCCCGCTCCAGCATGGTTGCATCCCTCCTGGTATCGCTCCAATACCTTTCCATATTTCCCAAATGTTTTGCACCTTACGCAAGCAAGTTTGATAGTTTGGCGACTTCCAGCGAAGCGGCCGAAAAGGTGGCTCTTGGATTTCTGGCGGCAGACCCCACGCCCAGCACCCGCATGCCACCTGCCAAAGCGGCTTCCACTCCCGCGTCGGCATCCTCGACCACCAAACAATTTTCCGCCGGTACTTTCAGTTTTTTTGCCGCCAGCAAAAACACCTCCGGGTCCGGCTTGCTGTGATGGATTTCATTGCCGTCGGCCACAGCGTCAAAATAGCCCGACAGTCCGATCTGTTTGAGAATAATAGGGGTATTGCGGGACGATGAACCGATGGCTATCCGAATTCCCCGGCTGCGTAAATCTTCCAGCGTCTTCATTGCCCCGGGCAGCATATCGGACGGCGTCAGTTCCTGGATGAGAAGTTTATAGGCTTCATTCTTCTGTGTGGCCAGAGCCTCTTTTTCATTCTGCGTATAAGTACGGTTTGACCGCTCCAGGATAATCTCCAAGCTTTCCATGCGGCTTACGCCACGCAGCCTTTCATTGATCTCCCTGTCAAAGGGAATGCTTTGGGAATCAGCCATCATTTTCCATGCCCGATAATGGCAGTCATCCGTAGATACAATTACACCGTCAAGATCAAAGATTACCGCATGAATTTTTTGAAGCTGCATGATGTTACCTCCGTAGCTGCCAGCTGACTATAATAAGAGTTTTATTATACTATTTTTTCCCAGGTGTGTACAGGGCTTTCCCCTGTTCAAGGCACAGACCGCTGCTTTTCTTCATCTTTCGTGCATGTCCGCCTGTCTTTTATACCGTCAAATGTATCTTTTGCAAATCAACTGGTATGTTTTGTGATGTCTTTGTGTACAAAAAGGCTGTCTCTATGATATGCTACTTCCATGAAAAGCAAGTATTTGCGCTTTTTATGGAAAGGAGATTTGCCTCATGCAACATAAGGCGAAAGGAATGGCCGTTACGGTCCTCGCGGTGATCATACTGGCTGGGCTCTTGGCATACAGTGGTTTTTACCGGGTAGGCCAAGGAGAAGAAGCCCTGGTGATTACATTCGGCCGTGTAACCGCAACCAAGGGGCCGGGACTGTATTGGCGTATACCATTTGTGCAAGGAATCATCAGTGAAAGCATTACAACCATTCATACCAAGGAATACGGCTTTCGCACTGCCAGCCAGGGTTCAGCCGGCCGCGCGGCAAAGTATGTGGATGATACAAACGAAAGCGTCATGCTGACCAATGATAACAGTATCGTGGCGCTGGAGGCTATTTATCAATACACAATCAGGGATGTAAAGCAGTATCATTTTGATGTGGATGATCCGGAAGGAACGCTGCAATTGGCTTTTGAGGCGGTCATCCGCAGGAACGTGCAAAGCCTTACCCTAGATGATGCGCTGCTGAACAAGGAAGATATTGAGCGCGCCGTGCTGCCGGAATTTCAGCAAATCGTAGATAGCTATGAAATGGGCGTAAAAATCAACAGCGTCCGTATCCAAAACATTACGGTGCCTAAAGATGTTACCGCTGCATATGAAGACGTAAACAACGCAAAGAACGAAATGACAAAGCGACTGGATGAGGCTGAAAAGTATGCCAATGAAATTCTGCCTTCAGCCCGTTCCAATGCCTATCAACTGCTTCAGGAGGCAGAAGCTTACAAAGCGGAAAGCGTAGCAGCCGCCGAATCGGAAGTAGCTGTTTTTGATGCGGTTTACGAAAAGTATAAAGCCGCTCCCGAAATAACCCGTACCCGCCTATTGATTGAAACCATGGAAAACATACTGCAAAACAGCGGCAAAATCGTTGTGGCGGACGATTCCAGCCAAGTAATGAAAGTACTGGACCTGAATAACGCGGATGCTGATGCTGGCACCGCCGCCGTTTTGGCCGGAGGGGAGTAATCGCGATGAACAACAATGATTCTTATTATCAAAGGCCAATCAATTACCAAAGCGAGCAAATAAAATCTTTCGCAAGGAAAAACGGCATGCGGGTCTTCCTGCTTGCAATTGCCTTCATACTGCTGCTTGTTCTGCTCAGCGAGTGCTTCTACATCGTGGGCGAATCCGAGCAAGCGGTTGTCAGCCGCTTCGGGGTAATTAAGCGCATAGTTTTAAACAGCCGCAATGATTTTCACACGGTGTTTTCCGAACAGCTGAAAGATGAAATCACGCTGTCCAGCGATGTGGATATTGTGGAAGGCGGAGGGTTGCAATGGAAAGTTCCCTTTGTTGACAAAGTGGAAAAATATCCTTCCCGCCTGTATACCTATGTTTCCGACAGCGAAGTGGTAAACACTCTGGAAAAGAAGCAATATTATATCACCACTTTTGCCCAATGGTACATCGCTGATCCAGCCCTGTTCAGCTTGAAACTGGGCAGTATGACTTCCGCCGAGAACCAGCTGGACAATTTGATCCACCCGGTGATTGTTCAGGCCATCAACCGTATGATGGCGGATGATTTTGTGAGCAACAAAAATGCTTTGAATGCCACCTTGGCCAACGGGCTGAAAACCATCAACAATGACATGTGCCTAAGGGGCATCGAGGTCAAGGATATTCAAGTAAACCGCACAGCGCTGCCCCCCGCCAACTTGGAAAGCACCTATGCCAGGATGCAGGCCGACCGTGCCAAGGTAGCCCAGCAGCTACGCAGCGAAGGACAGGAAGAATATTTGAAAGCTGTTGCCAGCACCGATCTTGAAGCAAGAAAACTGGAGGCTGATGCACTCAGCGAATCCGGACGTATCCGTGGCGAAGGCGATGCAGCTTCTCTGGAAATCTATGCCGCATCCTATTCAAAAGATCCAGAATTTTTCAGCTATTGGCGGTCTTTGCAGGCCTTGGAAGATTCGATCAACGAGAACAGCACCCTGGTGCTTGATCAAAACCATCCCCTGTGGAGCGATCTGCTGAAATGGGCAACGCAAAAGTAAACGCGTCTATGGTTTCTTTATCGTCATGATAAGAATGGAGGATACAGCATGTCTGCATTTGAGCGGTTCTTTTCGCAACAGGGCGTCTACATACTGTGGTTTGCCGGCGCTATTATACTCCTTCTGTTCATCATTACTTTCATCAAAAACTACATCAAAGTGCCGCCTAACGTTGCCTTGATCGTCAGCGGCCGCAGGCGCAAATACCGGGTAAAAGATGAAACAGGAAAAGAGATTGTTAAGGAATTCGGCTATCGCATCGTTCGCGGCGGCGCAACGTTTGTTATCCCCTTCTTTGAACGGGTGGACCGGTTAAGCCTTGGCATCATGCAGGTGGATATCAAAACCACCCAGCCGGTGCCTTCCCAGGAATATATCGGCATGATGGTAGACGGTGTGGCAAATATCAAGATTGGCTCCGATGCCGTATCCGTTGCAACTGCTGCCGAGCAATTTCTGGGCTGGGGGCAAAGCGATATTGCCGCGGTGGCCATGCAGGTACTGGAAGGCAACATGCGCGAGATTATCGGCCGCATGACAATCTCAGACCTGGTGCAAAACCGGGACAAATTCGCCCAGGAAACCCAGCGTGCCGCTACTGCGGACATGAAGAACATGGGGCTGGAAATCGTCAACCTCACCATTCAGAACTTCTCAGACACCGATGGTGTATTGGATACGCTGGCAGTCAAGAATATCTCCGAAAAGAAGCGTGACGCAGATATTGCCAAAGCAGAAGCAGAACGGGATACGCTGATCCGCCAGTCCACCGCACAGCAGGAAGGATACCGGGCAAGGGCCGAGGCCGATGCGCAAATCTCGGAGCAGGAAAAATTACTGGAATTAAAACGGGCTGAATTCCGTGCCGAGCAGGACAAAGCCAAAGCTGTAGCGGATATGGCCTACCAGGTGCAGCAGGAAATTTCCAGAAAAGATCTGGAGACCGAACGGGCTGCGGCCGAATTGGTCAGGCTTCAAAAAGAGACGGAGTTGCAAGCTCAGCAAGTGCAAATCCAGCGGGAGCGCTTGAGCATTGAAATCCGTGAGCGGGCGGAAGCTGAACGCGACGCACAGATCAGCAAGGCTGAAGCCGAGCGTAAAGCCACCGAAGCCATGGCGGAGGCCGCCTTCTTCAAGGCGCAGAAAGAGGCCGAATCGGCATTGATTATAGCCACAAATGAGGCCGAGGCCATTCGCTTAAAAGGCGAGGCAGAAGCAGAAGCCATCCTGAAAAAGGCGGAAGCCATGAAGCAATACGGCCAGGCCGCCATGCTGGAAATGCTCATCAACCGCCTGCCGGAAATCGCCCAGGCTGTTAGCGAACCTCTCAGCAAAACAGAGAAAATTATTCTTTTCGGCGAGGGTGGAGCCACTCATATGGCAAGGGACGTATCTGGCGCCATGCTGCAAACCTTTGAATCGGTTAAGGATACCGTGGGCGTGGATATCCCTAAAATGCTAAAGGATATTACCACCGGCGGGCTTATCGGGAAAGCGGCATCCGACGCCCTGGATAATCCGAAAAGCACCTCAGAAGCATAATAAAGACCTTACGTGCCGGGGAAATTTTTCTCCGGCGCTTTTTTTACAATTTCATTTTTGCGCTATTCCCCTTTCTCATTTTGTGGTTGCGTTTTCGCTCTGGTGGTGATAAAATGGTATTGGTCAAAGATAGTCAGATATCATTGGCTGCGGATTCTTGCCATAGAAATGAGGGACCACCGATGCGATTAAGCGATACCATTGAAAAGTTCATCAAAGCCATGCTCCAGCAGGATGAGCAAGAGGTGGAGCTGAAGCGGAATGAACTGGCAGAATATTTTAACTGTGCGCCATCCCAAATCAATTATGTCCTGGCCACACGTTTTACCCCCGATCATGGATATATTATAGAGAGCAGGCGTGGCGGC
Organism: Bacillota bacterium; assembly: GCA_023392515.1. Lineage (GTDB taxonomy): Bacteria > Bacillota > Clostridia > Christensenellales > Aristaeellaceae > JAEVYX01. Next base: position 11,381 of record JAEVYX010000114.1, on the reverse strand, counting down.
GGCGGCTACATCCGCATTGTCCGAATGGAGCAGAACGCCGGAGAACACCTTCTCTATCTAATTCACGAGCGGATTGGCGACGCCATTGGCGAATTGGAAGCGGTGCATTTGATTTCGCAATTAAAGGAGCGGGAATTGATTACACTCCCGGAAGCACAGATCATGCGCGCTGCAATTTCCCAGCAAGCTTTATCCCTGCCCATTCCGGCAGCCTTGAAGGATGCCACCCGGGCGCGCATTATGCGCAGCATGTTAATGGCGGTTGCCCAGCAGCGAAGGCAGACCGTAGATTGAACTGCCGCATCGCATTGCTATGGAAGGAGAATCCCGCATGATTTGTGAAGAATGCAATCAAAACCTTGCCACCGTTGTCATAACTGTTTTGGTGAATGGGGAAACCCGTACCAGGCATTTATGCCAGACCTGTGTGGGCAAGATTCAAAACAGCTTTCAGCAAGGCGATATCCAAAGCTTTTTATCCTCTTTGATGTCGTCCATTTCCTCGTCTGCTCACTCCAGCGCTGCGCCAAAGCTCACCTGTTCCAGGTGCCATTTGACTTATGCGGAGTTTCAAAAAACCGGAAAGCTGGGATGTGCCCAATGTTATGAGGATTTCAGGGATCAATTGAAACCCCTGTTGTTACGCATACATGGCCGATCCCAGCACGCCGGGCGAATTCCGGCCATGAATGCCGCAGCCCAGGAAAAGAAAAAGGTAATTGCCGACTTGCGCACAAAGATGGACCAGGCTGTGGCCCAAGAGAATTTTGAAGAGGCTGCCGTTTTGCGGGATCGGCTGAAACAATTATTAGCCGCCAGGCAAAAGGAGGAAACCGTATGATAGACAATGATTTGGATATCGTCCTGTCTTCCCGGGTTCGCCTGGCCAGAAACTATGAGGACCTGCCCTTTTTTACTTCCCAAAGTGATGCAATTGCTCAAATGTGCATTGACCGGACTATTACGGCCCTTTCCGCTGAGCCTGGTTCCAACAGCGTATATGCCTTATACAGGATGGCCGATCTACCCTTAAAGGATCGCCTTTCGCTGGTAGAAAGCCATCTGATTAGCCGGGATTTGACATTGAACGATCAAACGGGAGCTGTGCTTATCCGAAACGACCGGGCTGTATGCTTGATGATCAATGAAGAAGACCACTTACGCTTGCAAGCCCTGCAGCCTGGTCAGCAATTGCAGCGTTCCGCCGAATTGGCTTATGAGGTGGAAGATGCTTTGCAGCGCCACGTGGCATTCGCATTTGACGGCCAATTGGGATACCTGACTGCATGCCCCACCAACACTGGCACAGGCATGCGGGCTTCCCTGATGCTGCATCTTCCCTTGTTAACCCTGTTCAAGCAAATGGGGAATGTAAGCACCTCCGTTGCCAAATTGGGGTTAACCATTCGCGGTATTTACGGCGAAGGCAGCGAAGCCCTTGGCAACCTGTATCAAGTCAGCAACCAGGTTACGCTGGGCCGCACCGAGGGAGAAATCATTGAAGCAGTAATCGGCGTTGGCCGTCAGCTGATAGACATGGAAAGAAATTTGAAAAAACGGATCATCCAGAGCGATAACATTTTGCTGGAAGACCAGGTGTATCGCGCACTCGGCGCTTTGCAAAGTGCGAGGCGTATGGACGTGAAAGAATTTATGCAGCATTGGTCAAACCTTAGGTTAGGCGCATCCATGCAGATTCTGCCAATCTCCTTGGAGACGGTTGACGCGCTTTTGTCCGAAGCGCAGGATGCGCATATTCTTCAAAAAACAAATCAAGAATTAAAGGGCAAGGCGTTGGATGCCGCTAGAAGCCGTATAATCCGCGAAAAGCTATCCAACCTTGCATAAGGAGGAAATCAAATGGCAATCTTTGGACGTTTTACCGAACGCGCTCAGCGCGCTTTAACCGGTGCCCAACAGGCAGCGGTGGAATTGAAACATCATTATGTGGGCACGGAGCATTTGCTTCTCGGCCTGTTGAAAGACCCCGGCGAACCTATGAAAGAACTTCTGGGCGGTGTTACCTATGACGCGGTTATGGAGCGGGTAATCGCCCAAATCGGCCCGGGAGAGGAACCCCCCAGTGGAGCGCTGGAGTTAACCCCCCGTGGCAAAAAGATATTGGAAACAAGCATGATCGAAGCACGCCGCCTCAACCAAACTTTCGTGGGTGCGGAGCATTTTTGGCTGGCCCTCTTGCGGGAAGGTGAGGGAGTTGCCGCCAACATTTTGAAGGAAATGAATGTGGATTTTGAAAAGCTGCGTGAAAGCATTCTGACCGCGCTAAAGGCAGAAGGGCCTGAAACGCAGCCGGACGGAAAGCCGTCCTCCCCCGCACAGGATTCCCCCATGCTCAAACAATACGGGCGTGATTTGACCTTGGCCGCCAAGAACGGAGAATTGGACCCGGTAATCGGCCGGGATATGGAAATTGAACGGATTATTCAAATTTTGAGCCGGAGAACGAAAAATAATCCTGTACTGATCGGTGAACCGGGCGTGGGCAAAAGCGCCGTAGTGGAAGGATTGGCGCAGCGCATTGTTACGGAAAACATACCTGAAATTTTGAAGGACAAGCGCCTGATCACATTAGATATGGGCAGTTTAATCGCCGGAAGCAAATACCGTGGCGAATTTGAGGAACGGCTGAAAAACGCCATGAATGAAGTGCATAAAGCCGGGAATGTAATTTTGTTCATAGATGAAATCCATACCTTGGTGGGCGCAGGCAAGGCCGAAGGCTCAATGGATGCCGCCAATATATTAAAGCCTGCTCTGGCCAGGGGCGAATTGCAGTGCATTGGTGCAACAACCTTGGATGAATACCGCAAAAATATTGAGAAGGATGCTGCGCTGGAACGTCGTTTCCAGCCCGTAACAGTAGGTGAACCCACACCCGAAGAGGCGCTGGCGATTTTGCGCGGCTTGCGGGACAAATATGAGGCGCACCACAAGGTGCGGATCACCGACGAAGCGCTGCAGTCCGCCGTCTCCCTGGCAGACCGCTATATTTCCGACCGGTTTTTGCCGGACAAAGCTATTGATTTAATGGACGAAGCCGCTTCCCGGGTGCGCATCCAGTCCTTTACCGCGCCGCCTGATGTAAAGGCACAGGAAGGCAAATTGAATGACGTGCTCACAGAAAAGAAGGAAGCAGTGGCCCACCAGGATTTTGAAAAGGCAGCCGCCCTGCGGGATCAGGAGCGGAAGCTAAGAGCCGAAATTGAGGAAAAGCGGATGGCCTGGGAGCAGCGCAAAAGCGCTGCCAAGGATGTGGTTACCGAAGAGGATATTGCTCAAATTGTAGCAAGCTGGACCGGTATCCCGGTGAAAAAAATGACAGAAGGCGAAAGCCAGCGGCTTTTGCACCTGGAAGAAGTGCTTCATAAGCGGGTTATCGGCCAGGATGAAGCAGTCAAGGCTGTCAGCCGTTCCATCAGAAGAGCAAGAGCCGGGCTGCAAGATCCCAAACGCCCCATCGGTTCGTTCATATTCCTTGGGCCGACCGGGGTGGGTAAGACGGAGCTGTGCCGCGCCTTGGGTGAAGCCATGTTTGGAGATGAAAATGCCCTCATCCGCATTGATATGTCGGAATATATGGAAAAACATACCGTCTCCCGCCTGGTGGGATCCCCTCCCGGCTATGTGGGTTATGAGGAAGGCGGCCAGTTGACAGAAGCCATCCGCCGCAAACCCTACAGCGTGGTGCTGCTGGATGAAGTGGAAAAGGCCCATCCGGACGTATTCAACATCCTGCTTCAAATTTTGGAAGACGGCCGCCTGACAGACAATACAGGCAGAGTAGTGAATTTTAAGAATACAATCATCGTCATGACGTCCAACGCCGGGGCACATGCCATCGGGCACAGCCGGGTCTTGGGCTTTGGCAGTGCAATTGATACCCTCCGCTCCTATGAGGCCATGAAGGAACAGGTCATGAAGGAAGTCAAGGATATTTTCCGCCCTGAATTTATCAACCGGGTGGATGAGTTGATTGTTTTCCATCCGTTGGATATGGAGGATATCGACAAGATCGCCCATTTGATGCTTTCCGACGTGGCAGACAGGCTGCAAAAGCGCGGCATGTCCCTCACCTTCCAGGAAGAAGTCGTATCACTTCTCTCCAAGGAAGGATATGATCCCCAATATGGTGCCCGTCCCTTGCGCCGGGTGATTCAGCGTACCGTAGAAGACGCTTTGAGCGAAGAAATCATTGCCGGACGTTTAGCTTTGGGTGATTCCGTTCTCCTTACAGTAAAGGATGGGAAAATTGCTTTTGAAAAAGCCGCCCCAAACACGCAAACGCCAATACCCGCAACACAAGATTGATATGATTTCCAGCCAAACCAAATTGCGGCATCTTTGCTTCTGCCAAGATGCCGCTTTTTTATACGCGAATATTTGTTTGCTATTTTTATAAATTAGCATGGACAGCGCTTATATGATCGTCTATAATTATTAAAAACAACTGTCATGGGGGCGCAAAGATGAACCTGGAACAACTCGTCGATCAATGGAAGCAAGACCCTGCCTTCATGGCAAATGTAACCCACTGGCGGACGTTGCCCGCCCGCCCCGCGGCCTATGGCCCTTTCCCTGAAGATTTGGATCCCCGCATCCCACAGGTTCTTGCGAAAAAGGGGATTTATCAGCTATATACCCATCAGGCGGACAGCCTTGCGGCGACTGCACAGGGCAAGGATGTGGTGGTGGTCACCCCTACCGCATCCGGCAAAACCATGTGCTACAACCTGCCTGTTTTATCCGCCATCCTCAAAAATCAGGACGCCCGGGCGCTATACCTGTTCCCGACCAAGGCTCTTTCCGCCGATCAGGTCAGCGAGCTGTATTCCCTTATTGAAGCGTTGAATGTAGATATCAAAACATATACCTATGACGGGGATACCCCCGGCGCCGCAAGGCAAGCCGTTCGGCAGGCAGGCCATATTGTGGTCACCAACCCGGACATGCTTCATAGCGGTATTCTCCCCCACCATACCAAGTGGGTCAAGCTGTTTGAAAACTTGAAATATATCGTCATAGATGAAATTCATGCATACCGCGGTATTTTCGGAAGCAATTTGGCCAACGTTCTGCGCAGGCTTTTGCGTCTGTGCGCCTTTTACGGAAGCCATCCCACCTTTATCCTTTGCAGTGCCACCATTGCTAATCCGGATGAACTGGCCGCCACACTGATTGGCAGACCTGTGACGCTGATCAGCAACAATGGTGCGCCTATGGGCGAGCGGCATTTTGTTTTTTATAATCCGCCTGTAGTAAACCGCCAGCTTGGTATCCGAAAGGGTGCGCTGCCTGAAACCCGCCAAATAGCAGGGACTCTTTTGAAAAACGGCGTTCAAACCATCGTCTTTGGGAAGAGCCGCTTGACGGTGGAGGTATTGACGCGCTATCTAAAAGACCTGGTTCGGGATCCGCTGGGTCACGCGGGCCGGGTTCGCGGTTATCGTGGCGGATATCTGCCAAGCGAACGCAGGGATATTGAGTTAGGGCTACGCCAAGGCCGCATAGATGCGGTAGTAACCACAAACGCCCTCGAACTTGGCATTGATATCGGTGCATTGGAAGCCTGTGTGCTGTGCGGTTATCCCGGCACGATTTCCAGCACCTGGCAGCAGGCAGGGCGGGCAGGCAGGCGCAAAGGCACCTCCCTAACCGTAATGGTTGCCTCATCTGCCGCCATCGACCAGTATATTGTCAATCATCCTGATTATTTTTTCAGCCAGTCTCCCGAGCATGCCTTGCTCAATCCCGACAACCTGTATATTCTTTTGACCCATTTCAAGTGTGCCGCATATGAGCTGCCTTTTGACGAAGGAGAGTTCTTTGGCAATGTTGCCTCCACCCCGGAAATGCTGGAATACCTCACGGAATCCAATATTCTTCGTCATGTGGATGGCCGGTATCATTGGATGGCGGAGGATTTCCCTGCATCGGAAGTTGGGTTACGCTCTGCAAGCAGCGAGAACTTTCTGATTGTGGATATCACCAACCCTGCCCACCACCGGGTCGTGGGTGAAATGGACAGGTATACGGTCCCCATGCTGCTTCACGAAAATGCCATCTACTTGCATGAAGCGCAGCAATATCAGGTGGAAAAGCTGGATTTTGACGGCTGCAAAGCGTATATCCGAAAAGTGGAGGTTGACTATTACACCGACGCGGACTTGAATGTGAGCCTGAGCCTTTTGGATGTAATGGAAGATAAACCGGGAAACAATGGACCAGGCCGTGCAATGGGTGAAGTGAAAGTGACCACCCTGGTGAAAATGTTCAAGAAGATGAAGCTGGATACCCGGGAAAATCTGGGGTTTGGCCCGGTGCGTCTTCCCGAGATGGACATGCATACCACCGCCATGTGGTGGACGCTGCCTGATGCTATCGCTGAACAGTATGAAAAGGATACGCTGCAAAGCGGCATGCTGGGCGTTTCAAACCTTTTACGCATCGTAGCCCCCTTGTACTTGATGTGCTCGCCTCGGGATATCTGCGTTGTCTATCAGGTAAAGGGCACCTTCACCCATCTTCCCACATTGTTTTTATATGACAATTGCCCCGGCGGCGTGGGGCTTTCAGAAAAGTGCTTTACCATGCAAAAGGTGCTGCTGGCCCATGCGCTAAGTATTGTGGAGCAGTGCAGCTGTCCAGAGGGCTGCCCCTCCTGTGCCGGGCCTGTGGGCGAAATTGGCGCAATGGGCAAGAAAACAGCCATAGCCCTATTAAAGGAGCTGATACAATGCCCCTAAGCCTGAGGGAGAAACTGAAAGCCGTAGATCATCCAAAGCCCAAGGCAGAGACTCCCCTACCTGTATCAAGCAATTGTTATGGCTGCAGCGCCCAATATCCGGCATCAGGTTTTCCTTTTCTCATGACGGTTCAGGGCTGTACACTGTCTTTGATGCAGGAGCTTAATTTGCCGCAAGTGATCGACCCCTGCCGTATCCTTTATCTGGATACGGAAACCACCGGGCTTTCCGGCGGTGTGGGTACCCTTGCCTTCCTGGTGGGGGTTGGCTATTTTGAAGAGAACAGGTTCGTGGTAAAGCAATGGCTCATGCGGGATTATCCGGAGGAAAGGTATCTCTTAGCCTCCTTGGAAGAGCTGCTATCCGGTTTTGATTTGATCATAACCTTTAACGGGAAAACTTTTGATGTGCCGCTTCTGCAGTCCCGAATGCTCATGAATAAAATGGCATCAACCCGCCTGGGCTGTATTCCCCATCTGGATGTGCTGCATCCTGCCCGCCGCATCTGGAAGCTGCGCTTGGGAAGCTGCCGCCTGGGGCGCCTCGAAGAGGTGGTGTTTGGGGAAGCAAGGCCGGATGACCTGCCCGGCAGCCAGGTTCCGGAACGGTTTTTCCGCTATCTCGCCACAGGTGATTTTACACTGCTTGGCGATGTTCTTTCCCACAACAGGCAGGATATCGTTTCCCTCTGCAGGCTGTTTTACAGGCTGTTGGATGTTTATGAAAAGCCGGAACAGCAATCTTTTATAGAGGATATATTCAGTGCTGGAAAAGCGCTGGAAAAGCGCGGGCAGATCACGCTGGCAAGGAAATGCTATCACCTGTGCATCGAAGGGAAAATGAGCGCCGCGGCTCATTCCTCCCTAGGTCAAAGTTTTCGCCATACGAAGGAGATAGAGGAGGCCATCCAAGCTTATACCCGAATGGTTCATAACTGCCAAGGGGGTATTTTGCCTTATGTGGAGTTGGCCAAACTATACGAACATCAAAGGCGAGACCCTTTGCAAGCACTGGAATATACGAAAAAGGCGCTGTTTCTGCTTTCAGGGCCATCCCTTTGCCCCATTTCCTCTTTGCAAGAAGCGCAAAATGCGTTACAATATCGCTATATGCGTTTGCTGCGAAAAGCGCAGCGGGCTGCCCACGCGAAGGAGGTACCAATACCATGAATTTTCTAGGGGCTATAAAAGGCCGCCTGGCCATTGGAAAGCAAGCCAAAGGTGATATGGAAGGCGCAAAAAAGCTTTATGAGGAAGCGATTGCCGGTGGCATGACCCACCCGCATTATATGCTCGCCTATTCCGTATTGCTTTTGAAGGATGGAGAATATGAGAAAGCCAAGGCTCTTTTGGTAAAAACACAAAAGGCGCCCGGCATTACAGATGCCCAAAAGCAGCAGCTTTTTATGAATTATGCTGTAGCATGCTATAAACTGGGCGATTTGAATCGTGCCCTTGAGCTTATGGAAAAGCAGCATGAAAAGAACCCAAGCGGCCTTATTTACGGCACGCTGGGTTATCTGTATGTGGAAAAAGGCGACGCTGAAAAAGCGCTGGCTTATAATCAGCAAGCCTTGGAATATGACGACCAGGACCCCATTGTACTGGACAATATGGGCCAAACCTATTACCGCTTGTTGGGGGATAAGAAAACAGCCAAACAGTATTTTGAATCGGCATTGAAGCTTAAACCCGGCCAAATTGATACGCTGTACTATTTGGCACAGTATGATTTGGAAGCAGGAAATAAAGAAGCGGCAAAGGAGAAGCTGGAAAAGGCGCTGGAAGGCCGCTTTTCACCCCTCAACCATGCCACTCCAGAACTGCTCAAAAAAGCCCTGGAAAATATTCAATAAGAAAAAAGCATATTTTCCCGTCCGCATCAAATTCTCCATGGTTTGGAAACTTGATGCGGTTTTTTTATTTTAACGTATCAATATTTGAAAAACATATATATGTTTCGAATTATATCCATCATTGATGTATAAATAGTTACGAGCCGCCTCAATTTTAGGAAAACATTTTTATAAATCATGTCGAAACTTGTATTTAGTATACATTGCATAGAATTCTCTCTTTGATTTTGTTCGTGTTATTGACATAATCCAATGGAACATGTTACCATATGTTTAAGATGATTTGTTCGTATAATTGAAAAGGAGTCGGTAACATGGCGCAAACGACGCTTAAAAGGGCGACGGCTATGAAACGCCACGGCCTTCGGAAGACATTCTATGAAACAATTGAGCCTTATCTTTTTTTGCTGCCCGCATTGGCAATTTTCGGCATCTTTCTTTATTATCCCTTCTTTAAAACCATTTACCTAAGCACCTACTTGACAAACGCCCAAGGCCTTCCAAAGCTTTTCGTTGGCATCAGAAATTTCAATACCATATTCACCAGTCCTTCCTTTTGGAATAGTCTGGGTGTCACTTTCCAATTTGTTGGCATGGTGGCATTGGGAGGCTTATTGGTTGGCCTATGCACAAGCCTTATGACCGTGGGCAAGTTTCCTGGCCGTACATTTGCATCAGCCATTTATGCCATGCCTATTTCCATTGCATCCGCCGCAGCCGCTATGGCATTTAAAATGATACTGCATCCATCAATCGGCCTGCTCAATTACGTGCTTGGAACAAAAAATACATGGGCGTCAGACCCTGTGTGGGCATTGCCAATCATGGCCATACTGACCATCTGGCTTGTCAGCGGTATCAATTTCATCTTCATTGGTGCCGGATTGCGCAACATCCCTGACGATTTGTATGAGAGTGCCGCCATTGACGGTGCGGGTTATTGGCGCAAATTCCGCCATATTACCATTCCCTGCCTGTCTCCAACGCTGTTTTTCCAAATCATCATCAATATTATCAGCGCGTTCCAGTCTTTCACGCAGATCAGGCTTATTACCCAGGGTGGGCCGAATGAGGCAACCAACGTAATAGTGTATGCCATCTACCGAGACGCATTTTTCAATTACCGTTTTGGTGAGGCTGCTGCACGGTCAATCATTCTGTTTTTAATAATCCTGATCATTACCCTGATCCAGTTCAGCATGGAGAAAAGGAGCGTGCATTACTGATGTTCAAAAACTTAACCAGACGCCAGAAAGAGATTCTTCTGCGTGCAGGGCGCCTATGCCTGAACCTGCCGTTTATCTTTCTTATCATGCTTCCGCTGCTTTACACATTCATGATGAGTGTCATGCCATCGGATGAGCTTTATTCCCGCTTCTGGCCCACGCATATGTCCTTTGAAAGCTATAGCCATGTTTTTTCCAAAACTGCCATTCCACGGTTCATCCTCAACTCATTCATTGTGTCCAGCGCCGTTACAATTGGGCAGATGATAACTTGCTCCATGGCAGCATTTGCTTTTGCGTTTCTTGATTTCCGGGGCCGCAAGTTTTTGTTTCTCTGTATATTGGCAACGATGATGGTCCCTTGGGAGGCAACAATTATTGCCAACTTTTTGACCGTATCCTCCTGGGGCTGGCTGGACTCTTACAAGGTTCTGATTGTTCCCTATCTTTGTTCTGCCATGGGTGTGTTTTTGTTAAGGCAAAATTATCTCACCTTTGCCAAAGAACTGCATGAGGCCGCCAAGCTAGACGGGTGCAACAACTGGCGTTTTTTGCTTACGATCGTCGTGCCGCTTGCCCGGCCGGCATTGGGAGCGTTGGGCGCATATGTGTTTCTCAATACCTGGAACCAGTTCTTGTGGCCTTTGCTTGTCACGAATTCAAATAGCTACCGTACGGTGCAAATTGGCATCTCCATGCTGTACGACATAGACGCCCAGCAATTAGGGTTAATGATGGCTGGCGTTGTTGTTGTTATCATTCCCTCGCTTTCAATCTTTGTGTTTATGCAAAAGCAGCTCATCAACGGTCTCATGGCCGGCGCTGTAAAGGGATAAGGGCAAAACGCTCTGGTTGGGCGTTTCGATACGAAAAACTTATTATGAAGGAGGCCAATCCCATGAAGAAACTCGTCGCTCTGGTTCTCTGCCTCGTAATGTCGCTTTCGCTGCTTGCCGGCGCACAGGCCGAAGAAAAGACAAACATCGTCTTTTGGTACTCACTGGCCGGAACCAATGCGGAAGCGATCGCAACCATGGTGAGCAATTTCAACGCCTCGCAGGACAAAATCTTCGTGGATGCCCAGTACCAAGGTGAATATGACGATGCGATTAACAAGCTGAAAGCCGCCGGAATGGGTCAATTGCCTTGTGATATTGTGCAGTCGTATGAAATCGGCTCCCGCTTCCTGATTGATAGCGGCTGGATGGTGCCCATTCAAAACTTCATAGACAAAGAAGGCTGGGATTCCTCCGTTATCGAGCCCAACCTGCTGGCCTACTACACCATAGACGGCAAGATCAATGCCATGCCGTTTAACTGCTCTACACCCCTTATGTACTACAACAAAACAGCTTTTGACGAGGCTGGAATCACCGAAATTCCGACTACTGTAGATGGCATTCTCGAAATAGCCGACAAGTTGACCGTCAAAAATGCGGATGGCTCCGTTGCCCGCTACGGATTCATGTTCAGCAATTACGGCTGGTTCTTTGAGCAATGGACAGGGAAAATGGGCCGTGAGTATGTAAACAACGG
>JAEVYX010000093.1 GCA_023392515.1 Bacillota bacterium | reverse complement strand
TCAAAAAACCTCTGGGAGGTGTCGGAGGGGCGACCCCTCCGACTTTAAATCCGAAGCCAGCGACATGTGCGGTGGCTTCGGAAGCCTTGCGGAGCAAGGTTTCCTTACACCCTTCACCGGCCGTGAGTATGGCTCACAGGTGAAGGGTGCAGACTCGAAAAAGCGGCATAGCCACTTTTTCGACACGCTGACAAGAGCCGCCCCGTATGGGACGGCTCTTGCTTGACATCTGTTGGATGCAATTATTGTGCCAGTTTCTTGTAGCTCTCCAGCCTGTGGGCTGCATCCTTTTCCGCTTGTTCAAATAATTCCTTGGCTGCATCCGGGAACATCTTCGAAAGGGAAGTGTACCGGGTTTCGCCCTGGAGGAATTCCTGATAGCTGGCGGTAGGATCTTTGCTATCCAAGGTGAAGGGATTCTTGCCCTGGTCCTGCAGATCGGGGTTAAACCGATACAGCGGCCAGTAACCGGCGGCAACGGCCTTGCGGATTTCCGCCTGGGAGAAGGCCATGTTGATGCCGTGGTTGATGCAGGGCGCATAGGCAATGATCAAAGAGGGGCCGTTGTAGGCTTCCGCTTCCGCCATAGCCTTCAAAAGCTGAGCGGGATTGGCGCTCATGGCAACGGTGGCAACATACACATAGCCGTAGCTCATGGCCATCATGCCCAGATCCTTTTTGCGGGTGCGCTTGCCGGCCGCGGCGAATTTCGCAACTGCGCCGGTGGGGCTGGACTTGGAGGCCTGTCCGCCGGTATTGGAGTACACTTCGGTATCCAGCACCAGTACGTTTACATCCTGACCTTGGGCCAACACGTGATCGAGCCCGCCGTAACCGATGTCATAGGCCCAGCCGTCGCCGCCGAAGATCCAGATGGATTTCTTCACCATCAGGTCGGCCTTGCCGGCAATTTCCTTGCAAAGCGGGTCGCAGTCGCAGCCGCAATCCTTGCAGTCATTTACAAGCTTCAAGAGCGCTTCGGAAGCGGCTTTGCTGCCTTCCGCGTCGTCCTTGTTGTTCAGCCAGGCTTCGCAGACAGCCTTCGCTTCGCCGTCCACCTTTTGCGCAAGTTCCGCAACCTGATCAGCCAGCTTTTCACGGCGCTGTGCGGTAGCAAGCTGCATACCGAAGCCAAACTCGGCATTGTCCTCAAAGAGGCTGTTTGCCCAAGCGGGACCCTGGCCCTTGTCGTTAACGGTGTAGGGGCAGGTGGGGGCGGAACCGCCATAGATGGAGGAGCAGCCCGTAGCGTTGGCGATCATCATCCGGTCGCCGAAGAGCTGGGTTACCAGCTTGATGTAAGGCGTTTCGCCGCAGCCTGCGCATGCACCGGAGAACTCAAACAGGGGCTTCAGGGCCTGGCTGTTTTTCACCGTGGCCTTATTGGTAACGGTGGTAACTTCGGGCATGGTCATGGCAAACTCCCAGAAGGGCTCCTGGTACTTTTGGGATTCCAGGGGTTCCATCTCCAAAGCCTTTGTCTTGGCGGGGCAGACTTCGTAGCAGTTTCCGCAGCCCGTGCAGTCCATGGGGCTGATCTGAATACGGTACTGCATCCCGGCAAATTCCTTGCCCGTAGCGGGCTTGGTCACATAGCCTTCGGGAGCGTCTTTCATCATGGTGTCGGGGGTGTAAATGGGCCGGATAACTGCATGGGGGCACACCAGAGAGCAGGTGTTGCACTGGATGCAATTTTCGGGAATCCACTTGGGTACTTTCACCGCGATGCCGCGCTTTTCATACTTGGTGGTGCCGGTGGGCACAACGCCTGCGGGGTCGAACGCGGATACAGGTAGCTTGTCGCCTTCCTGAGCGAGAATGGGAGCAACAAACTCGTTAAAGTAGTCAGATGCCTCAATCTTCACAGGGGTAGCGCCGGTGGTGGCATTTGCCCATTCGGCGGGCACGGTGACTTCTTTCAAGCCGGAGATGGCAATGTCAATGGCGTCGTAGTTCTTTTGAACCACCGCGTCGCCCTTCTTGCCGTAGGTCTTCTTGGCATACGCCTTCATGTACTTGTCGGCTTCCTCGTAGGGGATTACGCTGGCGAGCTTGAAGAACGCAGCCTGCATGATGGTATTGATACGTCCGCCCATACCCACCTTGCCAGCCAGTTCAATGGCGTTCACGGTGTAGAAGCGGGCCTTCTTCTTGGCAAGAAGCTGCTTCATCTGGGCGGGAAGCTGTGCTTCCATCTCCTCGGGTGCCCAGGGGCTGTTGAGCAGGAATACGCCGCCCTCTTTCAGGGAAGATACCATGTCATACAGCACTACATAGGCGGGGTTGTGGCAGGCCACAAAGTCCGCCGCGTCGATGAGGTAAGGGGACTGGATGGGCTTTTTGCCAAAGCGGAGATGGCTTACGGTCAGACCGCCGGACTTTTTGGAGTCGTAGGCGAAATAGCCTTGGGCGTACATATCGGTATGGTCGCCGATAATTTTGATGGAGTTTTTGTTGGCGCCCACGGTGCCGTCGGAGCCCAAGCCATAGAACTTGCAGCTGACGGTGCCTTCGGGGGCGGCAATGACCTGCTCACCAAGGGGCAGGCTGGTCATGGTCACGTCATCCTCGATACCGACGGTGAAGTGGTTCTTCATGGCGCCCGCCAGGTTGTCGTACACGGCTTTCACCATGGTGGGGGTGAATTCCTTGCTGCCAAGGCCGTAACGGCCGCCAATTACATCGATCTTTTTGCCGGCTTCGGTCAAAGCGGAGCAAACATCGGTATAGAGAGGTTCGCCCAGGCTGCCCGCTTCCTTGGTGCGGTCGAGCACGACGATCTTCTTGCAGCTTTCGGGAATAGCGCTGAGGAAATGCTTCATGGAGAAGGGCCGGAAAAGGTGGATTTTGATAAGGCCCACTTTTTCACCCTTCTTGAGCAGAAGGTTAATGGTCTCCTCAATGGTCTCGCAGGCGGAGCCCATGGCGATAATCACTTTGTCCGCATCGGGTGCGCCTACATACTGGAAGGGCTTGTAGCTGCGGCCGGTGAGCTTTTCCACATCCTGCATGACTTCTTCCACAATGCCGGGAACAGCCAGATAGAACTTGTTGGCCGCTTCACGGTTCTGGAAGTAAATGTCCGGGTTTTGAGCGGTGCCGCCCTGATGGGGATGTTCGGGATTCAAAGCCCTGGCACGGAATTCCTCGACCTTTTTAAAGTCAACCAGCTTTTCGATTTCGCTGTACTCAATGCCGTCGATCTTTTGAATCTCATGGCTGGTACGGAAGCCGTCAAAGAAATGGAGGAAAGGAACGCTGGCTTTCAGCGTGGCCAGATGGGCAACCAAAGCCATATCCATAGCTTCCTGCACGCTGTTGGATGCCAGCATGGCAAAACCGGTCTGGCGGCAAGCCATCACGTCCTGGTGATCGCCGAAGATGGACAATGCATGGGCAGCCAGGGCCCGGGCGCTCACATGAAACACGCAGGGCAATAGCTCACCGGCGATTTTGTACATGTTCGGAATCATGAGGAGCAACCCTTGGCTGGCGGTAAAGGTGCTGGTCAAAGCACCGGCAGCCAAAGAACCGTGAACGGCACCCGCCGCTCCCGCTTCGCTCTGCATTTCCGCCACACGAACCTGTTGCCCGAACAGATTTTTGCGCCCCTGGGCCGACCACTCATCCACTACTTCCGCCATATTGGAAGAAGGTGTGATGGGATAGATCGCAGCCACATCGCTGAACGCATAAGCGACATGGCCGACGGCAGTATTACCGTCAACAGTCATTTTAATTGCCATGGACGAACCTCCTCGTTATATAACCTGGAACCGCCAAAAGGCGGCATGTCCGCAAACACTACTATTATAAGGAAGGAGAACGGCAATGTCAACCAATTCACGGATTTCTCGCAAAGGGATTCGGAAAAAGTACAGAGCGGTCGAAAAAAAGTACGAAGCGGAATCCTTATAGAAGCGGCTTGCTTCTCCGCTTTTTCTTATGCCTTCTCCGCCTTCCGCTTCGCCACCTCATTGGTGTTGATGCTCCTGCGGAAAACCACAAACCGTTGATATAAAAATTCCGTTACAAAATTGATGACCATCGTACCCACAAGCACAACATAGTCGTTCCAGCCGATGCCTGTCAGCGCGTCGCCCCACCAGGTGCTCAACGGCGTAAACACCACATAATACAGAAAAACCAGCATCATGGCCTTTGGCACATTGCTTGCGGACTGAAAGGTATACCGGCGGTTAAGTGTAAAATTCCATATTACGCTGAGTACCAGGGCTATAAGATAGCTGGGCCAGTAGGGAAGCTTTGTCGTTTCATTGATTAGCGTGAAACTGATTGCCTGGACGAGCCCTGCCGAAATTGAGAACAATGTAAATTTGACAAACTGAATGGCCTGCTGCCGCTTTGTCAATTGCGCCTCCGGTTTCATACCAGCCATAAACCATGCCTCTTTTCTGAACTGTATCCAAATGATAAGAAATAACCTGCCCCGGTTTTCATCGCGCCTCGGGGTAATAGAAATAACCGAAAGACAACTAGCTGGACGTGAGTGCATCGTAGCCTAAATAAGGCGATCTGTCAAGGGAACGCCTGCCTTACGTTGAGAGATGCCATATCCCCAAGGTAAAAGACCGTCGCATGAGAAGACCCGGGCACGAAACGTCCCGGGTCCTTGATATTTTAAAAGGCCGTCATGCAGAGGTGGTTTAGCCAGTGGAAATGCGAGGCAAGCCATCTGCACTTTTGCTGGCCGTTCTGTTTTGTGCAAGCGGATTACCTGTGGTAAAAATCCGTAGGATATGCGGTGTAGAAATAAAGACAGGTGTGTTCCCGGAGCTATCCGACAACACCAAAACGCCATATTCGTTTTGGTAGACATCGCCACTGGCAGTAATACTGGGGCCAAGCCGGATACTGCCCACGGTTATCCCTATGGGCAGATATGATTGAACCGCAGCAATCAAATCCGTATCGCAGCCGGGTGGCATGGAATCAGGCGGCGTTAAATACGTGAGGGATGGATCGTATACCGTTCCGTCGCCCGGATAAATGGCGGTAATATTCGCGATGGGTATTGTTTCATAATTCATACCCAAATCCATCAACCGCAATAAGCCTGGTCCGGATGCGCCGGTTCCTGTATACAAATCCAGAGGAGTCCCAGAGTAGAAAGACAGGGATTCAGAAAAAACCGTCCAAGTGGTGTCGGAATAAATAGAAATCAACTGACGTAAAAGGTGTGCCAATTGGGATACCGCAAAGCAGCCCATAGTATTTTCCATGGCACCGGTTGGTCCTTGCGGCCCCATGATTCCCTGGGCACCGGTTGGGCCCGCCGGACCTTCCTGACCCTCCGGGCCTTCCGGGCCGGTAGGCCCTATGATACCCCTCGCGCCGGTCGGGCCGATCAATCCCGTTGGCCCTGTTGGGCCGACAGAGCCGGTAGGGCCTGGAATCTCTGGGCCGGTAGAACCCGTAGGACCGGTTGGGCCGATATCCCCAATGGGGCCTGTGGGCCCAGTTTCGCCAATACCTGTGGGGCCTGTGGGGCCTGTAGGACCTGTCGGACCAATCGGACCGCTTCCGCCTGTTGGCCCTTCAGGACCCATGAGGCCCCTTGCGCCGGTAGGGCCGGTAGGGCCTGCAGGTCCGGAAGGACCAGCCAAGCCGGTTTCTCCCGTGGGGCCTGTCGGCCCGGTTTCCCCTACACCCGTAGGGCCTGCCGGTCCGGTTGGGCCAATTTCCCCAGCAGGACCCTCCGGCCCCATGATACCCCTTGCGCCGGTAGGGCCTGTCGGCCCGGTCGACCCCGCAGGTCCTATTGGGCCTGTTGGGCCAGTCTCCCCGGCAAAACCTGTCGGCCCGGTATCTCCCGCGCCGGTAGGACCCGTCGGTCCAGCAGGACCTGTTGGACCTGTCTCCCCGGCAGAACCTGTCGGCCCGGTGTCTCCTGCGCCGGTAGGACCCGTTGGACCCATTGCTCCAGTGGGGCCTGTCAGGCCCGCAATTCCCCTTGCGCCGGTGGGACCCCCAGGGCCGGTAGCACCAGTCGCGCCATTTTCGCCAGTAGGACCTGCAGGCCCGGTCGGGCCGGTCGGCCCAGTAGCGCCCGCTGGTCCGGTAGCGCCATTCATGCCGGTTGCGCCAGTGAGCCCCATGATTCCTCTAGCACCGGTAGGCCCCGTCGGGCCGGTCGGACCGGTTGGCCCGGTAGGTCCTGTCGGTCCGGTTGGCCCGACTTCTTCTGCCGCACTTGCATCTTGGCTGGTGATAGGAGATGAACCTTGATCTATGGGACAAAAAACAGGGAATACACCCTGGAAATAATATCGTTGTACCAAAGCAATCACCTTTTATCATAAAATGGAAGCAAATTCCAGCCGGTTTTTCCCACGCCACAGCATATGAAAATAGCCCGGCGCAAGTTCGCCGGGCCAGGGTGCCGAAAAATTGGCTGCGCTGCTTTTCCGAGTTTGATTTTAGGGGAATCATTTAATATCCATGTGATGAAACCATGCGGTCCTGTATGGAACAGCGCCGCCAGCATAACGCTGTCATGCTTTGATGTGCTCATCCACCCTTCGGACAGAGGGAAAAAGCATGCACAGGGCCGCGCATACTACGCACAGGATACCACTGAACAAAAACCAGGGCCCTGCCCCTATCCGCTCCGCTGCTCCGCCAGCCAGCATTAGTCCCAGTGGGCAGGCCAAAGACATAAGCGAGGAAGATACCCCCAGCACCCGGCCCAAATAGTCCGGCCGGATTTTCTCTTGAATGAGAGCCATAAACAGCGCCGAGAAAAAAGGCGCGGCAAGGCCTGAAAGCAAAGTGAACAATCCAAAAAAGAGAATGCCATCTGGGGGCAAAAGGCCCATTCCGGACAGACACGCGCCAATCACCGCTGCCGATGCGGCCATGATATGAATCCGCCGTTTCGGGCCGCCCCAAAGGCCCAGGAGCAGGCCACCCGCCAGCATCCCTGCCGAAAAGGCCATCTCCACCAACCCGGCATGGTAAGTTGTGCCGCCAAAGTACCCCAATACCATAAGGGGATACAAGCTGGCTGCAGGCACATAGGCCAAAGAAAAAAGACTGGCAATCATCACCAGGGCAAACAGCCCCTTTTGTTTATGCAAATATTTAAGCCCCTGAAGCGCATCTTTCAGCACATGCTGCTTTTCCACAATTTCATCATGGGGTGTGGCAGGTATGCTTTGGAATGCCACTGTAAGAATGCCTACCGCCGCACCCACCGCATCCAGCGCAATCACCAGTGGCAGCGGCATAAAGCCATAGGCAACAGCGGCCAGACCCGGGCTTAGAATCATGGATACGGACTGAAAGGCCTGGCTCATCCCTGCGCACCTGGAAAGCTGATCTTCCGGAACGATCAAGGGTGTTATGGCTTGCAGGCAAGGCTGATGAAATGCGGTTCCCAAGGAGCGTAAAAACAGAACACCATACACAAGCCCCAGGGGCAGCTCTCCTTTCAAGCTTAGCACCGCAAGCAGCACGGCAAGAAGGGCAATGCCCAGATCGGAAAAGATCATCATCCTTTTACGGCTGAAACGGTCTACCAGGCTGCCGATAAAAGGACTGAACAGCGCCATTGGCAAAAAGCCCATCATAGCGGCTAAGGAAAGCACAGCAGCAGAACCGGTACTAGCAGTCAAGTGCCAAAGGATGGCATACTGCACCATTGCACTGGTCAAAAGAGATACAGCCTGGGCCGACCATAAAAGATAAAATCGTTTTTTCCAATGAATATTTGCGGACATAAAAAGCCTCCTTATCACTGTAAAGCAAAAGCATGACAAACAGGGCTGCTTTAGGCAGCCAAATTCACCCGGCTTATCTTACAGGAACAAAGAGGCAGTCATAATTCGCATATCCTCCCTTATTTTCAGGAGCGGAGGCCACTGACATCCAAACCATGTTTAGCTTACCAAACAGGACACCTTCTGTCAACCTGCTATTCTTCCCAGCTTTCCCCCATCACCTTCTCAACAAACACCCGTGCGACATCGGGGTCAAACTGTGTTCCGGCGCAGCGACGTATTTCCCTAAGCGCCGCCTGCCTGCTGCGCGGCTCTTTATAGGTGCGTATGGATACCATAGCCTCGAAGCTGTCGGCCACGGCAATAATCCTGGCGGGCAGCGTAATTTCCTCATCCTTAAGGCCTTTGGGGTAGCCTTTGCCATCCCAGCGTTCATGGTGTTCCAGCACATATTGGGATAGTACGGAAAACTCATGCACGGAACTCAGTATCCTGTAGCCCACCTCGCAATGACGCTTGAGCTGGCCCCATTCCTTGGCATCCAGCCTTCCGGTTTTGCCAAGAACCTTGTCCTCCATGCCAATCTTTCCAATATCATGCATCAATCCAGCCATGCGCACCTGATTTACGGTATCTTCGCTCAATGCCATATTACGGGCAATTGCCTCGCTTAATTCGCTGACCCGTTTGGAATGTGCCATTTCCTGAGCGCTCTTCTCATAAAGGGTTTTCATGATGAGTCCGATCGCCCGGCTGCGCATGCTCAAGCCTTCAAACAGTTTATGGCGGTACATGTCGTCCTCCGCCTGTTTGAACACTTCACGGAAATCCTCCGATGCGTGCCTTTTCACCGCAACGCCGATAGAAACGGAGAAAATCAGGCGCTCGTTGGATTCCTCCGCAATCAGCTGATGAACCTGAGCCGTAAGCTCCCGGGCCTTTTTCAAATCGGTATTCGCCAATAGCACTGTGAATTCATCCCCACCGATGCGGGCCACATCCTTCTCGCCCAACACACTTTTCAGAATTTGTGCGGTTTTCGTAAGCAGCAGGTCTCCCATTTGATGGCCGAAAGCATCATTGGTCAATTTAAGCCCATTGACGTCTACCAGCATTAAGGCAAGAGGCAGTTTTTCAGGCCGGTCTTCCACTTCGATTTGATGGTTGTAGTAGCGGCGGTTATAAAGGCCCGTCAACTGGTCGTGGAAGCTAAGATACTCTATCTTTTCCTGGCGCTTCCTGTTTTCCGTAATATCCCTTGCCAAAACCAGAACCAAGTCTTGGTTGATGGGCAGCACCCGCGCCTCAAAATATGTCATATCCTGCTGGTGTTTCATTTCATACTCAAAGACCCGCACACCACTGTCCCGTAATGCCTCCTGCAGATATGCCATGAAGGGGTCGGCGATTTGTTCAGGAAAAACCTGGGATACAAGCCGGTTCATATAGACTTCAGGGGCAAAATGCGCCGCATCCAAAGCGCCGGAGGAGTGGAAATGAACGATTTTCCCCTCCGGAGTAAATACGAAAAACAAGTCCGGTATAGCCTGCAGGATGGCGTTGTTCCATTCCTGGGCTTCCCGCAGCTTCCGCTCATTTTCATACCGCTCCACAGCTCTGCTCAAGGAGCCTACAAACAGCTGCAGCATGTTCTTTTCTGTATTCGTCCAGCTTCTGGTCCGCCGGCATTCAAAAAAGCCCATGGTCCCCCAATGCCGCCCTTGTACAAATACGGGCAATGCAAGAATGGATTGAACGCCCTGCTCCGCCAGCGCCCTTTTGACGGCGCTGTCATTCAGCGCTGCAGTATCTCCTTCAAACGGCGTTCCTTCCTGCAGGGACCGCAATATAAACTCCATGTTTGCCGCAGGTATGCGCTGTACGGCAGATTCTTCATTAAGCAGCATATCCGCATCAGCGCTCCACTCCGCCCGCAGGTCAAAGGCGTCAATCCGTCCTGCATTATATACATTTTCAAACAGGTAAATTCTGCTTACATCCATCGCCTCCCCCACCATATTCAGGGCCTTGGGAAGAACCTGACTGTATTCCCTGGCTGTGAGCAGGTCTTGGGTGAGCGTCGTAATAGCCAATAACAGCATATCCCGGTGCGCATTTTCTTTTTCAACCGCCTTGCGGGCAGTAATATCCGAAAGAATGACAGCCAGTTCGCCGGGACGGGGTGCATAGATGCGAATGCCAAAAAACCGATTCAGCCATGGCAAATACCTTTCCAGCCTTGGGGCCAAGCCGCCAGCTGCCACACTACGAAAAGCATCATGCCACTCCTGATCCATATCCGGGAAAAACGAATCCAGAGTTCTGCCAACAATAGCATCCATCGGCTGACCTATGTCCTGGGCAAACGCTGCATTCGAATGAAGGCAGGGGCTCTTTCCCAAATCGTCCTGAATCACTTTAAAAACCGCCAGGCCCTGCTTCATCTGGGCGATGAGCAGGCGATACTGCTCTTCGCCGGCCCGAAGGCTTTCGAATGCCAGGCGTTTTTCCGTGATGTCGATCAACTGATAATTGGTCAAACCGCTGCGCATATCAAAAACACTTTTACGCACGTCCATCCACATGGATGCATGACCAGGAGGAAAGCCTACAGGTTCACGGCTGAAAACAGCGTTTTCCAACATATTCAATATATCATCCTCAGGCAGAACATCTGCCCCTGGCAGTGCGTCTGCCGCCGGATTCTGGCGCATTAAAGAATGCTTGCGAAATAAAAAGACAGGATCGGCCGCGCTTAAAAACATATGTTCCCAACGGCTGAACTGTGTTTGCAGCAAATCGTTTTTTCCCTCGCTGAACAAGCACAACGTTCCCAGAAACAACAAAAATATAGGCGATGGATCGATTAACCGGTCCAGGCCTAAAAAAAGCCATATAAGGCAAGGAATCGGCACTGCAAAAAAAGCAAGCAGGCGGATATACTTTTTCCTTTTGGCTTCCGGCTTTTTCTGTGCTTTAAAAAGAAGGAAGCAGGCGTCAATTAGAAAAACGGCAAAATACGTATAGAGCAGCTGAAAAAATGGGCCTTTGGGCGTATAAACCATAACGTACTGCCCTAGGTTGCGCACAGAAACCTCTTTGTAAAACATGCCGTGAACCGGATTTAGCAAATACAAAAACCAAAGCCCCAGAGACAGGGAAAACAGCGCCCATTGAAGGAAATCCGGCACCGGCTTTTCATTGACCAGCCTCCGGGTGAGCAGCATACCAAGGGCGGGCAGCAGCATCACCCCTAGATAGCCAAAGGTGCGCGCTGCCAGCTTGAATACTATCGTGGATGCCTTCAGTTCCAGGTAATATCCCATGCCGAATATTGCGCAGGCAAATAACAGCAACGGATAATATGGATTTCCGTTTTTCCCCGTATGACGCATAAAGCGGATACCAGCCGCCACATAAATCGCCGCCATAATAGGGATACATCCGGCCAAAAAATCAAGTATCAGCTTTTGTACGTTCATCTTTTGCGCCTTATCCTCCCAGCACCACCACAGAGAAGAGGAAATATACGATCAACAATTCAAATTGTGAATATTATGCCATAATTTTATCATTTTTGTCAATTTATGACGCGCAATAAATTCGAGGCTATTTTCCATATTGCAATGGATGATGTAAATTCACGTATCGACCAAAAAGGAATTGACAAAAATCGCCATGCCATGTATTCTGCAATCATAAAATCTATTTGAATCCATCAACCGTATGGTGTGCAACATCCCGGCGTTTTCAGCGCTGCGAAGGAGTGTTTTGGATGCATCCCATTTTTGCCCAGGGGGACATGATCCTCTTTCAAGGGGATTCCATCACCGACAGCGACCGCAATCGTTTTGACCCTGACGACATGGGCCGGGGCTTTGCGGCTATGGCCGCCGCCTTTTTCTGTGCCCAGTACCCGGAATTGGGAATTAAGTTTATCAACCGGGGGATGGGCGGCGACCGCAGCTGCGATATGCGCCTCCGCTGGGAAAAGGATTGTATTGACCTGCAGCCGGACTGGGTATCCATCCTGATTGGTATCAATGATACCTGGCGTTTTTTCGATTCCGGCCTGGAAACCTCCCCCCTAGAGTTTGAAGAAAACTGCCGGGCCATGTTGGAAGATGTGCGTATGCATACAAAAGCCGGGTTGATTCTGTGCGAGCCTTTCCTGCTGCCATACCCCGAGGACAGGGGGCTGTGGCGGGAGGATCTGGATCCGAAAATCCACATTCTGCGGGCTTTGGCCCGGGAATTCGGTGCCATTTACGTGCCCTTTGACGGGCTTTTTGCCAAAGCCAGCACCCGTCAAGAGCTGACCTATTGGCTAAAGGATGGCGTTCATCCCACCCCCGCAGGGGCTGCGCTGATGGCGCAGGCGTGGCTTGACGCCGTTATGGTCCCATAATTTTTTCTGCCAATCAGGGCATATGAACAGCTCCCAGGTATAAGGGTACCGAAGATGTGAGCACCTGCAGAAGGTGATTTTTCAGCAGCCTCGGGCGCAAATCAAGCAAGGGAATCTCCCGCAAATCCATCCAGCAGTTTGTCTCCTGCTGCCAATCGGTTTCCGTTGGTGTATGCACGATATCATCTGCCAATTCGGCAAGAAAGACATGATGCACCCGGTGGACATAATCAGGGTACTGTTCTCTAAGCTTGGCATTGTCATAAATCTCTTCACATAGTGCGGCAAAGCGCACGATTTTCACCAGGCGCCCGGTTTCTTCCAGGCATTCCCGCATTACGGCTTCCTCCATGGTTTCATACTGATGCTGCCCTCCGCCGGGGATGTCGTAATAGATTTCACCTTGCGGACCCACGCATTTATTCAATAAGATTTTACCTTCGGAAATAATAAGAGCTTTGGCTGCATTTCGAATCGCCATATCCAACACCACGCATTACATTATTTTACAAATCGATTTGCACGGCTCATTATACTATCTGTTTTCATACATTGCAATGCGGTGTTACAACGCAAACGACCGCCATCTATTCAGACAGCGGTCGTTTTTGCAAGCTATGCTCTTTGCGGCTTACAGGAGCCAGAAAGGGATTGATTGTTTTGCAATTTCCAGGGGCAGCGCCCCTGGTTACTTGCGCTGGGCCTTCATGCGCAGATCATGGGCCAATTGGCGTTTGCGCATGCGCAGGCTTTTCGGGGTAATCTCCAGCAGCTCATCGTCATCAATAAACTCCAGGCACTCCTCCAGGGTGAGGGGATGCACGGAAATCAGCCGCATGCTTTCCTCGGCGGAGGCGGCGTTACGGGTGTTGGTAACATGCTTTTTCTTGCATACGTTCACCACCAGGTCACCGGGCCGGGCGTTCTGCCCGCAGATCATGCCCGCATACACCGGCGTTTGGGTGCCAATGAACAAGGTGCCCCTGTCCTGGGTGTAGAAAAGCCCGTAGGAGGTGGATTCACCCGTTTCAAAGCACACCAGCGCGCCTACGCTGCGATGGGGGATGTCCCCTTTCACCGGCTCATACCCTTCAAATACGGCGGACATAATGCCCTCGCCCCGGGTATCGGTTAAAAACTCCGAGCGGTAACCGAACAAGCCGCGGGAAGGGATCAAGAATTCCAGGCGGACCCGGTCTGACCCGGACATACTTTCCAGGGTGCCCCGGCGGCGGCCGATCTTTTCAATCACGGCGCCGGCATAGGCCTGGGGCACATCGGCCACCATCCGCTCCATAGGCTCGTACTTTTCGCCGTCCACGTAATGGTATAGCACTTCCGGCTTGCTCACCTGGAACTCATACCCCTGGCGGCGCATGGTCTCAATCAGGATGGAAAGATGTAGCTCCCCGCGGCCCAGCACCTCAAAGGTATCGGGGCTTTCCGTTTCCGAAACGCGCAGGGAAACGTCCGTCTGCAATTCCTTGAACAACCGGGCGCGAAGGTGGCGGCTGGTAACGTATTGCCCTTCCCGGCCGGCAAAGGGGCTGTCGTTGACGGAAAAGCTCATTTTCACCGTAGGCTCGCTGATACGTACAAAGGGCAGCGCTTCCACCTGGGCGGGATCGCACACCGTATCACCGATGGACAAATCCTCCATACCGGTCAGGGCAACGATGTCCCCCATGCCCACTTCTGAAATAGGCAGGCGCTTCAGCCCATCATAGCGGAAGAGGCCCGTGAGCCGCCAGGGAGCGCTGACCGCGCCCGTTTCCTCGTTGGCATGCACAACGGTCATGCCCTCTTTAAAAGTGCCCCGCTGGATGCGGCCCACGCCGATGCGGCCCACATAATCGTTATAGTCGATGGTGGAAATCAGCACCTGGGCCGGGCCATCCAGCTCCCCTTCAGGTGCGGGAATATACTTCAATATCGCGTCAAACAGGGGCTTTAAATCTTCTCCGGGCTGGCTCATATCCAGCGTCGCCGTCCCCTTGCGGGCGGATACATACAGGATGGGATGTTCGATGGTGCTTTCATCCGCCTGCAGGTCAATTAGCAGGTCGAGAATTTCGCCGACCACTTCTTCGCACCGGGCGTCGGGCCTGTCCACCTTGTTGATGACGATCAAAACCTTCAGCTGCAGGTCCAGCGCCTTTTTCAGCACAAACCGCGTTTGGGGCATGGGCCCTTCAAAGCTGTCGATAAGAAGCAGTACCCCATCCACCATTTTAAGCACCCGCTCCACCTCGCCGCCAAAATCGGCGTGGCCGGGAGTATCTACAATGTTGATGCGGGTCGTGCCATAATGAACGGCGGTGTTTTTGCTAAGAATGGTAATGCCACGTTCCCGTTCCAGGTCGTTGGAGTCCATCACCCGCTCCACCGTTTGCTGGTTTTCACGGTAGACACCGCCCTGTTTGAGCATTTGGTCCACCAGGGTCGTCTTGCCGTGGTCAACGTGGGCTATAATGGCAATATTGCGGATATCTTCACGAATCATACGTTATTTCCTTCCTTATTTGGAATCCAGATGCCGGGCGGCGGTATCCGCCAGCTTAAGACCGGGGTTGTTTTCCAAAGCCAGGCGAATGCTCCACTCGTTTTCGAACAGGAGCACGTCCCGGTCCTGGCTGTCTTTGGCCCGGCCGCTTGATGAAGTAAGCTTTAGGTCCGCCACGGGCTTGGGCGTAGCCTTCACCCAGCGGACAAAGCGAAAATTCAAGTTTTCCAGCACGATTTCCGCGCCGTACTCACCCTTCAGGCGATAGGAAAGCACATCAAACTGCAATACGCCCACGACGCCCACCAGGAAATCCTCCCGGCCCAGCTCCGTGCGGATAAAGGTTTGAATCGCGCCCTCCTGGCTCAGCTGAGTGACACCCTTTACAAACTGCTTGCGCTTCATGCTGTCCAAGGCGCGAACCCTGGCGAAATGCTCCGGCGCAAAAACGGGAATGTCTTCAAAGTGCAGCTTGCGTCCGATGGAAAGGGTATCCCCCAGCCCAAATATTCCGGGGTCGAACAGGCCGATAATGTCGCCTGCCCAGGCCTCCTCCACCGCTTCCCGTTCATCGGCCATAAATTGCTGGGGCTGCTTTAATTGAATGTCCTTGTCGGTGCCGCTGTGCCAGACGGTCATGCCCTTTTCAAAGGCACCGCTGACAATGCGCAGAAAAGCCAGACGATCCCGGTGCGCGGGATTCATGTTGGCCTGAATTTTGAAAATAAAGCCGGTAAAACCCGGGTCTTCCGCGACGATCTCCCCCATGTCGCTCTTGCGCGGCAGAGGCGGCGGCGTGAACTGCAAAAATCGCTTGAGGAAAGGCTCCACGCCGAAATTCGTAATGGCGGAGCCGAAAAACAGCGGCGTAAGCTGCCCCTGCTGCACGGCTTCCAAATCAAAGGTGTCCCCAGCCACATCAAGAAGCTCAATCTCATCCTGCAGCCTTTTAATATAATGGCCCGCCAGAATGTCTTTTAGCGAAGGGTCGCTCAAGGCAATATCGGTTTTTTGCACCTTGCTTTTGCCATGATCGCCCCCGGTATACAATTCGATCATGCTGCTGTCCCGGTGGTATACGCCCTGAAAATCCCCATCCACGCCGATGGGCCAATTGATGGGGCAGGAGCGGATGCCCAGCACCTGTTCCAGCTCTTCCATCAGGGAAAACGGGTCTTTGGAAGCCCGGTCCATCTTGTTCACAAAGGTGAAAATGGGTATGTTCCGAAGGCGGCAGACCTTGAACAGCTTGATGGTCTGCTCCTCCACGCCCTTGGCGGCGTCGATGAGCATCACGGCGGCGTCGGCCGCTACCAGTACGCGGTAAGTATCCTCGCTGAAGTCCTGATGGCCCGGCGTATCCAATATGTTGATGCGGAACCCGTCAAACTCAAACTGCATGGCGCTGGAAGTGACGGAGATGCCGCGCTGCTTTTCGATCTCCATCCAGTCGGAGGTAGCGTGGCGCTCGGCCTTTCTGGCCTTTACACTGCCCGCTTGGCGAATCGCCCCACCATAAAGGAGCAGCTTTTCGGTAAGGGTGGTCTTTCCCGCGTCCGGGTGGCTGATAATGGCAAAGGTGCGGCGCTTTTGCACCTCGTTATGAAGCGCCTTTTGGAATTCCGGAGTAGCGGGGGCTGGCAGCATGAATTTACCTCCTACGGATTTCGTTCAAATATAGGCATTTGAACGACTTTGCACGGTTTGCCTGTAAGCTTGCGGCTTTATGGCCAGAAAATCGTGTAAGGAATAGATTTTCGCGAAATTCTTCCGAAATCACCGCACATGTCGCCGATTTCAGTTGAAAAACAAGTGAACTGCGGCTCCCTCGCTGCTCCCCTGGGGAGAGCATGGAAGTTTGGAATAACAACTTGTAATTTTACAATGAAGCGAGGGAGGTTGTCAATCTATATGCATTGATTTGTAAAACCTTTTATTTGGCAAGTCAGTGGTTCTTTTCCTGCTTTGTTTGCAAAACCATATAAGAATGCATGCACGACCTTTTTAATACATTTTCGTGAATATCTGGACAAACGGAAGCAGGCGTGATAACATGAGTATGCAAATGCCATATTGATATCTTTAATAACATTATTTGCAGGGTTGCATTACATAAATCTCCAAACAATTTATTAGGGCAAAAAAAGAATAGCGAACAATTCTTTTTTAGGGTGATGCATCATGGTCATTGGAGCGTATGTGCTGAATGCATATGCTTTTCTTATAGCCTTTATCATATATATAGACGGCCGCAAAATGCAGGGCCAATTGTTTGCACACCGGATCTTTATGTGGATCGTGAAAGCAGCCATCGTCCTGCAGCCTATTGATGTCCTGGCTTACATTTTTAATGAGAAGGCAGGGCAGCTTTTCTATTATCTAAACATTGCCACCAATGTCCTGCTCTATATTCTTGCGGTTATTCCCGCGGCGTTATGGCTCGTTTATGCGGATTTTCAAATCTTTCATGACGCGGCAAGAACCAGAGCGACAATCGCTGTGGCATCTGCGATTGTGCTTTTCAACGGTCTGATTACGATACTCAGCTTGTATACCGGCTGGTACTTTACCGTGGACGCACAAAACGTTTACCACCGGGGACCGCTCTTTTGGCTTCATATGCTGATAAGCTACTCGGTTGTTCTGTATACCTTTACACTGATCCTCATCCAGAAGAAAAAAATTGACCGCCGGTATTTTCTTACACTGCTCCTGTTTCCATTCCCCCACATGGTTGGAAGCATCATTCAGGTCTTGCATTATGGGGTGATGGCTACCTGGCCGGCCATGGTGGTTTCCGTTTTAACCGTCTACTTGACCATTCAAAACAGCAGGTTGGGAACGGATTACCTGACCGGCGCCTATAACAGGATGGCTTTTGACCAATATCTGAAAGAGTGTATAGAAAACAGTTCCGAGAAGGGTTTTTCCGGTATCTTGCTGGACGTGGACGGTTTTAAGCTGATGAACGATACCCTTGGCCACGATGCGGGCGATGAAGCGCTGCAGGATCTGGTGAAGCTGCTGCGCCTGGCCTTGGATAACAAGGGGTTTCTGGCCCGGTATGGCGGGGATGAGTTTTTCCTCCTGCTGGATGCGGATACCATGGAGGACTTGAATGGCACCGTGCATCGAATCCGGCAGGCGCAGGATGAATATAACATGACGTCAACATCACGCCACGGCCTTCATTTCAGTATGGGCTATGATGTGTACTACGCAAAATCCGGCATGCGGGCGGAGGAGTTTGTAAAGCATCTGGACAAGCTAATGTATGCGGATAAAGAATACAAACGTCAAAAATAAGTGTCAAAGCATGAAGATGATATCATGCAGCAGCCGCCGGAAATATCCGGCGGCTGTT
This sequence comes from Bacillota bacterium, assembly GCA_023392515.1. Taxonomy (GTDB): domain Bacteria; phylum Bacillota; class Clostridia; order Christensenellales; family Aristaeellaceae; genus JAEVYX01. Next base: position 6,796 of record JAEVYX010000093.1, on the reverse strand, counting down.
TTGCGCTATAATGGCTTATTTATTTGCTCTTGTGGAATACAAGTCTTTCATACCGCTCCTTATCGCAAGCACGGGTGAGCAGCTCCAGTTCCTCGTCTCCCATTACGGTATTGCGGCCCTGGGCATACAAGGCATCCACCTTTACTTTCATGGCCTGAACCAGCGGGTCCTGCTTTTGAATGGCGTGCTCACCCTTCAACTTGTAATAGCCGTTCATCCAATGGGCGATGCCTGCCAGGCCGCTGTGGCTGTCCACCGCCACGGTTGCGGGGCGGTTTAGAAGCTTTGTAGTATCGAAGATGTTATATATCTCCTCGTCCTTGAGCATGCCGTCAGCATGGATGCCCGCCCTCGTCACATTGAAATGGCGGCCCACAAAAGGCTGACGGGCGCTGATTTCAATGCCGATCTCGCTTTCCATGTAGTCTGCAATTTCCGTAATGGCGCTCAAATCCATGCCATCGGCCGTGCCGCGCATGGCCTGATACTCGATGGCCATGGCTTCCAGCGGGCAGTTGCCCGTGCGCTCCCCAATGCCTAGGAGTGAACAGTTGATACTGGCGCAGCCGTACAGCCAGGCCGTTCCCGCATTGCTGACCACTTTGTAAAAATCGTTATGGCCGTGCCATTCCAGATCCTCCGCAGGAACCTCGGCATAGTGGCGCAGCCCATAAATGATGCCCGGTACGCTGCGGGGCAGCGCTGTGCCGGGATAGCTTACGCCATAGCCCATGGTATCGCAAGCACGGATTTTGATGGGAATTCCGCTTTCCTTGCTAAGCTTCATCAGTTCTGTGGCGAAGGGCACCACAAAGCCATAGTAATCCGCCCTTGTAATATCTTCAAAGTGGCAGCGGGGCTTGATGCCATGGTCCAGGGCGGATTTCACAATGCCCAGGTATTTATCCGCCGCCTGCCGGCGGGTGAGGTGCATCTTGTTGAAAATATGGTAATCGCTGCAGGAAACGAGAATGCCCGTTTCAGCTACCCCTGCATCCTTGACCAGTTTGAAATCGCTCTCATTGGCCCTGATCCAGGTTGTGATTTCGGGGAAGGGAAGCCCCAGGTCCTGACAGCGGCGCAGGGCTTCCTTATCCTTTTCCGTATAGACGAAAAACTCGCTTTGACGCACAATGCCTTTAGGGCCGCCCAAGCGGCTCATCAGCTTGAAGAGCACCACAATCTGATCGGGGGTAAAGGGAGATACACTTTGCTGTCCATCACGGAAAGTGGTGTCGGTGATCCATATTTCATCCGGCATGTTGATGGGCACCAGACGGTTGTTAAAGGCGATTTTAGGAATGGATACATAGTCAAATATTTCCCGGTACAAGTTAGGCTCTTTAATGTCCTGGAGGGTATATTTGTACTTCGCCTGCTGGATTAAATTGGTCTTGGCGTCGAACTTCAACATGCAGTTCACCCCGTCCTTTCCGCTTGTATGATGAAAGAAACGCCCAGAAGGACGTTTCTTTTCACATCCTCATTGATGCATCCGTATATAACCCAATCTTTCCTTTCGTGATAGAAGAGAAACCCTATTCCAGCTCGCCCACAAACTGGGCGATACGGTTCAGGCCCTCCGCGATGGCTTCCAGCCCTATGGCATAGCTTAAGCGGCAAAATCCGTCCGCCTCAAAGGCGATACCGGGCACCACCGCCACGTTTTTCTGGGTCAGGAGGAGGTGGGCAAAGTCCATACTGCCCTGAATCACTTGGCCCTGAAAGCGCTTGCCCAATATTGCCCGGATGTTGAGCATGACATAAAAGGCTCCCGCAGGCTTTACACAGCTTAAGCCGGGTATCTGGTTGATGCGTTCCACCATAAAATCCCTGCGCTTTTCAAAAGCGGCGGCCATTTCCGTAACGCAGCCTTGATCGCCCGTCAGCGCCTTTAACGCTGCATGCTGGGCGATGCTGTTCGGGTTGGAGGTGGCATGGCTCTGGAAACCTACCATGGCTGCAATGGCATTCTTTGGGCCGGCGGCATACCCAATGCGCCAGCCGGTCATGGCATAGGCTTTGCTTACGCCATTGACAACAAAGGTTTGGGCCTTGATTTCCTCGCCAAGGGAAGCGATGGAAATATGCTTGCGGCCATCATACAAAAGCTTTTCATAGATTTCGTCACTGACCACATAAAAACCCTTTTTCACCGCCAAATCGGCAGCCATTTGCAGTTCATCCAGGCTCCACACGCAGCCATTGGGGTTGGAAGGGCTGGTAATAATCAACGCTTTGGTCCGATCCGTTATCTTTTCCAGCAGCGCCTCTCTTGTGGGAACAAAATTCGTGTGCTCGTCCGTATGCACATAAACGGGTACGCCACCCGCCATGCGCACCATTTCAGGATAGCTGACCCAGCAGGGCGAAGGGATAAGCACCTCATCCCCCGGATTTAATATGGCCGCAAACACGGTAAAAAGAGAGTGCTTGGCACCGTTGGATACAATAATTTCAAAGGGGGTATAGCGTAAACCGTTGTCCCGCAGGAGCTTGTCACAGATGGCCTGGCGCAGCGCCAAGGTGCCCTCGGAGGGAGTGTACCGGGTCATGCCCTGGTCAAGGGCTTCTTTGGCAGCTTCACGGATAGCAGCGGGGGTATCATAGTCCGGTTCGCCAGCCCCGAAACCAATCACATCAAGGCCCTGTCTCTTCATTTCTTTGGCCTTGGCGTCAATGCTCAATGTGATGGACGGGGCGATAGACTGACACATTTCGGAAAGGGAAAGCGGCATGGGGATTCCTCCTGACGATTATTGGATGCCTGAGGGGTACGGCCCGCAATTGTAGCCGCAAGCGCCCCTACATGGCAGCTCCATTGCGGCCTTCCTTTGCATGGTTATCTATTCTATTCTACAAATTTTCGTCCGTTCCTGCTGGAAACACCGTGTTTTAAAAAGTTTTTGCATAATTGATTTTTCCATCCTGCATTTTGTATACAGGCTGTATTTCAGCCTCCACCCATTTCAGGTTGGTCAAAAAACGTCCAGACCATACATTCTTTCCGTAACCAAGGTGCGTTGGGCATAAAAAAACGATCCCCCACAAAAGTGAAGGATCGCTTGCTTTGTTTATTTACCGTCCCGGATTTTTCCCCGCTGGATTTTTCCGCTGAGCGTTTTGGGCAGTTCCTCCACAAACTCGATGATCCGGGGATATTTGTAGGGCGCGGTGGCCCTTTTTACATGGTTTTGCAGTTCCTTCACCAGTGCCTGGGATGCCACATATCCTTTGGCCAATACGATAGTGGCCTTCACCACCTGGCCCCGATCCGGGTCCGGCACGGCAGTAATGGCGCATTCCAGCACCGATGGATGCTCCATCAACGCGCTTTCCACCTCAAAGGGGCCAATGCGGTATCCGGAGGACTTGATGACGTCGTCGCTCCTGCCGATGAAGTAATAATAGCCGTCCACATCGCGCCAGGCCATGTCTCCGGTGTGGTACATATTCCCCCGGAAGGCATCCCGTGTGCGCTCCTCATTCCGGTAATAGCCCCGGAAAAGCCCCGGCGGCAAGCCCTTATCAAGCCGGATGACGATTTCGCCCTCTACGCCATCCTCCACCATATTCCCCTCGGCATCCACCAGATCAATATCATAGGCGGGGGAAGGCCGGCCCGTGGAGCCCAGGCGGGGCTCCATCCATTTGGTGGTCATGAGCAGCGGCGTCGTCTCGCTCTGGCCGAATGCCTCGTGAATTTTGATACCCGTAGCTTTATAGAACTGGTTGAATACCTCGGGGTTGAGAGGCTCCCCTGCGGTATTTGCCCACTTTAATGCGCTCAGGTCATAAGAGGCCAAGTCTTCCTTGATGAGGAAGCGGTAGACCGTGGGCGGAGCGCAAAAGCTGGTGACATGGTGCTTTGCCAGCACGCTTAGCATATCCTTTGCGATAAAGCGCTCCATATCGTATACGAAAAGCGCCGCACCGCAAATCCATTGCCCGTAAATTTTGCCCCAGCCCGCCTTGGCCCAGCCGGTATCCGCAACGGCAATGTGCAGGGAAGTATCGTCAAGGTTATGCCAGTAAGCCGCTGTGGGGATTTGTGCCAGGGGATAGATGTAATTGTGAACGGCCATCTTCGGCATGCCGGTGGTGCCGCTGGTAAAATACATCATGAGGATGTCTTCATTTTGGGGCAAATCTTCAGGCGGCACAAATTCCTCGGACCCCCTGTCAATGCCCTTCAAAAGGTTTTCCCAGCCCGGCCGGTCCCCCAGGGTCAGGATATGGCGCAAAGTCTTGCACTCCGGCATGGCCGCTTCCACATGGCCCATGACCTCATCCTCAAACACGGTAATGATGGCCCGGATGGAAGCCGCCTCACAGCGGTAAACAATGTCCTTCTTCGCCAGCTGATAGGTAGCGGGAATCAGAATGCATCCCAGCTTCATGAGCGCCAGGGCGCAAATCCAATATTCGTAGCGGCGCTTTAAAACCAGCATCACCGGATCGCCCTTTTGAAGGCCCAGGGACCGGAAATAGTTTGCCGCCTTATCAGACAAGCGCCGCATATCGGAAAATGTAAAAGTGCGCTCTTCCCCCGCCACATTGCACCATACCATGGCCAACTTGTCGGGGGATTGTTTGGCGTATTCGTCTACAATATCGTAAGCAAAGTTGAATCGATCAGGAATATGAAGGGAAAAGTTCTTTTCGAAATCCTCCTGGGAGGTAAAATCCATGCGCACATAGCGATCAGCAAGCATTTTCTTCGGCTCCTTCAAATGGCGATTATTCAGGAATCACCATGGCCAGAAAATGCACCGGCTTTTCTCCCTTGGCCTGCATGGCATGGGGCAGGCTGGAATCGTAATAGATACTGTCGCCCGGGTTCAAAATCACCTCGTGGCCGTCCACCACGATGCGCATGACACCCTCCAGGATATAGTCGAACTCCTGCCCCGCATGGCTGTTAGGATGCAATTCCCTGTTGGCGGTAGTAGGAACAACCACATACAGCGGCTCAATCTTCCGGTGCGAAAAATTATAGGCCAGGTTTTTATAAATATAATGGTCTGCCCGTAAGATATCTTGGCCTTTGCCGGCACGTGTGACGCTGTAGAGGTTCAGGCGCGGAGCTTCCCCGGTCAATAGCTCGGTCATATCTACATGAAAGACTTCATTGAGCTTGAGCAGAAAGCTGATGGGGATATCGGTTTCCCCACTTTCGTAAGCGCGGTAATCCTCCTCGGACACTTCACACGCATTTGCCATCTGTGCGACGGTGTAGTCCGAGATTTCACGCAAGTCGGATATGCGCATGGCTATCTGCCTCACTTGATCGGACACAGCTTAGCACCTCCTTGTACTCCGCTTCTGGCGAATTATTACGCATAGTATACACGACGAACCGCTTTGATGCAACCGTTACTCCCCTCTTTTGAATAATTTCAGGGAAACTGGCAGCATATTTATACAAAATGGCCTGCACATTTCACAGAACATGCAGGCAGCTATTTTTCATCATTCAAACAGGAAATCGTACCTTTGAAACAGGAAAATCCATTTTCCTGGCAGTAATACTCCCAAATCTGCAAAAATATGCTATACTATCACTAATCTGTATTATGCCCAACGCTTTGAAGGAGGCATATTCTCCCATGAACAAGCCCCGGGAAAACATATGGAATGTACCAAATGTATTGACATTAATGCGCATGGCGCTGATCCCGGTATTTGTAGTGTTGTATTGCTGCAATCTCCGGTTCTGGGCACTGGGCGTATTTCTTATGGCAAGCTTTACAGATTGGCTGGACGGGCACATTGCCCGCAAGTACCATCTCATCACCAACTTCGGAAAATTGATGGACCCTTTGGCTGATAAATTGATGATTATTACCGCACTTCTATCCCAGGCTATTACCGGGGTGCTTCCCTGGCCTGCGGTTATGATCGTAGCCGCCAAGGAATGCATCATGGTGGTCGGCGGCATTTATATGTACAAAAAGGGGATTGTCGTCTACAGCGAGCTGGTAGGGAAAGCCGCCCAGGTCACTTTTATCGCCGCCCTCGTGCTATCCTTTTTCCACGATTCCTTTTCCGCCTGGCCCTTCCACCCGGATCTTGTTCTGCTCTGGATCTCCGTGGTATTGACCCTGGTCGCCCTTGTATTTTACAGCCGCAGCGCCTACAGGAAACTGATAAAAGAGCCGAAGCGCAGTTAAGAAACAGTAGGCGCCGCGTTCTTGTTCTTTTCTTCCACCCAGCGCAGCACCGCCTCCGCCGCAGGCTTTGTCATGCCCGGCGCGGCAAGAAGCTGCTCCAAGGATGCTTCTTTTATGGCCTGCAAGGTATGGAAATGCTTGAGAAGGGTTTTGCGCCTAGCCGGCCCAATGCCCGGAATGTTTTCCAGCTGGCTGTGAACGCCTTCCTTGGTCCTAAGCGCTCTGTGGTGGGTGATGGCAAAGCGGTGCGCCTCGTCCCGTATGCGCTGTATCAGGTGAAGGGCGGGAGAGTGCCGGTCCAGCAAAATGGGAACGGGGTTGTCCGGCAGATAGATTTCCTCCAGCCGCTTGGCCAACCCAAACATGGGAACCTCGGCCCCGGCATTCAACATAGCACGCCTTGCAAAGGCCAATTGTTCCGGTCCGCCGTCGATGAGCACCAAATCGGGAAGATCTGAAAACCGGCCGCCAATCAGTGGCTGGCCCGCCGCCTCCCGCTCCTTGATTTCCTCCAGGCCATGGGTAAAACGCCTGCCCAGCACCTCATTCATGGATGCAAAATCGTTGGGGCCTTCCACTGTGCGGATGCGGAAATGCCGGTATTCCTTTTTGGCAGGCTCTCC
>JAEVYX010000089.1 GCA_023392515.1 Bacillota bacterium | reverse complement strand
ACCTTCGCCATGTAAGCGATCAAGTCGATCACCTTGTTGGAATAGCCCCACTCGTTGTCATACCAGGCCACCAGCTTCACGAAGGTGGGGGTCAGGCTGATGCCGGCGGTGGCGTCAAAGATGGAGGTGTGGGCGTCATGGATGAAGTCGGAGGAAACAACGGCGTCTTCGGTGTAGCCGATGATGCCATTCCAGTGTTCGCTCTGGGAAGCTTCCTTCATGGTGGCCTTGATTTCGTCCATGGAGGCGGGGGTCTTGAGGTTGACGGTCAGGTCGACCACAGACACGTCAGCGGTGGGCACGCGGAAGGACATACCAGTCAGTTTGCCCTTCAGTTCGGGGATAACCACGCCCACGGCCTTGGCAGCGCCGGTGGAAGAGGGGATGATGTTGAAAGCCGCGCCGCGGCCGCCGCGCCAGTCTTTGCTGGAGGGGCCGTCAACGGTCTTCTGGGTGGCGGTAGTGGCGTGCACGGTGGTCATGAGGCCATCGGCAATGCCGTACTTATCGTTGATAACCTTGGCCAAGGGGGCCAAGCAGTTGGTGGTGCAGGAAGCGTTGGAAACAACCTTCATGTCCTTGGTATATTTCTCGTTGTTGACACCCATCACGAACATGGGGGTTTCCTTGTCTTTGGCGGGAGCGGTGATAACAACCTTCTTCGCGCCGCCCACAAAGTGGGAGGATGCACCCTCCTGAGAGGTGAACACGCCCGTCGCTTCGGCGATATATTCCGCACCAGCAGAGGCCCAGGCGATTTCCTTGGGGTCTTTGCAGGCGAAGACTTTAATCTTCTGGCCGTTTACGATCAGGGAGTTGGAATCATGGCAAACGCCGATTTCGCCTTTGAATTGGCCATGCACCGTGTCATACCGGAGCATGTAAGCCATATAATCCAGATCGATGAACGGATCGTTTACCGCCACGACCTCCACCTTTTTGTTCTCCATGGCGGCGCGGAAAACCAAACGGCCGATACGGCCAAAACCGTTGATGCCAACTTTGATAGACATTGCGTTCCCTCCTAATTTTGCTTGCGATCCAACTGTTATTGTACCCAAATTTGTCCTTTTTTGCAAGACCGAATCCGTCTTTTATTGTTAAATATTTCTCAAATGGATACTATTTCAACGCTTCCGGGTTTAAGCCCTCCAAATCCTCCGGCACAAAGCGTCCATCCTTGCGGATCAGCTCCCCGTCGAACCGGATTTCTCCGCCGCCGTATTCCGGGGTTTGAATGCACACCAGATCCCAGTGGACGGCGCTTTGGTTGCCGTTGTCGCAGCCGGTGCAAAAGCTGCCCGGCGTAAAGTGGAACGAGCCGCAGATTTTTTCGTCAAACAGCGTATCCCTGATAGCGGAGGTGATGTAGGGGTTTACGCCCAGGGCAAATTCGCCGATATAGCGCGCGCCCTCGTCGGTGTCGAAAATCCTGTTCAGCCTTTCCGCATCGCTGCCCGCGGCTTCTACAATTTTTCCATCCTTAAAGGTAAGGCGGACGTTTTCAAACACCCGGCCCTGATAGAGGCTGGGGGTATTGTAGGTGATATACCCGTTTACCGAGTCCTTCACCGGGGCGGTAAACACTTCCCCATCGGGGATGTTCACTTCCCCGGCGCATTTAAAGGCATCAATTCCCTTAATGGAAAAATGCAAATCGGTGCCCACGCCCGTAATATGCACCTTGTCCGCCTTCCTCATCCGCTCCACCAGCGGGTTCATGGCCCGGCTCATTTTACCGTAGTCCAAATTGCACACATCAAAATAGTAATTCTCAAAGCTTTCCGTGCTCATGTTGGCCTGCTGGGCCATGGCCGGCACGGGATAACGCAGCACCACCCATTTTGTATGGGGCACCCGCACCTTCCAATGTACCGGCTCGTTGTACCAAACGGTTTGCAAGGCCTGGTTTTCCGGGCTCATGTCGGCCATTTCGTAGCTATTGTCCCCGGCACGCACCCCGATATACGCCTGGCAGTCGCTCATACGCAGGGCGTCATACTTGGCCATTAACTGAAGCTGCTCCTTGGTATAGCCCAGGGAAAGCGCCCGGTCCACCACCGGCTCCCGAAGCTTTACAAGGGGGATGCCTTCCGCCGCGTAAACCTCGCGCACCAACTCCGCTACAAACTCCCGGGGCGCACCGATGCTTTCGATCAGCACCCGTTCCCCCTTTTGCACATGGCAGGAATACGTCACCAGGTTATGCGCTAATTGCACCATCCGCGGGTCTCTCATAGGTTTTCTCTCCTCTTCTGAATGCTTTTGCAATAAGTTTTGCTCCGGGCTTTTCCAGCCCATAGGTTAAGGCCGCCGCCACAAGCATCGCCCCGAAAAAACAGACAAAGGTGTACTGCGTCTGCCAGGGCTGCTCCCCCGCCATGTTGGGATACGGGGCTTTGTGGAGCGGGATGTTCCAGTTTTTCAGCCACACGGAAAGCAGCTGATGCCAGATATAAAAGTTGAAGCTGATTCCGGACAGGAAGGCCATCACCCGATTGCCGAACAAAAACCGCACGCCGGAAAAGGTAAAGGTCAGCCCAAGCATCACCGCCGCCAGCGCCGCCGTAAGAAGGTAACGCTGGTTCATTTGACAAATGCGAATGGCCTCCTGCCCGCTTTGGGAAGCCTGGTTTTTCATCAGCAGGGTCACGGCATAGGCCGCTCCGAGGGCAAGGGCAGCCGCCACGATTTTTGCGGGCATACCCTGGGTAAACTTCCTTTTCTTCAGGGCCGCATACAAAAAGGACGCCAGCATGCCATTGGCATACACGTCCAAAAAGGCAGGGAGCTGGTTAAAAAACAGCGTGGACTCCTCAGTATACTGCTGCACCAGGCCCCGGTACAAAAAGGCGGCCCCGGTCATAAGGAGATAGGTGATGGCGGGTTTTTTCAAAAATGCCCAGGCCAGAAAGGGAAAAATCAGATACGCCTGGGCTTCCACCCCCAGCGTCCACAAGGCCCCGTTCAGCGGCGTGTGCAGATAGGTTTGGGCCGTCAGCGTGTGGGTAAAGGTGGCATGCATGAACACATCCTGCAAAAGTGCGCCCAAAGAATTATATTTCCCCTGGGGAATGGCTTCAAACAGGAGCAATGCGAGAATGCAAAAGTAGTAGGAGGGCACGATGCGCATCACCCGGCGGATGTAAAAATCCCTGCCGCCGGGCCGTTTACCGCCCTCCCATTTGTATCTGGCATAGGGCAGAAACAGCAGAAACCCGCTGAGCAAAATCAGCCCGTCCACAAAAATGTACCCGCTGCGCGTAATAAAATCCAGGCTAATGCGAAGGCTGCCCACGGTAAAGGAAGGCGTAAGCCAGCTTTGCTGCCAAATGTGGAACCATGCCACAAAAAATACGCAGATCACCCGCACCCCGTCCAAAACATCAACGCGGCCTGATAATGTGTGTTTTTCGCTTGTTTCCGGCATGGGCCGCGGTTGCACTCCCTTCCAGTACAGGCGTTGTCTTTCGTACCATCAAAAATAAACTTAAAACGAATTGGCTTATTCCGCCACCCTGGTCAGCTTGTACACCACGTTTCTCCCATCCCGCATATCCCGCAGCGACAGGGACTTTTCCGTTACGGCGGATACCTTGTGGGTCAGCGTAAGGCTCGTGGCGGACACGCCTGTATTCATGGCGTAATTGTTCACGTTGAAAAACAATTCTTCCCCATCAATGGTGCAGGTACCGTCCTCCCGGAACTCCATTGCGTTGCCGTTTTTGCCTTCCCACTTGCCCAGCACCATATAGCAGTTCCGCTTCAGCCGCCTTGTGGATACATCCTTGTAATCGGGAATGTTGCGGTAATAGAGCAGCGCCTCGTAAGGCTTTCCGGCGCTGTACAGGTCATTGGCATAGGTGTAATTGGCCGTGTTGTACATGTCCCCCAGTTCCTTGTACTTTTGGGGCAGGTAGGAAAGTTCCACCTCGCTGAGCGCGTCCACAACGGCCTTGTAGTCTTCCTTTTCCATGGCTTCCCTGGCCGTTACCAGCACCTGGGCGTAATAGGCGTCAAAGCATTCCTCGCTTTGCTTTTTCGCGTCGGAATAGCCGGAAATATCGGCAAACAGCCGCCCGGCCCTGGCCAGCTCCCCGGCCTCCTTCACCTGCATGGCAAGCTCATAATTGCACTGCTGGTACAGGGTTTGAGAATCCTTGTAGGTTTTCAGGTCTTTGAAAAGTTGGGCAGCCTGTTCCAGCTGCTTGGCTGTGAGCAGCGCGTTTGCCTGGGCATATTTCGTATCCTTTACCTGATCCTGGGCGTCCTTGTATTTGCCAAGGGAAGTGAACAGCGTTACCGCCTGGTCGAACTCGCCCTTTTCCTTGTGGGAGGCTGCCAGGGCATACTTTGCTTCCTGAATCTTCGCTTCTGAATCATTGTACCCGTCCAGTTCGGAAAAACGGTCGATGGCAGCCTGATAGTCCCCAGCGGTCAGCACCTGCGCCGCCTGGCCGTACAGCGCGTCCTTCATCCGCTTTGCACTGTCGGAATAGCTGCCCAGTTCCGTATACAAGGCGATGGCCGCGTCATAATCCTTGGCGGACATCAGGTTGGACGCCTGCTTATATTTCACTTCCAATATCTGGTCGGCCACGTCCTTATAGTCCGGAATCTTCGCAAATGCCTCCAAGGCCCCGGCAAAGTCGTTCTTTTTCAACAGCTCCTTTGCGGGCAGGTACAGACACTCCTTGGCCAGCTCCTGCGCCCCGGGGTAGGCGGGAATATCCGTCAAAAGCTGGTAGGCCCGGCCATATTCCTTGTTGTTCATGGCGGCTTTGGCCACCTGATAGATGCACTCCCAGGCCAGGGATTGGGAATCTTCATAGCTCTTGATCTTCAAAAACATTTCCGCGGCCCGGCTGTAATCCCCTTGCTCCATGGCCTTCTTGGCCGGGTCGTAAATGCACATGCTGGCCTTTAAGGCAGAGTCGAGGTAATTGCCCGCGGCAAGATACAGTTCCCCCGCCGCCTCATACTGCCCGGTTTCCCGCAAGTTTTCAGCCTTCAAATAGGAGGCCTTCTGCAACTGCTGGTCAACGCCCAGATATTCGGGGATCTGCTTGAACAACGCAATGGCTTCGTCATACTTTTTTTGATCCATGGCGGCCATCGCCGGCTCGTACAGGCACTGATCCGCCAGCTTGTGGGCATCCGTATAATCGCCAAGGGCCAGGAACATTTCCCTCGCCGCAGCAAACTCGCCCCTGTTTTTCAGTTGAACCGCCTGTTGGAAGTTCGCGTCACTTTGGCGCATCCTGGCGTCGGAATAATCCACCACTTCGCCATACAGCGCCGCAGCCTGCGCGTACTGCTTGTCCGCCATCAATTTCTCGGCGCGGGCATAGCGGACTTCCTTGCTGCGTACTGCGGAATCCTCATAGTTCTCCAGCTTGTCAAAAGCATCCTGAGCGCGAAGGAGCGAGGCCTCGGTGCCTGTTTTCAAATCATCCAGCGCCTTTAGGTAATCGCTCCTTTTCACCTGATCCGCCGCATCCAGATAGCCCCCCATGGCGGAAAAAGCAGATCGTGCCTCTTCATAAAGGCCCTTGCTCATCTGCTGGGTGGCCCTCACATAGCGGTAGTAGGGAATACCGTGGAAGTAGATGCCATAGGCCGCGCCCACCGCAGCCACAGCCAAAATCGCCCCCACAAAGGCGCGCTTGCGCCGCCGCTTTTGTCTGAGCATCCACTGCTCCCGTTCCAGCTGTTTTTGGGAGGCTTCCTCCCTGGCACGGCGGGCGATATCGTTCAGTTCCTTCTCCCTTGCATCCACCATTTCTTCAATGGTGGTCTGGTTGAAGTTTTCAAACGTGCTCACCTTTTGCCGGTGGCAGCGGCGGCATTGGCTTTCGCTGGCAGCATTGGCCCGGCCGCACACGCACAGCCAGACTGCCCCCTGATCCTGGGGGAAGCCGATGGCATCCGCCCCCGCCACAAACCTGAGCATTTCCAGCTTGCGGTTGTTGGGCAGGGTATTGGGCGTATATTCCGCCAGGTGCGCGCTGCCCCGGCGCCAGACGGTGGCGTCGTCAAACCACACCTTTTCAATGACCAGTTCCATATCCGCTGCCTGGATGCCTTCCTCCATGGGAATACCCACTTCAAAGCTGTCACCCGGCGCGGCTTCCAGGCCCTGAATCCGCTCCACCTGACGGCTGAGCGGTTCGCCCTGGATATCAAAGCTGGCCAGCGTTACCTGTATGCTGGATACGGGCTTGTCCGACAGGTTGTACATGGTCAGCGTGCAAACTTCATACTCCGGTGTGGGCAATCCGTAGCGCCATAATTCCACCGGGCAGGTCAAGTCAATTTTCATTGGTTTCCCCCCTTCTTGCAGGGTCTTGTCACCAGCAGTAGATCATAAGCTCGTTCAGAACGCCGCCCATGAACATCATATGCAGGGTGATGGTCTGTGCCGCGGCCCCTTCGCCTACGGTTGTTACATAGCGCAGTACGGCGCCGGCGTTATCCTGATACTCCGCCGTACCAAAGGACGCTTCTCCATCCTGGCCGTACAATCGTTCGATGCCGGAACCGTCATACTCGTTTTCCCCATGGCGGAAGCGGTTGAACACGCTGGCGAAGGTATCCCCCACCTGCACCGCCCGGGGGCCTTCCACGCCTTTCCCGCCGATCACCAGGGTATCCACATAATCCAGTGTCTTATCTTTCGTATAGGCGAACGTGATTTCAACATTCGCCCACTGAATGATTCGCATCCAGGCTCCGGTATCATCCTGAACCCACTCGTCGTTTTCAAATTGGCCAAGAACAGCCATCGCGCTTTCAGGGCTGAGGCTCAGGAAATCCATACCGGAAAAGAGCAGGTCTTCTCGGGAAAAAGGCTCCAGATCGGTCCCGGCCTCGCTTACGGGGTACATGAAGTAGGACGTATCCTTTTCGATGCTTTCTACCTGGCTTAAGGTTTCGCGCACCTCTTTTTCAGATATAAAGGTGTCAAGCCCGTACGCCCTGACGGCGGTGATATAGCCTTCGGATACGCTGTACATCAGCCCGCAGTCGGTATAGCTGTCCCCGCCGGATTCCTTGCGGTCGTGGATGGCGTACTGCACAGTCGTTACGGCTTGTCCATCCCGCAGCGCCCAGGCCCACAGCGCCCCATCGGGCATCATATCGTTCAGGTACAGTACGGCAAAATCGCCGCTGCCCCGAAGCGTTTCGTTTTCGTTGGCATAGGCGGACAGCAGGGTATTCAGGTCGGCATGCACATTCACGCCCCTGGGGCACTGGGTTTCATACTCGTCCTCCATGATGACCACGGCCTTCAATACGCTCTTCTCTGTTAATGTGGGCGTATCCAGGTACAGCGTGGCAAAATCATAGTGGAGGGCATAGCCGTCCTCCGTCTGCACGGAATCCGGAGGGGTCATGGGCTGGGCCGTACGCACCTTTGTAAGAAGCTCCTCGGCCCAAGTTTCCAATTCCTCTGCCGTCAGCCCGCCCATATCCGGGGCCTGGGCAAAAGCCGTGCCGAGGCTGAGCATGAAAAGGCACAGGGCTGTCAGCCCGGCGCAGAGAACTTTCATGATTTTCATAAGCAACTCCTTTACCTTGGGGAAATTATACAGGTTGCCTATTCTATTTTACCCCATCCGGGCCGCTCTGTATAGTATATCCCCCTTTTTCCTGGGAAAATTCCTGTAAAATTGCAGGAGTTGCAGGAGGAGCACCGCCCCTCAACCTCCCCTTACAAGGGATTTCATCCCTTGAGAAACCCTTTTTGCGGCGTCTTGCGCGGCAAGGATAACCTGAAAAGCAAGGGACTTATGCGAAAAACAGTAATCGGATTTTGCAAGCGATAAAGTAAGGTATGGAATACTCATGCAAGCCAATTTTCACTGTATATACCATAATTTACATCCCCCTTTGCACAACAGTCAGGAATAAGCAGCTGAGCAAAGGAGGATGTGCTCGAATGTTGATGCAGTTTTCATCCTGTATAACTTTCCCCACACTTCCAGCACTCTTTTGCGTTCCCGCGCTTTTCCGCTCCACATATGGAGCATTGTGAAGAAGAGTGTAATGGCACCATATCGGCACGTTCATATTTGTTGCTTTTCTGTTGCTCAAGTTTATCAACGATATGCTTTAACGCGCGCTTCCGTTTTCTCATAGCAATCCACAGCATTATGGCAGCTATAACAGCGAGAATTCCAATATATATTATTCTTAATATCCAAATATATTGGCTTTCCGAAAAGCTCTTTGTTGTCACTCCGGTCATAGCAATGCGATCTCCTACAGAAAGCACAACAGTAGCCACGACCCATAAAATATTTTTGCTGTATCGAGTTTCTGTTATCCCAAACCATACTGCAATCACTATAGCTCTCGAAATATACGCCGCCAAAGTAATTAAAGTGACTGCTAAAGCTTGCCACCATAGTTCCTGATATACATTTGGAAAGCTCATTGTGGCTTCTATATATCTATCCGTTACATAGATAACAATCTTGTTTGATGGGCTTGTAAGAATTATCTGCAATATAAGTGACATAGTCAAAGCCCAACCCCAATGAATTCCGTTTTTCATTCTTCCCCATATGTATCCTATCACAGCTACTGGAAGAAGAATGATTGCTGCCCTAGCGCATATTGCTAAAATGAAACCAAGCACCGCAAACATTTCATTCATTTCGAGCGTTCCCCTTTTTTGCTTGCAGATGCAAATATCTCTCGCTTTGCTGCACTATATTCTCTATCTCGATATCCTTTTTCGACAAAAAACCTATAAACCTTTGGGATATAAGCCAACGTAACAATCAAAGTAACTGACCATATCACATCACTTATGGACTCAACAAGCTTAAGCGCTTCCCAGCTCATTGCAGTACCTCCCTATTATTGTATTTACTATTATGACTTCTGCATACAATAACAACATTTGTAAATGCTCTGCCATATTTGCTTATATATCTTCTACTTTAATGCATTTTTACGATTGCGGTATTTTCAAAAGGCTGAGCTGCGCAAAGCGCTACGGCAGTACCTGCAAGTGAGGCAGGGGGCAAGTCCCCCTGCCCCCCTTAAGCATTATGAAGCTAGTCTATGTTTATTGCACGATAAGGATTAAATGCACTATTCTAATGAAGGGCGGCGCCCCTCATCGCGTTCACTGTTCCGCGGTGCAATGGGGGCACCTGGTCGCCTTTTCACGGATTGGCTCCAAGCAATATTTGCACAGCCTGGGCGCGGGGGCAGGCCCCTCCTCCTTTTTCTTGGGCATTACCCGCATGATGATCTTCAAAAAGAGGAATATGCAAAGGGCCATGAGGATAAAGTCAATCACCGTTTGAAGGAACAATCCGTAGTTCAGCGTGCCCGCCCCGGCGGCAGTGGCTGCTTCCAGGGAAGGGTAGCTCTGCCCGTCCAGCGCAAGGAATGCGCCAGACACGTTGGTTCCGCCCAGCACAAGGCCAATCAATGGCATAAAGATATCGTTGACCAGGGAGGAGACGATTTTGCCGAAAGCGCCGCCGATCATGACGCCTACAGCCAGGTCCAGGACATTTCCCTTGAGTGCGAAGGCCTTGAAATCATGCAGGAACTTTTTCATTGGTACGCCTCCTATAAAATAATATGATATTCTGATCCTATCCCCTTGTCGCGCATTGCGCGGCAATACAGGGATTCTTAAGGGATGAAATCCCTTAAGCAGGGTATGTGAGGAGCGGCGCCCCTCACCGCGTTTCCTTCAAAAACAGATCTCTCAAGAATATATGCAAATCCTCCGGCAGCGGCAGACGGCGGAACACCGTGCGGCGCAGCGCATCGCTTTTCAGGCCGGGGAAGTGCTTTTGGGCATACTCCTCTACGCAGCCCCGCCAGAACACCTTGCCATGGATGAACTTACGGGCCAGCTCATCCAGGGAAGCATCCTGCACCTCCCGCATGCTGTCCTTCATGCGGATATGCAGATTGCCGGGGCAGAGCAGGTTTTGCCAGGCGGTGAGCATTCTCTCCATCTCCCGGTCGTCAGGCGGCGGGTAGATTAACAGCGCGCGGTTAAAGCCCGCCCGGATCAACTCGTCATACAGGGGCTGGGCAGCCCGCCACAGGCAGCCGTGGCGCACAGCCTTGGGAATTTCCTGCCGGATGGCCTCCGCTTCCCTTTCAAAATTGGGGATCGCCTTCACCAGTTCATCGGGGCAGACCAGGTAGTTTTCAATGCAGAACCTGGGCAGGATGTACAAATGCGGATACTCCCGCTGCTTTTCGGCCCGCTCCTGGGCATCCCAGGCGTCCTGGTCCACCAGCGCATAAAAGTCCGGCCTTTCCCCCAGAGCGCGAAGTACGGCATCCTTGCCCCCGGCCTGGGTAATCACCCAATCGGCCAGCACGTTTTCTTCCCGGAGGGGGGGCTTATCCAGCATCAAGGTCAGAAAGGCGATATCCCCGGTGCCCTCCACCAGAAGCACCCGCTTTCTTGGTGTGGCGCCGGCTTCCCGGTACAGCCGCTGGGCCGGCATGTCATTCGCACGCATGGCTGCCCTCCAGTTCTACCGCCAGCCCCAATTCCTCATACCGCTGCCAGATGGCAGGGTTGTGGGAGATAAGCAGCATTTGTCCTCCGGCATTGAGGCAGTACCCTTCCAGGGTGGACAAAAGACCCATCACCTGGCTGGGATGGAGGTGCACCGCAGGCTCGTCCAGCAGCAGCACCCCGCCCTCCTTTAGGCAGCAGGCAGCGCAAAAGCACAATACGGCCAGGTGCTTTTCCCCCATGGACAGCCGGTCGGGGCCATGGGGCTGATCCCCGTCCAACACCACATGCACGCCGCCGTTCGGCGCCATCTCCAGTTTTTTGCCTGCCAGGAGCCGGTTGATGCTTTTCAGCGCGGCCTTGGCCTTTTCGTCGCCCTTCTTGAGCAGGTTCCCCAGCACCTCGGGCCACACGTCCGAAACATCGTCGTCGGTCAAAAACCAGGCGTTTGTAATATCCTGCACCTTTTTCGCCCGGTGCCAGTCCCCGTCCAGCATAATCATGTTGGGCCAGCCGGGCATGGGGCGGCCCTGTTCGGCCTTGAGTACCTTCGCACCGGGATGGCGCTTTGCGATGTCCGCCTCAAAGCCCGGGTCCCCGCCCATCAGGATCAAACAGTCGCCGTCCTCAAGGCCGGACACATGCATAGCCATGCAGCCGGATGGCGAACTATCCATTATCATTCCGCCGGGAAAGCCCTCCAGCATGCACCACAGTTGAGCGATAGCCGAAAGCGCCGTGCTTTTTCCGCTGCCGCTGATGCCCGTAAGCAATACCCGGTCGTCGTCTGTATTCAGCGAAAATAGGCCGCGGCCCCTCTTAAAAGGGCCTACGTCCTTCAAATATACATTGGTAATGCGCATGGTGACGCCCCCATCTCTTTCCTTCTTTATATATTTCTCTACACGGTTTGACAATCCTGTTTTTCCCTGATGATTTTTCCCGCAACTTGCTAAAGGGCGGCCATCCGCGATATAATAGCAAAGTGCAGGGAAGGGGTGACAAACGCCATGTTTTTCCAAAAGGACTATATCCTTCGTATGATTGAATTGATGGGTGCCCTGATGCGCCATATCAGTGAAATGCTGGACGACATGGGCCGCAATCGGGAGCTTTCCGACGCCTGCCTTTTACACTGCGGCATGGATTTGCAGGCCGCCGAAAAGCTGTCCCTGGAAAGCCTGACAGAGCTTTTGGCCCCCATCCCCCGGCTGATGCTGTCCGAAATCCTGTACATCAAGGCCATGCAGACATCCCTGCCCAAAGAGGAGCAGCAGATGCTTTTATACCGCAGCGCAAAGCTGCTTATGACCCTTCGGGAGGAAAGCCTCCTTTGCGAAATGCGAAAGGATCAGCTTGACTTTTGCCTCAAGGAAGCGCGGGAGCTTTTTACGCCCCAGGATTTGCTGGAGGCCGCGGAGTTCTTTTTTGAGGGCGAAGCCTTCGGCCGGGGCGAGGACATGCTGTTTGACGCCCTGGCACTAGCAGGCGGTACCGCCGGCTATACAAGCCTTCTCATACAGGCGAAAGCGCTTTTATCCCGGTGCCTGTCGGTTCCCGCCCAAAGGCTCACGGCGGGCGGCCTGCCCAGGCCCGAGGTGCTGGAAGGCCTCACCGCCCTTGAACGGCGCCTTGCCGCCTTATAAAACACACGAAACGGAGCGGACGCATGATTATTCTTTCCCTGCAGCACATCCAAAAATCCTTTGGGGCCAATGTGGTCTTAAAGGATGTTTGCCTTACCCTGCAAAAAGGTCAGCACATGGGCCTGGTGGGGGTAAACGGATGCGGAAAGACAACGCTGATGCGCATCATCGCAGGGCTTGAATCGTTCGACGGCGGCGACAAGAATTTAAGCCGGGAGATTAAGCTGGGTTACCTGGCCCAGCAGGGGCAGGTGCGGGAGGACTATACCGTCTGGCAGGAATTGGAGGACGCCTTTTCCGATGTGAAATCCATGGAGAAGCGCCTTCGGGAGCTGGAAGGGCTGATGGCCGACCATGCCCAGGACGGGGAAATGCTGCGCCGCTTGGGCGGCGAGTATGCCCGGCTCACCGACGAATTTGAAAAAGCCGACGGCTACGCCTGGAAAAGCGCCATCTACGGCGTGCTTGCAGGCCTGGGCTTTCAAAAAGAGCAATACGACCAGTTGGCCGGGCAGCTTAGCGGCGGGGAGCGGACAAGGCTGTGCCTGGCCCGGATGTTGCTGCAAAAGCCTGACCTGCTGCTTCTGGATGAGCCCACCAACCACCTGGATTTGCAGGCCATCGACTGGCTGGAAACCTACCTTAGGGATTACAAGGGCACGGTGCTCATCATCTCCCATGACCGGTACTTTCTGGACCATGTATGCGACTGCATGACGGAGCTTCTTTTGGGCGCTGTGGAGCAGTACAACGGGAATTACACAAGGTATATGGATCAGCGCAGCGAGCGCTTCGAATCCCGGATGAAAGCCTATTCTCTCCAGCAAAAGGAGATCACCAGGGAGCAGGTTATTATCGCCCGATACCGCAGCTTCAACAGGGAAAAATCCATCCGCGCCGCGGAGAGCCGGGAAAAGCGGCTGCAAAAGATTGAAAGGCTGGACAAGCCCCAGGACGAGTCCCAAATCCGGTTCTCCTTCGAGGCGGCCCGCCGCCCCGGCGACGATGTGCTGATGGTGAAAAACCTACGCAAATCCTTTGGGGAGCGGACGCTGTTTTCCGGGCTGAACCTGCATCTTCGGGCCGGGGACCGGGTGGCCCTCATCGGCCCCAACGGCGCGGGTAAATCCACACTTTTGCGCTGCCTGACCGGCGAACTCCCCCCCGACGACGGCACGGTGCGCCTGGGTGCCAATGTGGATTTGGGCTATTACGACCAGCACCAGGCCCACCTGCATCCCGAAAAAACGGTACTAAATGAAGTCTGGGACGATTTTCCAAGGCTGATGCAATACGAGGTCCGGGGCGCGCTGGGGCTTTTCCTCTTTACGGGAGACGATGTGTTTATGCCCGTAAGCACCCTCTCCGGCGGGGAAAAGGGCCGGGTAGCGCTTACGAAGCTCATGCTGCGCAAAAACAATGTGCTCCTTCTGGACGAGCCCACCAACCACCTGGATATGGACAGCCGGGAAGTGCTGGAACAGGCCCTGGCCGATTTCCCCGGCACCATCCTCGCCATCTCCCATGACCGGTATTTTATCAACCGCTTTGCGGGCCGGGTGGCGGTGTTCACCGAGGAGGGGCTGAAGGAATACGCCGGCAACTATGACGATTATCTCAATCAGACCATCCGGGGCGCCGCAACCCAGGACGCCCAGCCCATGATGACCCGCACCGAAATGGAAAAGGAAAAGCGCAAGGCGCGCATGGTGCGGGAACGGGTCAAAGAGGCAAAAGAACAGGCGGAAGCCATCGAAAAGGAAATCGCCGGGCTGGAACAAACGATATCCGACCTGGAAACGCTGATGGCCCTGCCTGAAACTTATCAGGACCCGGCAAAGGCGGCCCAGGCCGCCCGGGATTATCAAAGCGCCAAGGATCGTCTTGCCTCCCTGTACGATGATTGGGAGGAAGCCGACCGGGCCCTGCAGGAGCTGATGGACGCCCAGGCGGAACAGGCCGCTTCGGAAGGCTGAAAATTGGGTATGATACCATAAGACAGCTTGAAGAAAGGAATACGTATTATGAAGGAAATCACCTTTTTCATGATGGCCTCCTGCCCCTACTGCATCCAGGCCCAAAAATGGCTGGACGAACTGAAGCGGGAGAATCCTGCCTATGGAAATATTCCCATAAAGGTCATAGATGAGCGCAAAGAGCGGGACTTGGCCAACCAGTACGATTACTATTACGTACCCACCTTTTATATGGACGGGAAAAAGCTCCACGAAGGCGCGGCAACCCGGGAGAAAATTGAAAAGGTGCTAAAACAGGCGCTGGAGGGGTAAGCCCTATCGCCCTCGCAAAAGCTTTTATCAGCCTGCCGGTTCCTCAACTTGGAACTGGCAGGTTCTTTTTTTTCATAAAAGTGCCGCGTGATAAATGGCCTTACCACAATTTGTCATTCCGATCACAAATAGTGATTGAAAAACCTAAAAATTGGTTGTATAATTGCAAGTAAACACCGTTCAATTGTTATTTTGTTTAACTAATGCATTTCACGCAGATCAAAAACTTCATGAGGTATTGTAATGACAGACCCAGAAAAGAGCAAGCATTCCATCCCACTGTTTGCAATGAAAAAGCTGTCCGCCTACCCCTATTTGCACGACCGGGCCAGATGCTATCACAGCACCAAGTCGCATCAAAACAGGCCTGATTTGTGTTATTGCCCTTTGGCAAATACATTGGACAGGCTGCTGGCAGGGCCGGAAGGCAGTCCGCCCCCCATCAACATTCACGAAAAGGGCGGGCTGACCGAGCTGATTGAGCTTACGGCTGTTTTGATTTATCTCCACCTGGACGGCATATATGTGTTTGATGCCTCGCTTTTTGGGGAGCTTATAGATATGCCTTTTATCGGCGATATACCCATGTCGGAGCTTCGGCAGTTTCCGGAATCCTGCGTCTATATCCAGGCGCCTGTCGTTTTTGAAGGCTGCATGGCGCTTGGTTTTTTCGCGTGGCTGGAATATGCGCCGGACAGTCCGCAAAGCACCAATGTGGATTTCATCATCGTATTTAGAATGCCCGATGATTCTCTCATCCCCCGCTATTATCCGTTGGACGGGCCGCGCCCCCAGGCGGGGGACATGGAAGCCGTCAAGGAGAACGCCATGAGCAGGCAATTTCGAAGCATCAACAGCCTTCTGCCGGGCGAAATAGAGCCTTTGCCGGAAAGCCTGAAGCCGCTTTTTCACCTGCTCCTCTACATCAATTCCGAATCGGCTGACATTTTCAAGCCCATTGCGCAAAAATTAAAGCCGGGCATGGCATCCTTCGGCCCAACCGGCGTTTGGAAGGCCGGGTTCCGGATAGGCAATGTACTTCGAAAATTCAAAAACGCAGTGCTGAGCGAATGGAACGAAGCGGCCGCAGCGGATGCAGCCCGCCATCCACCATACATTCGCCGCGCACACTGGCACACCTACTGGATCGGCTCTGTAAAAAACGACACACGGCACAAAGTGGCACGCTGGATGCCGTTTATCCCGGTGGGACTGGATTGGGAACGGGAACTGCCGGTTATCGCCCGGCCTGTAAAATAACCCCTTAAACTTCATAGGTTGAAAGCCTGCTAGTTTCAGCGCTAAGCAGGCTTTTAGATTCTGCGCAATTGTAATGCGCCCCTGTTAGTTATCCTTGATTTGGGGCAACATACCCGTAAAAAGTCAAGGAGAACATGTATGAACAGCGAAACCCTCTCCTATTGGAATAAGACGGCAGCAAAAGACAAATACCCCCGGCTTGAAGAAAGCATTTCCGCCGATGTGCTCATCATCGGCGGCGGCATCAGCGGCATCACCACCGCCTACTGCCTTGCGCAAAAGGGCGTAAAGCCTGTCGTGATCGAGGCGGGCGGGCTGTGCGACGGCACAACAGGCAACACCACCGGCAAGGTAACCATCCAGCACGGGATCATCTACCATAACCTGTACACAAAGTATGGCGGAGACTACGCCCAGCGTTTTGCCGATTCCATGACCGGTTCCATCCGGTTCGTGCAGGATGTCGTAAAAAAAGAAAGAATTGACTGCCAGCTGGCAGAAAGCACCGCCTACATTTACGCCTGCGCGAAAAACGAGCTAGACATTTTGAAACAGGAATACGATACAGCCCAAAAGCTGAAAATTGATGCTTCGCTGATTACGGATTCCGATTTCCCCAAGGGTAACATGGGCCTGCTGGGGTACCGCAGCCAGCAGGTTTTTCATGCTGTCCGCTATGTTACCGCTCTGGCGTCCGCCGCAAAAGCCAAGGGCGCCGAAATATACTGCAATACAAAAGCTATGGAAATAGAGGATGGGGAGCCTATCATCGTCCGATGTGATAACGACATCACCATCAAGGCAAAGCATGTGGTACAGGCCACCCAATACCCCATCTACGACGGGCCGAATCTGTTTTTTGCGCGGCTGTATGCCACGAGGGACTATGGCATTGCCGCAATTACCAAAGGGAACTGGCCCGACGGCAGCTATATCAACATGGGTGAGCCGACTCGCTCCATCCGGACCCACGTGGAGAACGGAAAGAGCATTTTAATTCTAGTCGGGGAAAACCACGCTACTGGCCGGGAAGAAGAAAAAATGGGGGAGCACTTTGATAACCTGATCCAATTTGCAAATGATATTGCAGGCGTTTCGGAGGTTTTGGCAAAATGGTCCGCCCAGGATTATGAAACCCCCGACCAGGTGCCCTACATCGGCCGTCTTTCGGACCACTCCAACATCTATGTCGCCGCGGGCTTCTGCAAATGGGGGCTGACCCGGGGTACCCTGGCTGGAATGATGATTGCCGACCTTGTGATAAACGGCAATTGTGAATATGAGGAAATCTACTCCAGAAAGCGTCCGGACCTGACCAGCTCCCTTGGCAAGCTGGTAACAGACGTGTTTACCCCCGTAGGCGAATTGATCAAATCCAAGGTGGAAGGCACGCAAAGCTACCGGGATCTCAAACAGGGTGAGGGCAGGGCTATTCGCTTTCAAGGGGAAAAAGCCGGCGCATACCGGGATGAAAAGGATATTGTAACCGTTATTGATATCTCATGCACCCATATGACAACGGAGCTTAACTTCAACACGGCAGAAAAAACGTGGGACTGTCCTGCCCACGGCGGCCGGTTTGCTACAGATGGGCGCCTGCTGGAAGGCCCGCCCAAGCACAGTATGAATGTGCTTTTCCGGGGCACGTATGCGGAATTTCTCAAAAGCATGGAAGAAACGGAAGCGTAGCCGCCGCAGAGATTTCTTCTTTCTGATTATACAGGCCATACCGCCTGCAGTGCCACGTAACGCGGATTTTTGGCAGGAATATAATAAATTGGGCCCTGTACAATCAGAAAGGAGAATGCACTTGTATGAATTAGCGGCGGAAATGCAGGACAGAGAAAAATGCTGCGTTTCCGATCAACAGGATAGACACGGCTGCCATTGCATTCCGCAGGAAACAACAATCCGGAATGTATGGCTCGCAACCGCTTATGTGGCGTTTCAAAAATTTTGCGGGAACATGCCTCCCCTTGAATCATTGATATATGGCACAGTGTTTACAGAGCTTGTCAGCCCATATTGGAAGCGGGAATATGCCAATTTGGAAAAGATCTGCCCCTGCCCCGGGCATATGCACGAGGGAGGTTATGACAATGGATAGGGATGATATTTTTAGGGAGCTGACCAAACTGGATTTTATGCTGGTAGACCTTCAGCTCTTTTTGGATACGCACCCAACGAACGGGGAGGCGCTGAACCGGTACAACAGCATTTTAGCCCGGGCCGATCAGGTAAGGGCGCTTTATGAAAAAATGTACGGCCCTCTCTACTCCTTCCGGTCCTACAACCGCGGCGCCTGGAAATGGAACCGCGACCCCTGGCCGTGGGAGACATGCTTTAATTTCAACCTGCGCAGAGAGGAGTGCCGGTAAATGTGGATTTACGAAAAGAAGCTTGAATACCCCATCAAGATCCAGCGCCCCGACCCGCGCATGGCAAAGGTTATCATCACCCAGTACGGCGGTCCGGACGGAGAACTGGCCGCATCGATCCGGTATTTGAGTCAGAGGTTTTCCATGGTCACCCCCGAAGCCCGCGCCATATTAAACGATATCGGCACAGAGGAGCTGGCGCACCTTGAAATGGTCGGCACCATGGTAAAACAATTGACCCAGAAGGCAAGCATCGACCAAATCAAGGCCGCAGGCATGGACGGCTATTATGCCGATCACGACAAGGCGGTATACCCGGTAAGCGCGGACGGCGTTCCCTTTACCGCAGCTTATATTCAATCCAAGGGTGATCCGGTAGCGGATTTGCACGAAGACATGGCCGCCGAGCAAAAGGCAAGATCCACCTACGAATGGCTGATCAACCTGGCGGATGACCCGGATGTTATCGAACCCCTGAAATTCCTCCGGGAGCGGGAGGTTGTCCACTTCCAGCGCTTTGGCGAAGCGCTTCGAATTGTCCAGGACTTTCTGGCCAGCAAAAACATCTATCCCGTAGCCATGCCAAAGTACGCACAAAGGTAACAATGGCATAACGTAAACATTCTATAAAAACGCCCGCTTTGAAATCGTTTTTCAAAGCGGGCTGTTCCAATTGACGAAAACATTTTTAAATTTTGTACCAATCCAAACGAATGGAGGCGCTTGGAATTTAAGCGCCAATGACCTTTACAAATTTGAGTATTCGTTAAATCTGCTTGAAATCTCTATGTACTTTCCACTCCATCCGCTGTCTATTGAAATATCCTGCAAGTCACTTGTGGGTGCAAACAAAAGTTGCATCTCCTCCATGGAACCTGGTACACCCTTTTTTATATTCTCAATCAGCAAATCAAAAGTTTCGCTAAATTCTGTTGCATTACGAAACGACGACCATGAAAAGTCTGTATCAGGCCTATCAACCAAACACTTTATCTCATCAAAAATATAGAGAAGCTTCTCAAACCTGCCAACATATTGCCCGGAATCACGCTGCCAAATAACCTCCAAGCATTCCTTTGGCAATGTGCCAAGAAATCGGGGGGCGCCATCTTTACCGGACATCTCCACTTGGCAGCAATCATCATCACATAGCTCCAGCATTGTACCAACCGACCATTTGCGCAGCCCTTCATCGGGCAAGTCTTTTGCCAGCATCACTGTATCGTACTTATTCATCAAGCATTCTCTTTTCATCCGTATATATCCATAGTCTCACACGGTGAACAAAAAAGCAAGCCTTCCCTATCCGCCTTTCTCATTTCAGGCAAAACAACCTCCGCCGTTTGGCAAATATCGTCCTTATAAAAAACATCAGAAAATTCTTGGCTACATGTTGCTTTTTCGCCCACTCTTTGCTATAATACAAAAGCTGTTTACAAAATAGCAGCGCAAGGGCCCGTAGCTCAGCTGGATAGAGTGTTTGACTACGAATCAAAAGGTCGTGGGTTCGAATCCCGCCGGGCTCACCACAATCCGTCTCGGAAGAGACGGATTTTTGTTATGTTCCTGCAAATACAGGCTGTTTTCGAGTAAAAATAGCCTGCTTAACACATATATTTGAATTATTGCTTTATCATTTCCTTCATATTGACATAAATACCCCTTGGCTTTCGGCTCGCGTTTTTGCTGCCGTCATCCGCCTTATCAGGTTTTGTAC